>DASUAR010000345.1:0-3296 GCA_035763685.1 Actinocrinis sp. | reverse complement strand
CCGCCGTTGGGGGAGCCTCGATGCTGAGAGGACGGCACCGGAGATGATGGCAGGGTCGGAGAGTGAAGAGTCGGTGAACGTGATGGCCGCCGCGGCGACCGCGGTCAGGAACTGGGTGGAGGACTGGACGATAGCGGCTGCCTGCCGGGGCATGGACCCCGACGAGCTGTTCGTCCAGGGCGCCGCGCAGAACCGGGCGAAGACGGTGTGTGCGGCGTGCCCGGTGCGCACCGAATGCCTCGCGGATGCGCTCGACAATCGGGTCGAGTTCGGCGTGTGGGGCGGGATGACCGAGCGTGAGCGGCGCGCGCTGTTGCGGCGCCGGCCCGATGTGCGCTCGTGGCGCAAGGTGCTTGAGGGCAAGCGGGAGGCATACCTTTCGCGGCAGCGCACGACGGTGTTCACCGCCGGCGGCTGAGTCGCTGCCCGCTTCTGTTGACCGCGCTGCTCAATGGCGTCCTGTCGCGACGACGTCTCGGCGAGCAGCGTAAGAGCACCAAGAGGTACGGACTGTGCCCGCGCCGTCGGATAGGACGGTGCCCTGGCAATCGACGTCCCGAACGGACCACGGACTGACGGCCTCGACGATCCACGATCGTCCGCAAGGCTTCCGACCGGCTCTCCACCCTCCAGCCGGATCGCAGGCGGCACCGCGCCGCCACCGTCGTCAGGCCGAACGCGCGATGATCTCGCGCAGGCCGTCCAGGTCGTGGATGTCCTCCGCCTGCGCGGGCAGTTCGAGCATCGCGATGCCGGGATGGCTGGCCAGAAAGCGGCCGGTCAGCCGGTGTTCCCGACGCGACTGCACAACGCGCTCCGCGTGCAGCCGCAGCAACGCGGCCGCCAACTGCGCGGCCTGCGCCTCCTCGGTCGCAGACAGCGGCGTCTCGGCGCCGTTGCCCCTGGCTCCATTCGCCCCGGTCCCGTTCTTACGCGTCGTGCGCTTCCGGGCCTTGCCGTTGGTCAGCTCCTCGGCCGCGGCCAGCGCCCGCTCCGCGGTGATATCCGCTTGCGGCCGGTGCACCCGGTTCAGCACCAGTCCGGCCAGCGGCATCTTGTCCGTGGCCAGCCGCCGCGTGAAATAAGAGGCCTCACGCAGCGCGTCCGGCTCCGGCGCGGCGACCACGACGAACGCAGTCCCCTCGGTCTGCAACAGCTGATACGTCCGCTCGGCGCGCTCGCGGAAACCGCCGAACATGGTGTCCAGCGCGGCGACGAAGGACTGCACCTCGCCGAGCAGCGTCGAACCGAGGATCTTGCCCAGCGCGCCGGTCACCAGGCTGACCCCGCCGGTCAGCAGCTTGAACGCGCCCATGCCGCCCACCTTCGCGGGCGCCGACAGGATCCTGATCAGCCGGCCGTCGAGAAAGGAGCCGAGGCGCTCCGGGGCGTCCAGGAAGTCCAGCGCGGATCGGCTCGGCGGCGTGTCCACCACGATCAGGTCCCACTCGCCGTGTGAGCGCAGCTGCCCGAGCTTCTCCATCGCCATGTACTCCTGCGTGCCGGCGAAGCTCGCGGACAGCGACTGATAGAAGGGGTTCGCCAGGATCTGCTCGGCCCGCTGCGGATCCGCGTGATCGAGCACGATCTCGTCGAAGGTCCGCTTCATGTCGAGCATCATCGCGTGCAGCCTGCCGCCCTTCGACCGGTCGATCCCGGGCACCTCGCGCGGAGTGTTGTCCAGCTCGGTGAGCCCGAGCGACTGCGCCAGCCGCCGCGCCGGGTCGATGGTGAGCACCACCACGTCGCGGCCACGCTCGGCCGCGCGCAACGCGAACGCCGCGGCCGTGGTCGTCTTGCCGACGCCGCCGGAGCCGCAGCACACCACGATCTTGGTCTCCGGCGCGTCCAGCAGCCGGTCCAGATTCAGATGCCCGGCCGTGTCCTCGGTGCCGGATCCGCTCACACCATCCTGCACGCCGTCTTGTTCCACACTGCCTTGTTCCACACCGTCCTGTTCTACGCCCACTCGTTCTACCCGGCCCCGTTTCACGCCATTCCCGTTCGCCCTGCCGCCGCTCACGCCGCCCCCTGCCGCCGCAACTGACCAGCCAGCAGATCGAGCCCGACGCGGTCGACCCCGTCGGTCAGCAGCGGCAGCTCGTACATCGGGGCCTCGGTGGCGCTCAGCTCCTCGCGCTGACCGGCCTCCAACAGGACCCGCTGCGCGTGCTCGGTGGCCAGCTCGGACAGCGCCGTGACCACCTCCGGATCGGCCAGACCGACCGGAGCGAGCCCGGCCTCCAGCTCCGCGGGATCAAGGCCGCCTGGCTGCGCCGCCTTCTTCAGCCGGTCCTCGGGCAGCACCACCGGCCGCGCCTGATTCACCATCACCCCGCCGGTCGGCAGTCCGGCGGCGCGCAGCTCGGCGAAGCCGTCCAGCGTCTCCTGCACGGGCATCTCCTCCAGCAGCGTGACGAAGTGCACCGCGGTCTGCGCGCTGGTGAGCACCCGCATCACCGCGTCGGCCTGATTGCGGATCGGGCCGACCCGCGCAAGCCCGGAGACCTCCGAGTTCACGTTCAGGAACCGGGTGATCCGCCCGGTCGGCGGCGCGTCCATGACTACCGCGTCATAGTCGAAGACTCGGTCTTGCGGCTGCTTAGTCCGGTCATGCCCGTGCTGCGCACCGTGCCCGTGGCCGCTTTGGCCATGCCCGGCGTGCGTATGGCTGGCCCGACGCCGTACCGCCTCGCACGTCTTACCGGTCAACAGCACGTCACGGATTCCCGGCGCGATAGTCGTCGCGAAGTCGATCGCACCGAACCGCCGCAGCACGCGCGCCGCTGGGCCGAGCTTGTAGAACATGTCGAGGTATTCGAGCAGCGCCTGCTCGGCATCAAGGGACTGCGCCCAAACCTCGCCGCCGTCCGGGGTGACCGCGACCCGGCGCTCCTCATACGCCACCGGCTCGGCGTCGAAGAGCTGCGCGAGCCCCTGCCGCCCCTCCACCTCGACCAGCAGAACCCGTCGATCGCCCGGCCGTTTCCCGCCGGCCGCCAGAGCCAGCGCCAGGGCCGCCGCGACGGTCGTCTTGCCCGTGCCGCCCTTGCCGGTGACCACGTGCAGGCGGACGGCGGGCCAGTCCGGCTTCGCGCGCCGCGTCTCGGCTGCATTCGTCACGAGAACGAGCCTAACCTCCCGCCGCGTATCGAGGCGCTGCGCCACCTGCCTACCCGTTAGGCTCTGGCCATGGCGAAACAGTGGGAGTACGTGACCGTGCCGTTGCTGGTGCACGCGACGAAGCAGATCCTGGACAACTGGGGCCAGGACGGCTGGGAGCTGGTGCAAGTGGT
>DASUAR010000344.1:0-9333 GCA_035763685.1 Actinocrinis sp. | reverse complement strand
CTAGCCGACGACCGGACGGCCCAGCGCGCGGTACGTCCAGCCAGCCTCGTGCCACCGCTGCGCCGACAGCGCGTTGCGCCCGTCCACGATCCGCCGCAGCGACGTGACCTTGCCGACCTCCTCCGGGTCCAGTTCGCGGAACTCCTGCCACTCCGTCAGGTGCAGGATCACGTGCGCGCCGCGGGCCGCCTCCAGCGCGGAATCCGCATACGCCAGCGTCGGGAACAGCTTCGCCGCGTTGTCATTCGCCTTGGGGTCGTAGACGGTCACCTGCGCGCCCTGCAGCAGGATCGACGCCGCCACGTTGAGCGCCGGGGAGTCGCGCACGTCGTCCGAGTTCGGCTTGAACGCCGCGCCCCACACGGCGACCCGCTTGCCGAGGAACGAGCCGTCGCACTGCTCGCGGGCCAGGTCCACCATCCGCACCCGACGACGCATGTTGATCTCGTCGACCTCCTTGAGGAAGGCCAGCGCCTGGTCCACGCCCAGCTCCCCGGCGCGCGCCATGAAGGCCCTGATGTCCTTCGGCAGGCAGCCGCCGCCGAAGCCGAGGCCCGGCACCAGGAACTTGCCGCCGATCCGCGCGTCATAGGACAGCGCCTCGGACAGCTTCATCACGTCGCCGCCCGCCGCCTCGCAGACCTCTGCCATCGCGTTGATGAAGGAGATCTTCGTGGACAGGAACGCGTTCGCCGCGTTCTTCACCAGCTCGGCCGTCGCCAAGTCGGTGACCACCATCGGCACGCCGGCGTCGGTCAGCGGCGTGTACACGTCCCGCAGCGCTGCTTCAGCACGCTGCGATGCGACTCCGATCACCAACCGGTCCGGCCGCAACGTGTCGCCGACCGCGTAGCCCTCACGCAGGAATTCCGGGTTCCAGGCCAGCTCCACGGCCGCGCCCGCCGGGGCCAGCTGCGCGAAGCGCTCGGCCAGTCGGACCGCCGTTCCGGCCGGGACCGTCGACTTGCCGGCGACCACCGTCGGCTGATCCAGGAGCGGGGCGAGCGCGTCGACCACCGACTCCACGTACCGCAGGTCCGCCGCGTACTCGCCCTTGCGCTGCGGGGTGTTCACGCAGATGAAGTGCACGTCCGCACCGAACCCGGCGACCTCGGCGTATGAGGTGGTGAAGCGCAGCCGGCCGGTCGCGACGTGCTTGGCCAGCAGCTCGTCAAGGCCCGGTTCGTAGAAGGGCACCGCGCCCGCGGTGAGCGCGGCGATCTTCTCCGCGTCCACATCCAGGCCCAGCACCTCGTAGCCCAGCTCGGCCATGCAGGCCGCGTGCGTGGCGCCGAGGTATCCGGTGCCGATCACAGTGATCCGTGCGGCCACGTGCCCTCCCCTTTTCGATCCGCCGGTGCGTGCGACCGACATTAGCCGGTGAGGGTGAGTCGCGCCCCGCTGTAGTCCAGGTAGCCGGGGCTGGCGTGCGGAATACCGGTGAGTAACAATGGCGGGGTGACCCAGGACCAGGACTTCGACCTATTCACCGTCCGCGAGGAGCACGAGCTGCTGCGTGAGTCGGTGCGCTCCCTCGTCGAGACGAAGATCGCACCGTACGCCGCCGCCGTGGATGACGAGGCGCGCTATCCGCAGGAGGCGCATGACGCGCTGCACGCCGCGGACATGCACGCGATCCACATCCCGGAGCAGTACGGCGGCGCCGGGGCGGACGCCCTGGCGACCTGCATCGTCATCGAGGAGGTCGCGCGCGCCTGCGTCTCGTCCTCGCTCATCCCGGCGGTCAACAAGCTGGGCACGATGCCGATCATCCTGTCCGGGTCCGAGGAGTTGAAGGAGAAGTACCTGCGTCCGGTCGCCGAGGGCCGCGCGATGTTCTCCTACGCGCTTTCCGAGCCCGAGGCCGGATCCGACGCCGGCGGCATGACCACGCGCGCGGTCCGCGACGGCGACGGCTGGCGGCTCAACGGCGTCAAGCGCTGGATCACCAACGCGGGCGTCTCCGAGTACTACACGGTCATGGCGGTCACCGAGCCGGGCATAGGCACCAAGGGCATCTCGGCCTTCGTGCTGGAGAAGAGCGACGAGGGCTTCACCTTCGGCGCGAAGGAGAAGAAACTCGGCATCAAGGGTTCGCCGACCCGCGAGCTGTACTTCGACGATGTGTGGATTCCGGGTGACCGGATCATCGGTGAGCCGGGCACCGGTTTCCGGACCGCGATGCGCACGCTGGACCACACCCGCGTCACCATCGCGGCGCAGGCGCTCGGCGTGGCGCAGGGCGCTCTCGACTACGCGGCCGAGTACGTCAAGCAGCGCAAGCAGTTCGGAAAGCCGATCGCGCAGTTGCAGGGCGTTCAGTTCATGCTCGCCGACATGGGCATGAAGATCGCCGCCGCGCGCCAGCTCACTTATGCCGCGGCGGCCAAGTCCGAGCGCAACGACGCGGACCTGACCTTCTACGGCGCGGCCGCGAAGTGCTTCGCCTCCGACGCGGCGATGGAGATCACCACGGACGCGGTGCAGCTGCTCGGCGGCTACGGCTACACGCAGGATTACCCGCTGGAGCGGATGATGCGTGACGCGAAGATCACCCAGATTTACGAGGGCACGAACCAGGTCCAGCGCGTGGTGATGGCCCGTCAGCTGTTGCGCGGCTAAGAGGGTGCGGCAGCCTGCCCGCGCACCCGCTAAGCCATGTGTAACAAGTAGCGCGGCCCCAGCGCTCCTTCTTATGCACGGCCAACCGGACGGCTTGGCGCGACGGCGCCGTGTCGCCTGAATTCTCGGGCGGCGCGGCGCTTTGCGCTTACGAACATGCGAACATGCGAACGACTACTTTCGCACAGTGTCATGCGGCGCTGACAGGATGAAAGGGTTGACGCGCGGCGCAGTTTGCCGAATATTGCCTTACGCGCAGGCCGGGGTTAATCAATCCGCTTTTAGTACCTAGTGTTCATGATGACGGGGCTTGACATGCCGGATCCCGGGCGGCTGCTGGGCGGTCGCTATACGCTGCTTGATCGGCTCGGCGTGGGGATCGCCGGGGAGGTCTGGCGCGCGCAAGACGAGGGCGCCGCGGCCGAATGCGCGGTGAAATTGCTGCGCCCTGAACTGGTCCAGGACGAGGGCGCGCTGGCCAGGATGCGCGCCACGGTCGCCTGGATCAGCCAGCTGACGCACCCGAACATCGTCCCGGTCGACGACATCGTGGAGCAAGACGATTCCGTGGCGCTGATTTCGCGGCTGGTGCCCGGTGAGAATCTGCGCGCGCTGCTTGATCGGCAGGGCACGATTCCGATCGGCGCGGCACTTTCGCTTACCGCGCAACTGTGCGATGCGCTTTCGGCCGCGCGGCACGTCGGTGTCGCGCACGGCGACGTGAAGCCGTCGAATCTGCTTCTCGAATCAGATCTAGAGACCGAGATCGCCCTGCGGGTGACCGATTTCGGCATGGCCGCGCTGCTTGGCCGGGCCGCAGTGCAGCAGATCATGACATCACAGGCCGCGGACGCGAACGCAGGCGCACAGTACGTCGCACCGGAACTCGGCGCGGGGGAGGCGCCGACCGAATCCGCCGACGTATATGCCGCCGCGGTTGTGCTCTACGAGGCACTGACCGGCGAGCCGCCGCTTGGCCGAAAGCCACAGGGGCACGCGCGGCGTGATGCGTCCGCAGTGGTGTCGCTGCCCGCCGAACTGCCGGACTCGGTGGCCGACGCGCTTACCGCCTGCCTCGATGAGAATCCGCGGCATCGGCCGTCCGCCGCGGACTTCGCAGCGGTACTACGGCAAGCCGGCGACCACGTCGTCGACGTGCTCGAAACGGTGCCCCCGGCGCCACCGGTCGAGGTCACCGCCGGCCCGGATCTCGGTTTCTTCGGCGACGGCGGACCCACATCGGGGCATGATCTACTGCCCGCGCGGCTGGAGCGGCGTGGAACAGCGGTCACGCGGCGAGCCGGCGGGGTAGTCGCGGCTCGTGACGCCGGGCATTTCGCTGGGAGGGCCCGCGGCACTCGACCGTGGACGATCATCGCCGCCGCGCTCTGTGGCGTCGCGCTCGCGGCGTTCATCACGTATGGGCTGACTACGCACGGTTCTCCGCGCGCGGACGCATCGACGCTGCCGACGCGGGTGGGCATCGGCGACCCGGTCGGCAGTCCAACATCGCAAAGCTCTGCTATCGGGCAGCCGACGGGCACGCCGGCTGCGACCACGTCCGCGACGGCGGGCAAAACCGCGTCGGCGACCCCTTCGGCAAGCCCGTCCCGGCCCAGCGCGTCACCAGTGGCATCAGCCTCGGCCTCCGCTGCGCCGAGCCCGTCGAGTTCCGCCCCGCAAGTGAGCCACACCGGCCGGCTGTACAATCAGGGTTCTGGTACCTGCCTTGACACCTCGGGCGGCTACTACGCCAACGGGGTGGTGGAGCAGATCTGGACCTGCAACAACGGAGCCAACCAAGTGTTCACGCTGGCGACGACCGGACAGCTGACCATCGACGGCGGGCAGTACTGCCTCGACGACGCCGCCTCGGCGGGCGCGACCGGCACGCACCCGGAACTGTTCACCTGCGGCAGCCAATCGCATCAGCGCTGGACCATGCGATCCGACGGCTCGATCGTCGGCGATCACTCGGGCCTGTGCCTGAACGCGCCGGGAGACAGCGACGGTACGCAGCTCGACTTCGAACCCTGTGGCGGTCAAGCACACCAGCACTGGTCCTGGGACTGATCCCGCACTCCTACCCGCGCACCCTCTTAGGCGCTCCTGCCGACCGGGGAATTCGCGGTTCCCCAGCGGCAGGAGCCCGTATGACGACCTGAGCCGAACGGTTCGGCCGGCCTCCGGTCAATTTGTCGGCGTTTCCTCCTCGTGTATTCCGAATCGGTTGATTAAGCCGCTGCCGCCGCGGGCACCGTGCAGCGGCAGCGGAGTCTGTGTCAGGACGTGGGCAGCCAGACCCGCATCGGGCCGTCCTCTCGGTTCGCCCACGCGTAATAAGGGATCGCAGTCAGTTCGAACTGTTCGGCGCCGATGCCCGCGCCAGCGCGGGCGTTCGCGCGAATCACTCGTCCGAGGCTGCGGTACGGCCACCAGGTGGCCGCACCGTCCCCTCCCCCTCGTGCGCCGTCCAGGGCCGCGGTTCCGCGGCGCAGGCCCGAGCCGTGCAGCACCGTCACGCCGCCGAGCAAGGCCGGATCGTGCTTTTCGGTGAGCCCGGGCGCCGGGTCGAAAAGCAGGTCGTCCAGGCCGCCGCCGGGATGATCGACCCCTTCGACGCAATACACCAGCGGTCCGCGCTCGATCGCCACACAGCCGCGCACGGAGTCGACCCGCGGATCGGCGACGGCGAGCCGTGGCTCGAGGCAGAGTTCGAGCTCCAGGGCGTCGCCCGGGCGCCAGGCGCGGCGCAGGCGAAGCCAGCCGTCTTCGGGTACTGCTTCAGTCGGCTCGCCCTCGATGACGAGCCGGAAACCGTCGCACCACAACGGGATGCGCAGCGACAGCGTCCACGGCGTGCCCTCGGCGGGGCATTCGTCCACGACGATTGAGATCCGGCCGTTCCAGGGGTAATCGGTTACCACGCGCACCGCGAACGCGCCCTGTGCGCGCTCGTCGCCGAAGCGTCCAGTCGCGTACTGGTGCAGCTGAAGCCCGGAGTCGTCAGCCGAGGCGAAGTAGTGCGGCAAGCTGGCCAGCAGCCGCATCACGTTGGGTGGGCAGCAGGCGCAGCGGAACCACGCGACGCGGCGCACGCCGTGATCGCCGTCCGGGTGCCGGTAGCCGTCTCGCACCTGAAGAGGATTGACATACAGCCAGCTCTCGCCGTCCAGCGAAACCCCCGCCAGAACCGCGTTGTAGAGCGTGCGCTCAATCAGATCCGAGTACTTCGCCTGACCGGTCATCAGGGCCATCCGCCAGCTCCACTGCACGGACGCGACCGCGGCGCAGGTCTCGCAGTAGGCCCGCTCGTTCGGCAACTCGTACGGATCGCCGAAGTCCTCTTCGTCGTGGTGCGCGCCGAGCCCGCCGGTCAGATGCGTCTTGCGCGCGACCATCTCCGCCCACAGTCGCTCGGCCGCGGCCCGCAGCTGCGGATCGCCGGCTTCCGCGGCCACGTCGGCGACCCCGGCGAGCAAGTACAGCTGGCGTACCGCGTGACCGGCGACCTCGGTGGCCTCGCGCACCGGGACATGGTCCTGGCAGTACGCCGGTCCGGCTTCCGCGGCGCGCCGATCCTTCGGAGCCAGCAGGCCGTGCCCGCGGCGATCGACGAAGTAGCGCGCGAGGGAGAGGTAACGCGGCTCGCCGGTCTCCCGGTAGAGCTCGACCAGCGCGGTCTCCACCTCGGGGTGGCCGCACACGCCGTCGATCGCCTTGCCGGGACCGAAAGTCGAGTCGATCTGGTCCGCGAACCGGCGCGCGATGTCCAACAGCTCGGCGCGCCCGGTGCTGCGGTGCAGCGCGATCCCGGCCTGGATCAGATGGCCGGCGCAGTACAGCTCGTGGCCCCACCGCAGATCGCGGTAGCGCTCGCCGCCCTTCACCACCTGAAACCAGCTGTTGAGGTATCCGTCTGGCTGCTGCGCCGCGGCGATCAACGAGATCATCGCGTCGATCTCGGGGGCGGCATCGGTATCAGCAGCCTGCCAGGCGGCGGCCTCCAGCCACTTGTACACGTCGGTGTCGAGGAAAGGGTGCACGCCCCGGTATTCGCCCTCTGCCTGCCCGGCCGCGAGCCGCAGATTGTGCAGGTTCCCGGCCGACTCAAGTAACGCAGGACCCTGCGGAATACACACCGCGGCGTTGATCCGGCGCCGCTCCTCCCAGAAGCCGCCGGTGATGCGCGACCTTCCGACCGGGCGTAGAGCGCACCGCGCGTCGGCAGTCGGCTGCAGCGGGCCGGCGCGATGCGCTGCCGTTGACTGCGGACGAGTGGCCACGCTCGGCTCCCTGGACTCGAGGAGGGACATGATCGGCGAGGCGCGCTGGGGCCTCGTCGGACTGCTGGTTCGGAAAAGGAAGGAAAACCTTTTCCTATCCGGGAAGGTAGGCTGCCGGGCCCGCTGCGTCAAGACTCTGTGAGACGGCTTGCCGCTGTGAGATCCTTGCCGCTGGCGGCGGGAAAGGGTTTGTCCGATGGCAGAGCTGGAAGCAGCACGCACCGAAGATCTTGGGTCGTCAGCGCAGCCGCAGTCCGCGGGCGATGCCGTTGAAAGTTTCCCGGCTGAGCCGGCCCCGGGCGATCAAGCCGACGACGGTAATGGCGGCGCCTCGCCGCCGCCGCGTGCCGTGAAGAAGGCGGGGGCTGCGTCGACACGGCGCCAGTCGGGCTCGGCTCCGCCTGGTCAGCGCCAATCCGGCTCCGCTCCGCCGACGCTGGGCGATGTGGCGGCGCTCGCCGGGGTCACCGTCGGCACCGCCTCGAAGGCGCTCAACAACCGCGGCCGGCTGCGCCCGGAGACCAGGCAGCGCGTGCTCGAGGCCGCCGAGCAGCTGAACTTCCAGCCGAACCCGCTGGCCCGCGGCCTGCTCGCCGGGCGCAGCTGGACCGTGGGCCTGCTGACCACCGACAGCATCGGCCGCTTCAGCATTCCGGTGCTGCTCGGCGCCGAGGACGCGCTCGGTCCGGAACAGATCTCGGTGCTGCTGTGCGACAGCCGCGGCGACGTGATCCGCGAACAGCACCATCTACGTACCCTGCTGGCCCGGCGGATCGACGGGATCATCGTCACCGGACGCCGCACCGACCCGCGCCCGCCGCTGGCCGGGCGGCCCTCCGTGCCCACCGTGTACGCGCTCGGCCCGTCCACCGACCCGCGTGACGCCTCGGTCGTGCCCGATGAAGCCGGAGGCGCGCGCCTGGCGGTGGCGCACCTGATCGACTCCGGCCGTACCCGTATCGCCCACATCACCGGCCCCGCGCATCATGCCGCCGCGGCCGTGCGCGCCGAGCAGGCCCGGCTGCGGCTGGCTGAGTCAGGACTCGAACTGTGTGGCGGCCGGACGTATCACGGCGAGTGGACCGAGCTGTGGGGCCGGCACGCGGCCGGCCTGATTCTGCGCGCCGATCCGGACTGCGACGCGATCTTCTGCGGCAACGACCTGATCGCGCGCGGGGTCGCCGACGCGCTGCGCGAGGCCGCGGTCCGAATCCCCGAGGACGTGGCCCTGGTCGGCTACGACAACTGGGAGCTGATCGCGGCCGCAAGCCGCCCGCCGCTGACCACGGTCGACCTCAACCTGGCCGAGATCGGCCGGATCGCGGCGCTGCGGCTGCTCGACGCGATCGGCGGCCGCCCGACCGCGGGCATCGAGACGGTGCCGTGCCGGCTCATCGTACGTCAGTCCTCTGTCATATAGGTCCGGCGCCGGGGCGGCGGCCGCGAACCGCCGCCCCGGCTGTCCGAGCGAATCCGGACCGCTGGTACTGCTTACCGGCGTGCTTGGGAAGGCCGTCAGCTGGCCAGGGTGATCACCACCTGTGTCGCCCCCGAGGTCGCGGTGACCGTGTGGGTACTCGAGTTGTACGTTCCGCCGCTGACCGAGGACACGCCGACCGAGTTGAAGATCGGCAGCTGGATCAGCACCGCGCCGCCCGGCAGGCTGCCGGAGAGGTTGACGGTCACCACCCGCGTCGACGGCTTGGTCACCGCGATCGACACGCCATACGTGCTGCGCGAGCCGCTGCTCATGTCATAGGACGTAGTCAGGTTGCTCGCGGAGATCGTCTGCCCGGACGCGATCCAGGTGTTCGGAACGCCGCGACCGATGTACAGCGGGCGGGTGAATGTGTACGGTCCGCTGCCGGTCGAGGACAGCCCCTCGGCGACGATCGACTGGAGCAGACCCTCCTGCTGGGCGGAAATCGGCCAGGCGTAAGGGCAGGCGCCGAACTCCGGACCGGCGTGGTTGCCGATCCACGGGTTGCTTGAGCTCGGTCCCGAGCCGTTCGCCTCCCACCAGGCGTTGGGTCCGCCGGTGGTGGTCGAGATCTGCCAGGCGTAGCTGGTGATCGGCAGGTCGCGGTAGTTCGTGCCGTAGAGCCCGTCGTTCGCGTAGGCGGTGTTGTAAGCGGTCGAATAACCGTTGAACGCGCCGAAGGTCGGGTACGGCAGGCCGTTGGACGCGAGCCGCGCGAAGCCCCAGGCGTACATGTTGTCCGCCTGCGCCGGGTCGCCGACCACGCCGTTGAGCGTGCCGCCCATCAGCATCGTCGACCACTGATTCTGCCCGACCCAGACCGGGGAGGCCCAGTTCGCGTCGTTGTAGGTGTTGCAGCGGTTGGCCGAGTTCGGCTGGTCGACCGTGCAGGGCAGGTAGTTGAACCCGTTGGCCGACTCGGTGTTGCCGACCAGCGTGTTCAGG
>DASUAR010000343.1:0-4742 GCA_035763685.1 Actinocrinis sp. | reverse complement strand
GCCGATCACCGTAGACGCCGACGGCTACCTGGTCGCCAAGAGCGACTTCGACCAGCCGGTCGGCCCGAGCTTCTGGGAGCGCGGATGACCGCCACCACCCCGCACTCGGCCGATTTCGCCGACGGCGTGGCGCCGACCACGCTCGCCGGCAAGGCCGCGGACTATCTGGACCAGCGACTCGGCATCGCCGGCGCGGCGAAGAAGAACCTGCGCAAGATCTTCCCGGACCACTGGTCCTTCATGCTCGGCGAGATCGCGCTCTACAGCTTCATCATCCTGCTGCTCTCCGGGATCTTCCTGACCCTGTTCTTCACTCCGTCGATGAACGAAGTGACGTACAACGGTTCGTACACCCCGCTCGACGGCATCAGGATGTCCGAGGCGTACGCCTCCACCGTGAACATCTCGTTCGACGTGCGCGGCGGGCTGCTGATGCGGCAGATCCACCACTGGGCCGCGCTGGTGTTCGTGATGGCGATCACGGTGCACATGCTGCGCATCTTCTTCACCGGCGCGTTCCGCAAGCCGCGCGAGCTGAACTGGATCATCGGCTTCGGCCTGTTCGTGATGGCGCTGCTCGAGGGCTTCGCCGGCTACTCGCTGCCGGACGACCTGCTCTCCGGTACCGGCCTGCGCATCGCCGAGGGCGTCGTGCTCTCGATCCCGATCGTCGGCACCTACATCTCGTTCTTCCTGTTCGGCGGCCAGTTCCCGGGGCACGACCTGGTGCCGAGGCTGTTCACCATCCACATCCTGCTCGTGCCGGGCCTGATCCTGGCGCTGATCACGGTGCACCTGATCCTGGTCTTCTACCAGAAGCACACCCAGTGGGCCGGTCCCGGGCGCAACAACGAGAACGTGGTCGGCCTGCCGCTGCTGCCGGTGTACACCGCGAAGGCGGGCGGGTTCTTCTTCCTGGTCTTCGGCATCATCTCGCTGCTGTCCGGGCTGGTCTCGATCAACCCGATCTGGACGTACGGGCCGTACGTGCCGAACGAGATCACCGCGGGATCGCAGCCTGACTGGTACATCGGGTTCCTCGAAGGCGCGCTGCGCATGATGCCCAACCTGGAGTTCAACTTCCTTGGGCACACGCTCTCGCTCAACGTGCTCGTCCCATCGTTGATCGTGCCTGGCATCCTGTTCACGGGATTGGCCGTGTACCCGTTCATCGAGGCCTGGGTTACCGGGGACAAGCGTGAGCACCACATCCTGGACCGGCCGCGCAACATGCCGACCCGTACCGCGATCGGCGTGGCGGGCTGCACCTTCTACGGCGTGCTGTGGTTCGTCGGCGGCAACGACCTGATCGCGACGCACTTCCACCTGTCGCTCGAGTGGATCACCTGGGCAGGGCGGGTGCTGATCTTCGCCGGCCCGGCGTTCGCGTACTGGATCACCCGCCGCATCTGCTTCGGCCTGCAGCGCGCGGACCGGGACAAGGTGCTGCACGGCCGCGAGGCGGGCATCATCATCCGCTCCCCGGAGGGCGAGTTCTCCGAGGTGCACGCCCCGCTCTCGGACGGCGACCGGTACAAGCTGACCTCGCACGACGTGCACCGGCCGCTGAGCATCGCGCAGACCGCGGACTCCAACGGCGTGCCCGCGCCGAAGCTGCGCCGGGCGAAGCTGCGCGCGAAGGTCACCCACTGGTACTTCGGCACGCGGATCGAGAAGCCGTCCGTGGAGGAGTACCACGAGTCGATCACCAGCGGCCACCACTGACGGCGACCGCGCCGCGCTTCACCACGCAGCTCTCCCGGCTTCCGGCCGGGAGGGCTGCGGCTTGCTGCCTGCCCGCGGTGTGACTGCGTGCCCGTCACTCGAAGCCGAGCGCGAAGGCCGCCTCCAGATCGTGCGAGGAGTAGGCGCGGAAGGCGATGTGCGTCTCGGTGCGCACGATGCCCGCGACCTTGTTCAGCCGCCCGGGGATCACCTCGGCGAGGTCGTCGTGGTGCCGCACCCGCACGATGGCGATCAGATTCCACTCGCCGGTCACCGAGTACGCCTCGCTGACCCCCTCGATCCCCGAGACCTCCTGCGCGATCTCGGGAATCCGATCGACTTCCGTCTTGATCATGACAATCGCTGTGACCATGCCGCCACCCTAAAGCCGTAGGGATCCGATGGGCCGCGCGGACCCCAACCCGGCGGCGTGCTTGCCCGCATGCGTTGCCAGTCCGGTGGTGGCACCGACGGCGGTGGCGGCCCGGCTCGTCTGCGCCCGGCCACGGCCATCGTGTAGAGGAATCCGGCGAGGAATCCCGCGACGTGCGCCACGTACGCCACCGTCGTGTCCGTCGGCACGCCGATCAGGTGCTGGATCGAGGGCAGCTGCAACACGAACCACGAGCCGAGTACCAGCCAGGCCGGGAAGCGCAGCGGGATGAAGAAGAGGAAGGGCACCAGGCTGGTGACTTTCGCCTTCGGGAACAGGTAGAGATAAGAGCCCAACGCCGCAGCGATCGCACCTGACGCACCGACAAGTGGCGTTACCGCGTTCGGATTGAGAAGCGCGAAGGCGTACGTCGCGATATAGCCGCCGACCAGATAGAACAACAGGAAGTGGAATCGGCCGAGCCGATCTTCGACGTTGTTGCCGAAGACGTAGAGGAACAGCATGTTCCCGAGCAGGTGCAGCCATCCGGCGTGAATGAACATCGCGGTGAGCACCGACTCGAACGGCACCTTGTGCGGCAGCGCGCCGAAGACGCACACCGCCCGGCCGGCGTTCGTGTCCACCGCGATCTTCGGCTCCTGCGCCGGGGCGAGCTGCTGATTGTGGATCAGCTCGTACGGGATCGCCCCGTGCTCGACGAAGTAGCGCTGCTGCACGCAGGCCTGGCTCGGCGAGGGGCTGCCGACCACGGAGGCGCTCGGGCCGACCAGGAACACCACGAAGTTCAGCGCGATCAGCGCATACGTGACGTAGGCGGTCCGGCGCACCGGATTCTTGTCGTGAATCGGGATCACCACGCCCCAGAGTCTGCCCAATTTTCCGGCTTTGAAGGCGGTTTTTCGCGCCGTGAGTACTCGCGGCGCGCGCGGGGCGCGTGACGAAGCCCGCGTCTGGGAATCCACCCTCTACCCTTGAAATATGAGAGGAGCTGACGTGGACGGCGAGGAGCGGGAGGCGCGCACCCCCGGCGCCGCCGGGCCGCCGTCCCCGAACTCCTCGGACGCCGAGCCCGCGGACCGCTCCGACGTGCAGGAAGCCGCTGCGGCGCCGGATGAGCCCGCGGATTCGGACGCCCTGCCGGACGCTCCGGCCGACCCGCCGGTCGAACGGCTCTCCGCGCCGCTGAGCGAAGCGGTGCGCCAGCGGGTCGTCGCGCTGGCCTCGGAGACCGCCGGGCTGCTGCCCCTCATCCAACTGCCGACGGCGCTTCGCCCGTTCGCGCGGTTCGCCCCGCCGAAACGCGCGAAGCTGGCGGCCACGCCGCTGGCTGCGGCCGTGGAGACCGACGCGGTGTTCCGCGGGCGGATCGCCGATCGGGTCCGCGACGCCTTCCCGGAGGTCGTCGAGGCGTTCCACGCCGGGGTGCTGCCCGCCGCCGCCGACCCGCGCGACGTCGCCGCCCTCGCCTACCTGGTGCGCCCGGCCGGCTGGCCGGGCGTCGTCGAGGAGGCCGAGCTGGCGGCCCGCGCCGCCGAGCGAGCCGTCGCGGACGAGCACCTTGGTGACGAGGTGGCGCGCCTCAAGGCAGAGATCGACACGTTACGTGACGCGGCCAAGGCCGACATCGAGCGGCTTAAGGCAGAGATCGTCGCGGAACGCCGCGAGGGCGACTCGCTACGCCGCCGCAACCGCCAGCTGGAAGCCGACATGCGGCGCGCGCAGGCCGAGGCGCGCCGGGCGCAAGCCGAGGTTCAGGAGGCGCGCACCGAGGCCGCTGGAGCCGTCTCACAGGCCGACAGCGAGCTGCGCAGGGTCCGGGCGCGGCTCGCCGACGCCGAGGCCGCTCTGGAGGCCGCGCGGCGCAGCGTGCGCGAGAACCGCAGCGCGGGCGAGGTCCGGCTGCGGCTGCTGCTGGAGACCATCTCCGAGGCCGCCACCGGCCTGCGCCGCGAACTCGCGCTCTCGCCGACCGAGCAGCGCCCGGCCGATACCGTGGACGCGCTGCGCCCGGTCGCGCCCGGAACGGGTGACATCCAGGGCAAGGCCCGCTCGCAGGACGACCCGGCGGTTCTCGACCAACTGCTCGCCTTGCCGCGCGCTCATATGGTCATCGACGGCTACAACGTCACGAAGACGGCCTACCCGACCCTCTCGCTGCACGAGCAGCGGGTCCGGCTGCTGCGCGGCCTCGGATCGATGGCGGCGCGCACCGGAGCCGAGATCACCTGTGTGTTCGACGGCGCGGAACTCGGCGGGCCGGTGCCGGTGCCGCAACACAAGGGCGTGCGGGTGCTGTTCTCGCATCCCGGCGAGATCGCCGACGAGCTCATCCGCCGGCTGGTGGCCGCCGAGCCACAGGGCCGGCCGCTGATCGTCGTCTCATCAGACCGCGAGGTGGCCGACGGGGTACGCCGTTCGGGCGCACGTCCGGTGCCTTCGGCGATGCTGGTGCGGGCCCTCGCCCGCGGTTGACGCGCCGTCAGTTAGGCGGTGTTGGGGAATGTATCAAGGCAACGATCCGGCCGCCGCTTTGTCGGGGATCGTGATGGCGAATCGCCACGCGCCGCCAGGCGCAGATGGTTCACTGCGCGACGAGCCTGGGCGTGCGGCCGGAGCGTCCTCA
>DASUAR010000342.1:0-14185 GCA_035763685.1 Actinocrinis sp. | reverse complement strand
CCATTGCGACACAAGGGTGATTAGGGCCGTTGGTGATTGATTCGCCCGATTCATCGCTCTACGGTGCGGAAAAGGTCGTTACGACCGGAGGGAAATCCGGGAGCGGCGGCCCAGGTTTCCACCCGTGCGGCGCGTACCGCGTACCGCACCCATCCCCAAAGGGAAGCAACGTGAACAAGGCGCAGCTCATCGACGCGGTTGCTGAGAAGCTCGAGGTGTCGCGGCGGGCGGCCGGCGAAGCGGTCGACGCGGTACTCGACGGAATCACCGGGGCGGTCGTGTCCGGTGAGAAGGTTTCGCTGACCGGGTTCGGCACCTTCGAGTCGGCCAGGCGGCCGGCCCGGATCGCGCGCAACCCGCGCACCGGCGATCAGGTCAAGGTGGCGGCGGCGACCGTGCCGAAGTTCCGCGCCGGGCAGGCCTTCAAGGACGAGGTCAACGGCGCCAAGAAGAGCGCCGCGGCGAGGAAGGCGGCCGCGGCCAAGCGCACCACGACGGCCTCCGCGGCGAAGAAGACCGCGACCGCGACCCCCGCGCGCGCCACCGCCGCCAAGAAGGCCGCGCCGGCGAAGAAGGCCACCGTGCGCAAGACCACCGCGACCAAGGCCGCCAGCACCCGCACCACCACCGCCAAGAAGGCCGCGGTCACCAAGGCCGCGGCTAAGAGCACCGCGAAGAAGACCGTCACCAAGAAGGCCGCCGCGCGGCCGGTCAGCCGCAAGACCGCGGCGGTCGCCCCGGCGACCAAGACGGCGGCGAAGAAGACCGCGGCCAAGAAGGCGACCGCGAAGAAGACCACCGCCAAGAAGCGCTAAGCACTGCTGACAAGCGGCCCGGGTATCGCGCGATACCCGGGCCGCTGTCTGTGGAGAAAGCCTTTATGACTTTGTGTTAGTTCGACGCAGGGTCAGATCCCGTGGCTGGTATCAAAAATCGCCGCGCCGCCTAATTCGGCAGCGGCAGGGTGGCCAGAGTCAGCGCCGTGATCCGGCCTTCCTCATCAACGCGTAGCGCTACGCGTTGTCCGGGCCGCGCAATGCGTAGGCCGCCTGCGTCAAAGGCGGCCGCGTCATAAGCCAGCTCTGTTCCGTCGTCGAGAAGTACGGAGCCGCCCCTGGTCTCGGGGTCGAAAACGCGAACGGTCCCTTGCATGGGATCAGCGTAGTGCCCGGCGAGCAGTGGCGGCTTGGGATCAGCGCAGGGCGCAGTCGCCCAGCCGGGCCGCACAGTCAAAAAGCTTGAGCGCGGCCGCGGTGTGCTGGCCCACCCCGAGAGCGACCGCGTCGTCCAGGTCCGCCATGGTGTCCACGTCACGGCGCAGCGACCGGCCAGCGCCGGCCAGCAGCAGCGCGCCGCTCGCCTCGTGGGCATATCGCGAGTTCACCCCGAAACGTGCGCCGAGCGTGCCGTGCACGTCCGAGAGCAACAACGTCGTTCCGCTGCCGGGGGCGTCGGCGACGAACGCCCGGCCGTCCGGAGCGGCGGCCAGCGCGTCGGTCAGATCCTCGGTCAGCAGGCCCGGCAGATCGGCAGTGAGGGCGGCGACGCGGCGGCGCGGATCGTCGGCCAGCGCGCGGATCCGGCCCGACTCGACCGCGCCGTTCAGGCCGCCCGGCGCCTCGTCGGGCACGATGCGCGCGCCGAGTGCGCCTAGCCGTCGCGCGACCCGCTGGTCACCGGTGACCACGAAAACCGCCGCCACCAACGGCGCCGCGGCGGCCGCGGCGACCGTGTCGCTGGCGAAGGCCAAGGCGAGCGCGGCGCGGTGTTCGACGGAAAGCGGCGACAGCCGGGACTTGGCATCCGGCAGCCGCTTGACGGGAATCACCACTGACCACACCGGAAGATCTTCCCACGCCGCGGCGGCCGGGGGTGCGCGAAGCCGGCTGAGCTTGGCACCCGGGCTCCCGGCGCGGGAGACTGGAGCGCCTGTGCTCGGGCCGGTCCGTCCGGTCAACCGCCGAGCACGCGAAGCACCGAGCACCAAGCCAGCAGCCGGCACTAACGGAAGAAGGATCGACGGTGGCCCGCGCATCGCGCCGCAATCCCCGGCCCGGGGCAGCGTTCACGTTCATCGAGGCGCTCTGCCGGCCGCTGCTGGTGGTCCTGGTCAAACGGGACTGGCGCGGCAAGCAGAACGTGCCGCGCGAGGGCGGGGTCGTCGTGGTGGCCAACCACTATTCGTTCTTCGACCCGATCTCGGTCGGCCACTTCCTGGTCGCGGCCGGGCGCACGCCGCGGTTCCTGGCCAAGGCGGGGGTGTTCAAGCAGCCCACGCTCGGCAAGCTGTTCCGCGCGGCCGGCCAGATCCCGGTGTACCGCGAATCCCGCGACGCCGCGCTGGCGTTCAAGGACGCGCTCGCGGCGGTCGAACGCGGCGAGACGATCATCGTGTATCCGGAAGGCACGATGACCAAGGACCCGAACCTGTGGCCCATGGTGGGCAAGACCGGAGCGGCCCGCATCGCGCTGCGCACCGGCGCGCCGGTGCTGCCGATCGCGCAGTGGGGCGCCCAGGAGGTCTTCGCGCACTACTCGAAGAAGCCGGACTTCTTCCCGCGCAAGACCTTGAAGGTCACCGCGGGCGCGCCGATCGACCTGCGCGCCGAATTCGGCCCCGAGGTCACCAGCGAGGCGCTGCGTAAGGCGACCGAGCACATCATGGACGTGATCACCGGGATGCTGGCCGAGATTCGCGGCGAAGAACCGCCGGCCGAACGGTTCGATCCGGACGCCGCGCAGAAGCCGGCGCCGCCTGCCGCGGACGAAGCTACCGCCGAACCCACCGCTGCGGACGAAGCTGACGAAGCTACCGCCGAAACCGCGACCGAACCCGCGGCCGAAACCGAGTCCGCCGCCGCGACCGCCACGGATCCGGGGGCGCAGGCGTGACCCGAGCCGCCGTCTTCGGAACCGGCAACTGGGGGACGGCTTTCTCCCTCGTGCTCGCCGACGCGGGCACCGACACCGTCCTGTGCGGGCGGCGCGCCGAGGTGGTCGAGCGGATCGAACGCGATCACCAGAACCCTGAATACCTCCCCGGAATCGTGCTGCCGGAGGCGGTGCACGCCACCACCGATCCGGCCGCCGCGCTCGACGGCGCGGACTTCCTCGTCCTCACCATCCCGGCGCAGAGCCTGCGCGAGAGCCTGACCCGGTGGGCGCCGCTGATCCCGCCGCAGACCGTTCTGGTCTCGCTGATCAAGGGCATCGAGCTCGGCACGTGCATGCGGATGAGTCAGGTCGTCGCGGAAGTCACCGGAGCCGGCCCGGACCGGATCGCGGTGGTGAGCGGCCCCAACCTGGCCGCGGAGATCGCCGAGCGGCACCCGGCCGCGTCCGTGGTGGCCTGCGCGGACCAGGCGGTCGCCGAACGGCTCCAGAAGGCCTGCCACAGCCCGTATTTCCGGCCCTACACCAACACCGACGTGATCGGCTGTGAACTCGGCGGCGCGGTCAAGAACGTGATCGGCCTGGCCGCCGGGATCGCCGACGGCATGGGCCTTGGCGACAACACCAAGGCCTCGTTGATCACCCGCGGCCTGGCCGAGACCACGCGTCTGGGCATCGCAGCCGGCGCGGATCCGTTCACCTTCTCCGGACTGGCCGGGCTCGGCGACCTCGTGGCGACCTGTGCGTCCCCGCTCTCCCGCAACCATCGCTTCGGCAGCCTGCTCGGCAGCGGCCGCACGGTCGCCGAGGCGCAGCAGGAGGTGCGCCAGACCACCGAGGGCGTCAAGTCATGCGAATCAGTGCTCGAACTCGCGCGGCGGCACGGGGTGGAGATGCCGCTGGTGGAGACCGTATTCGCGGTGGTGCACGAAGGCCGCTCGCCCCGCGAGATGCTGGCCGCGCTGATGGCGCGCTCGGCCAAGTCCGAGTCGCTCTACTGAGGAGTACAAACGGCGAAGACGGTAAGGTCTCGTTGCTATGAGCGAGTCCCTGCCTTCCGTACCGTCCTCGCCGCGGCGCAAGATCCGGATCGCCGTGGTGTTCGGCGGCCGTTCCTCCGAGCACGCGATCTCCTGCGTCACCGCGGGCAGCGTGCTGCGTGTCCTGGATCCGGAGCGCTACGAGGTGCTGCCGATCGGGATCTCCACCGACGGCCGCTGGGTGCTGATGGCGGGGGAGGAGACCGCGCAGCTGGTGATCACCGGCGGGAACCTGCCGTCCCGGATCGACGAGACCAGCGGCGCGCTGGTCACCATGGCCGCCGACCCGACCGCCCGCGAGCTGACCGTGCACGAGCCCGGCTCGGTGCCCAAGGCGCTCGGCGAGGTGGACGTGGTCTTCCCGTTGCTGCACGGCCCTTACGGTGAGGACGGCACGCTTCAGGGCCTGCTGGACCTCGCGGGAGTGGCTTACGTCGGCTCGGGCGTGCTTTCCTCCGCGGTCAGCATGGACAAGGAGTTCATGAAGCGGCTGCTGGTGTCCGCGGGGCTGCCGGTCGGGCCGTACGTGGCGGTGCGGCGCGGCGAGTGGATCAGGGACCCGGAGGGCGTCGCGCAGTCGGTTGCGCGGCTGGGCTTCCCGGTGTTCGTGAAGCCCGCGCGCGCGGGTTCCTCTATGGGCATCTCGAAGGTGCACGGCCCCGAGCAGCTCGCGGCCGCGATCGAGGCGGCACAGCAGCACGACCCGAAGGTCATCGTCGAGGCGATGGTGCGGGGCCGGGAGATCGAGATCGGCGTGCTGGCCGGGCCCGGTGAGGGTCCGCGCACCTCGGTTCCGGCCGAGATCACGGTGCGCGGCGGGCACGAGTTCTACGACTTCCAAGCCAAATATCTGGACGGCTCGGCCGACATCGATCTGCCCGCGCAGTTGACCGAAGAGCAGTCGGCCGAGTTGCGTCGGCTTGCGCTGGCCGCCTTTGAAGCGCTGGAGTGCGAGGGCCTGGCCCGCGTCGACTTCTTCCTGGCCGATGAGGGCCCCGACGCGCCGCCGCGCTGGCTGGTCAACGAGGTCAACACGATGCCTGGATTTACTCCGACCTCGATGTTCCCGCAGATGTGGGCCGCGTCAGGGGTTTCCTACGCGCAGCTGGTGGACCGGCTCATCACCGAGGCGCTCTCCCGCCCGACCGGCCTGCGTTAGCGAGAAGCCGCGTTAGCGAGAAGCCGACGAACTGGCAGACGCGGGCGCGCTCGCGCCCGCAGCGGCGGACGCCGACGGGGACGCGGGCGCTGAGGAAGTAGCGCCGGCAGCCGGTGAGGTGTCCGGGCCGGAAGCGCCGTCGTTGCGCGCAATCGCCTTGATGACGGCGGGGGAGAGGTCGATGACGGCGCTCGTCTGCGGGCTGTAGGCGTTCGGCACGTCCACTTCGACGTAGACCGCGCGCTGCGCCGCGGTGAAACGGTAGCCGTCGCCGGTCTTCTCGATCAGCCAGGCCACGCCGTTGAAATAGCCCTCTTCGGCGGTCGGGTCATAGGTCTTCGATCCCGGACGCAGAATCTCCGGCTCCGGCACGCCGCAGCGCAGGGTGATCGCCGGGTCGCCCCAGGCCGCGGTGAGCGGCGAGGAGGGACTGGTCCCGCGGCGGGTTTCGTTGTCCACGCTCTGCGGCACGGCCTTCGTCAGGGCGGCGCATTCGGACCGCGCGCTTGACGAGGTCGGCGTGGGCGCGGCGACCGCGACCGCGTTGCCGGAGTTGAAAAGCAGCCAGACCGCGCCGCCGGTCAGGGCGGTCACCCCGAGCGCGGCGGCCGCCTGGATCGGTACCGGAAGCCTTGCGTACTGCACGTCAGAGCCGCACCACCGGACAGGTCAGGGTGCGGGTGATGCCGTCGATCGTCTGAATGCGGGCGACCACGAGCTTGCCCAGGTCGTCCATCGTTTCCGCCTCTGCGCGCACGATGACATCGTACGGTCCGGTCACGTCCTCAGAGTTGGTGACCCCCGTGAGACCGGCGATCTTCTGAGCGACCGCGGCCGCCCGGCCGACCTCGGTCTGAATGAGGATGTACGCCTGCACCATGCGGTCCTCCTTGCCCTCTATCCGGTTGGACTAGTGAGAGTAGTCAATTAGAACTATGCGACGGCGAAACGTTACCCGCCTGATACCTCTCCGGCGCAAGGGGGCGGCGGCGCGTTACCACCTGCGCGCACCCTCTAAGCTTTGAAAGTGAGCGAACGGGCGGCCGAGCGGGGCGGCGAAACCGGTAAAGCGGACGCGCGAGGCCGCGGCGGGGCCGAGGGCGAAACCACGCCCGCGCCGGACGCGCGCCATGCGCCCGAAACTCTGCGCGACGTCGGCGAATTCGGACTGATCGATCGGGTTGCCCGGCAAGCCCTGCAGAGCCCGGCGGTGCTCCTCGGGCCCGGCGACGACGCCGCGCTGATCGCCGCGCCGGACGGCCGCGTGGTCGCGTCCACGGACCTCCTGCTGGAGGGCCGCCACTTCCGCACCGACTGGTCCACCGGGTACCAGGTCGGCCGAAAAGCCGCCGCGCAGAACCTCGCCGACATCGCCGCGATGGGCGCGGTCCCGACCGCGCTGCTGATCGGCCTCGCCGCGCCGGCGGATTTGCCGGTCACCTGGGTCCAGGAACTCGCCGCCGGCCTGGCCGACGAGTGTGCGCTGGTCGGGGTGTCGGTAGCCGGCGGGGACACGACGCGCGCCGACTCGATCATGATCGCGGTGACCGCACTCGGCGATCTGCGGGGCCACGCCCCGGTGACTCGCTCAGGAGCCCATCCGGGGGACAAGGTCGCGATTGTCGGAGAACTCGGCTGGTCCGCTTGCGGCTACCAGCTGCTTGCGAGTGGCGCGGCCGGTCCGCAGAAAGCGCTGGCGAGGCACCGGGTGCCCGAGCCCCCCTACGCGCAGGGTCCGATCGCGGCCGAGGCCGGCGCGACGGCGATGATCGACATCAGCGACGGCCTGCTCGCGGACCTCGGCCACATCGCCCGCGAGAGCGACGTGGGGATCGACGTCGAACCGGGCGCGTTCGCGATTCCCGAACAACTTCGCGCGACAGCAGACCGGCTCGGGATCGACGCGCTCGTGTGGATTCTTACCGGCGGCGAGGACCACGCACTCGCCGCGTGTTATCCGGCTGCGGCCGACGTACCGCCGGGCTGGACGGTCATCGGCACCGTGATTAAGCGGTCCGCCGATCAGTCAGCGCCGCGCGTGACTGTGGCAGGTAAGGCGTGGATCGGAACGCGAGGATGGGATCACTTTGCCTGACTGGCGCAATCACCCGCGCGTGCTCGCGATCGCCGGTTCCGATTCGGGCGGCGGCGCGGGAATCCAGGCGGACCTGAAGACCATGCTCGCGCTCGGTGTCCACGGCATGAGCGTCGTCACCGCGGTCACGGCGCAGAACTCCCTCGGCGTACACGGGATCTGGCCGTTGCCGGTGGACGCCGTCGCCGCGCAATTCCGCGCTGTGGTCGACGACATCGGCGTCGATGTGGTGAAAGTCGGCATGCTCGGTACAAAGGCTGTGGTCGCCGAGGTGGCGCGACTGCTTGGCACGCTCGATCCGGCCATACCTGTCGTCGTCGATCCGGTAGCCGTCTCCAAGCACGGGAACACACTGCTCGCCGACGACGCCCTCGATGCGCTGCGCACGGAACTGTTGCCCCGCGCGATGATCATCACACCGAATCTCGACGAGGCCCGCGCACTCACCGGGCTCCCGGTCACGGATCTCGCGGGGATGCGTGAAGCCGCGGCGAAGTTGCTCGACTTCGGCCCGGCATGGGTGCTCGTCAAAGGCGGGCACTTGGATTCGGACCGCTGCACGGACCTGCTCACCAACGGCCCTGACGAAATCACGCTCACGGCCATGCGCGCAGAGAACCGCCACACGCACGGCACCGGATGCACGCTTGCAAGCGCGATCGCGTCCTACCTCGCGCTGGGCCGCACAGTGCCCGATGCGGTACGCGCAGCGAAGCTGTACGTCACCGGCGCGATCACGGCCGGGTTTGCGCTCGGCGCCGGTGTAGGGCCGGTGGACCACGGCTGGAAACGCTGACGCGCCAGGAAAACGCACCCGGACGACGCGCGGCGGCGGCAACGAGAAGACCCCGCAGCCGTCGAGGACGGTGCGGGGCCTTGGGTCGTGCTTGCTTAGCGGGTGACCTTGCCCGCCTTCAGGCACTTGGTGCAGACGTTCTGACGCTTCGGCGTGCCGTTGGCCAGCGTGGTGCGCACCCGCTGGATGTTCGGGTTGAACCGGCGCTTGGTGCGGCGGTGCGAGTGCGAGACATTCATGCCGAAGCCCGGACCCTTGCCGCAGACATCGCAGGTGGCAGCCACGGGAGACACTCCAAAAGACAGTCGGTTACGTACGAGAGATTGTCACCGACGCCGTGCTGGCTCCGAAGTGGAGACGCGGACGCGGAAAGGCAACCTGGTCAGGGTAACCCAACCGGCCCGGCAAGAGCCAATCCGGTCCGTGTCCCACAACCCGGTCTAGCGGTATACGTGCACATAGGGCTCTGCGGTCCCGACACATATCCTCGGTACGGATTGTTTGCGACCCCGGCGAACAGAGAGGCACAGCGTGCTTGAGACGCTCGACGGGCCCGCGGTACGACTGTGGGCCAGGGCCAGCCTGGCCGCGTTGGGCCGTGCCCGCGAGGAGATCGACGCGCTGAACGTCTTCCCCGTGCCCGACGCCGACACCGGCACCAACCTCTTCCTCACCTTCGAATCCGCGTGCGAAGGGCTCGACGCGCTCGATCCGGACGCCGAGATGCACGCCGGCGAAGCGGGAGCGGCTAACGCCCTCGGCGCGCTGGCCGCCGGTGCGCTCAAGGGCGCGCACGGCAACTCCGGGGTCATCCTCAGCCAACTGCTGCGCGGTCTCGCCGACGAGGTCGGTGCCGCGATCCGGGACGGGCAGCCGACCGGTCCACGGGTGCTCGCGGCGGCCCTCGCCGACGCCGCGGAGCTCGCCTGGCAGGCGGTCGCCGCCCCGGTCGAGGGAACGATGCTGACCGTCGCCAGAGCCGCCGCCGACGCCGCGTGCGCCGTGGTGGACGGTACGAGCCTGCCGGGAGACTGGAACCTCGAACCCACCTTCGCCGCCGTCGCCGAGGCCGCCCGCGACGCCGCCGAAGCCGCCCTCGCCCTCACCCCTTCGCAACTCCCGGTGCTCAGCGAAGCGGGCGTCGTCGATGCCGGAGGCCGCGGCCTCTGCATCCTGCTCGACGTACTCGCCGCGCTGCTCGGGGGTTACGACCCGACGCGTGCGGTAACAGTGGGACGTGTGCGTGTGCCGCTGAAGCCGATCGCGATCATCAACGGAGCCGTGCGTGCCGAGCCGGTCTCGTCGCCGTCCCCGTCATACGAGGTCATCTACATGATGGAGACGAGCGAACCGCAACTTGCCCTGCTGCGGACCACGCTCGAAGAGCTCTGCGAACAAGGCGACGGCGACTCGCTGGTGATCGCGGGCGGTGAAGGCGCCTACCGAGTACACATCCACGTAGACCAACCCGGACCGGTTATCGAGGCCGCGATCCGGCTCGGCAAGCCCTACGACCTTCGCGTTAACGCGCTGACCGACTGCACGACCGACACGCCGAGGGTTAACGCATCATCGGACGGACAACTGGCCGGTGCACAGGCCGTTGAATCGCAGCTCGCCGGCCACGCCGTGACTGCAACCCACTTCCGCGCCGCGCCGGGTCGCGCCGTGATCGCGGCGGCGCCCGGACCCGGCCTGGTCGAGCTGTTCGCCGAAGCCGGAGCGATCCCGCTGCCGTGCTTCAGCGGGCGCCCGCCGACCAGCGCCCAACTCAGCCGGGCCATCGCGGACGCCGGAGTCGAGGAGATCATCGTCCTGGTCAACGACGCGGAAGGCCTCGCCGCGGCGTCCGCGGCCGCTGAACAGGTACACCGGGGCGCGTATGGCGTGCGCGTCGCCGTCGTACCGAGCAAGGCGGTCGTGCAGGGCATCGCCGCGCTGGCTGTGCACGAGCCAGGACGTCGCTTCGACGCCGACATAGTCGCCATGACCGCCGCCGCCGGAGCCACCCGGCACGCAGCCCTCCAGATCGCCGCCGACGACGCCTGGACCATGGCCGGCGTCTGCCACGCCGGCGACGTCCTCGGCTTCATCGAGGGCGACGTCGCGTTGATCGCCCCGAGCCTGCGTGATGCGGCGCTGGCGCTGGTAGATCGCATGGTGTCGGCGGGCGGTGAGATGGTGACCTTAGTCACCGGCGACGGGCTCGACGAAGCCGCCGGCGGACCGGGCGCAACGCGACTGGACGCCGCCGCGGACCTGATCGAGGCCGTGCGGCTGCGGGTACACGCGGCCAGGCCGGAAATGGATGTAGTCGCCTACCAGGGTGGCCAGAGCGGCTGGCCGCTGCTGATCGGGGTGGAGTGAGCACGACTGGGATGAGGAGCGGGATCGTCGACCCTCTGGCCGAACCGTTAAAGGACGTGGTCGGCGATCGTACGGCGAAGGTGCTTGAACGCAAGCTCGAGCTGCGTACGGTCGGCGACCTACTGCGCCACTATCCGCGGCGGTACGCCAAGCGCGGCGAGCTGACCGACCTCGCGAGCCTGGCGCTCGACGACTATGTCACCGTGCTCGCCGAGGTGGACAAGGTGGCCAAGCGCTCGTTCAAGGGCCGCCGTGGCTCGCTGACCGAGGTCACGGTCACCGACGGCACCTCCTCGCTCGCGCTGACCTTCTTCAACCAGCCCTGGATCGAGCGCGAGCTGCGGCCGGGCCGGGTCGGCCTGTTCTCCGGCCGGGTCACCGAGTTCCGCAAGCACCGCCAGCTCGCCCAGCCCGAGTTCGAGATGCTGAAGGACGACCAGGACGCCGACGCCGCGGCCGAGCGCTACGCGAACGAGCTGATCCCGTTCTATCCGGCGACTTCGGGCTTCTCGACCCGGAAGGTCCAGGCCTGCGTCAGATTGGCGTTGGACGGCCTGACGGACGTGCCCGATCCGCTGCCTGCGCAGGTCCGCGAGAAGCATCATCTGATGAGTCTGCGCGACGCGTTCGAGAACGTGCACCGGCCCGAGGAGCGGGCTGATCATCTGATCGCCAGGCATCGGCTGAAGTGGGATGAGGCGCTGCCGCTGCAAGTGGTACTGGCTCAGCGCCGCCGCGCCGCACTCGCCCTTCCCGCCGTGCCCAGACCGGTGCGCGCCGGCGGCCTGCTGGATCGATTCGACGAGCGGCTGCCCTTCCAGCTGACGCCCGGTCAGCGCGAGGTCTGCGGCCAGATCGAGCGGGACCTGGCGGCCACGCACCCGATGCACCGGCTGCTGCAAGGCGAGGTCGGCTCGGGCAAGACCGTCGTCGCGTTGCGTGCCATGCTCACGGTCGTCGACGCGGGCGGCCAGGCCGTGCTGCTCGCCCCGACCGAGGTGCTGGCCCAGCAACACCACCGCTCGATCCTCGACCTGCTCGGCCCGCTCGCCCGCGCCGGACAGCTCGACGGCGACCCCGACGGCACCCGCGTCGCGCTGCTCACCGGATCGCAGGGGGCGAAGGAACGCCGCGCCAACCTGCTCGACGCCGCGAGCGGAGCGGCCGGGATCGTGGTCGGTACGCACGCCGTGATCGAGGACACGGTCCAGTTCGCCGATCTCGGCCTGGTGGTGGTGGACGAGCAGCACCGCTTCGGTGTCGAGCAGCGCGACGCCCTGCGCGCTAAGGCGGAGAAGCCGCCGCACCTGCTGGTGATGACGGCGACGCCGATTCCGCGCACGGTGGCGATGACGGTGTTCGGCGACTTGGAGACCTCAGTCCTCGCGGAGCTGCCGCTCGGCCGCTCGCCGATCTCGACCTTCATCGTTCCGGCCGCGGATAAGCCGCACTACCTCGCCCGAACCTGGGGCCGGATTCGCGAGGAGGTAGCCGCCGGGCATCAGGCGTACATCGTCTGCCCGCGCATCGGCGACGGCACCGAGACCGGCAGCGACGAGGCTGGCGGTTATGACGGACAGAGCACGGGGAGCGACGAGCCGAAGCGGAAGCGTCGCCGCGGCGCGGAGGATCCGGACTCCGGCGGTGGCGACGATGTCGGCGACGTAGACCAGCGTTCCGGCGGCGGCGCCACGGAAACCGAGTCGGCGCTGGAAAGCCAGGCACAGCTTTCCTTCGACGACCTCGCCTCGGCCGCTCCGCCCGCGCGCCCGCCGTTGTCCGTCGTCGACATGGCCCGGCAACTGACCGAGCATCAGCTCGCGGGCCTGCGGGTCGGAGTGCTGCACGGTCGGCTGGCGCCCGAGGAGAAGGACTCGGTGATGACCGCTTTTGCGGCCGGCGAGGTCGACGTGTTGATCGCCACGACGGTCATCGAGGTCGGCGTCAACGTGCCCAACGCGACCGTCATGGCCGTGCTCGACGCCGACCGCTTCGGCGTCTCGCAGCTGCATCAGTTGCGTGGCCGGGTCGGCCGCGGATCGGCGCCGGGGCTCTGTCTCCTCGTCACCGAGGCTCCGGCCGACACGCCTGCCCGCGAACGGCTCGACGCGGTGGCCGGCACCCTCGACGGCTTTGAGCTCTCCCGCATCGACCTGGAGCAACGCAAGGAGGGTGACGTGCTCGGCGCGAGCCAGTCCGGCCGCCGCTCCTCGCTCAAGCTGCTGCGCGTCTTGCACGACGAGGACCTGCTTCGTGACGCGCGCGACGCCGCGACCGCACTCATCGAACGCGACCCGGAACTGACTACCGAACCAGCGCTCGCCGCCGCGGTCGCCGCTCTGGTCACCTCGGATCAGGCAACGTTCCTGGAGAAGTCTTGAGCGCGAACGACCTCGACTCGCCTCGTCGATACGCGTTGAATCGGCGGCTACCGGCAGAATCGGCGCCATGACACGCATCATCGCCGGGAGCGCTCGGGGGCGTCGCCTCGCCGTGCCTGACGGACGCAGCACTCGCCCTACGTCCGACCGCACCCGCGAGGGACTGTTCTCCGCGCTCGACGCCGCCCTCAACGGCTTCGGCGGCTTGCGTGTCCTAGACCTCTACGCGGGCTCCGGAGCGGTCGGGCTCGAAGCGCTGTCGCGTGGCGCGTCCGCTGCCCTGCTGGTCGATTCGGATCGCGCGGCGGCCCGCATCATGCACGCCAACCTCGACACGCTTGGGTTGTCCGGCGCGCGCGTTTCTACCGACCGCGTTGAGCACTTAGCTGCGAAGCCGTGCCCTGACGAGCCCTACGACTTGGTATACCTCGACCCGCCATACGCGATGCCAGCCGAGGAGTTGGCCTCGGTGCTCGTCGCGCTCGCGGACAACGGCTGGATCGCCTCCGGCGCGATGATCGCCGTCGAACGTGCGTCTCGCGACCCGGAGTGGCTCTGGCCTGCGGGCTTCAACGCGTCACGGTCCCGCGCGTACGGCGAGGGCACGGTCTGGTACGGTCGCCGCCAAGCGCGCTGACTAGGTGTTCTGCCGACGACGACAAGGACTGTCTCGTGGACAACCCCGGCCTCCCGGAGAAGACGACGATGTGCCGCGTGGTCTGTCCGGGCTCCTTCGACCCGGTCACCAATGGCCACCTCGACGTGATCGGCCGGATGTCGCAGCTGTTCGACGAGGTCGTCGTCGCGGTCGGCAAGAACGCCGGCAAGAACGGCCTGTTCCGCTACGGCGAGCGGATGGACATGCTGCGCGAGGTCACCTCGCACCTGTCCAACGTCAAGGTCGAGGTCTTCGACGGGCTGCTGGTCGACTTCTGCCGAGAGCGCGACATCCGGGCCATCGTCAAAGGACTGCGGGCGGTCGGGGACTTCGACTACGAGCTGCAGATGTCCCAGATGAACCACCGGCTGGCCGACGTCGAGACCCTGTTCGTGGCCACCAACCCGCTCTACAGCTTCCTTTCCTCCTCGTTGATCAAGGAGGTCTGCGCGCTCGGCGGCGATGTCGCGGGCCTGGTTCCCGACGCGGTGTTGGAGCGCTTGATCGAGCGTCTGCGCAAGTAAGGGCTCGCCCTAACGCACCATTGAGGTGCGTGATACGTGACCGGTACATGACGTTACGTCATATCTTTACCGGTCCTTTGCGGCTTTACCGGCGATAGGGCCATTCACGGCAGACCGCATATTTCCGGCGCAGCACTCGCGCACTGAGCCGTACGGGGTACCGTTGGCGGGACGCCCGCTTCCGGGCGCCGCCCGTGAAACAGGGAGTGCCAGTCCGGTGGACGTGAATGCCAAGATCGACGAACTCATCGAGATCGTGGAGAGCGCACGCGC
>DASUAR010000341.1:0-6964 GCA_035763685.1 Actinocrinis sp. | reverse complement strand
GCTGCACCGGGTTTTCGACTCCCCGCGCGACACCGTCATCTGGGACACCGGGCACCAGGCCTACGTGCACAAGATCCTCACCGGCCGGCACGACTTCTCCAAGCTCAAGCAGGAGGGCGGGATCTCCGGCTACCCGTCGCGCGCGGAGTCGGAGCACGACGTGGTGGAGAACTCGCACGCCTCCACGGCTCTCTCCTACGCCGACGGCATCGCGAAGGCCTACCAGGTGCGCGGGCAGAGCGACCGCCGGGTCGTCGCGGTCATCGGCGACGGCGCGCTGACCGGCGGCATGGCCTGGGAGGCGCTCAACAACATCGCGTGCGCCAAGGACCGTCCCGTGGTCATCGTGGTCAACGACAACGAGCGCTCCGACGCGCCCACGATCGGCGGCCTGGCCGAGCACCTGTCCACCCTGCGCGCGACTCAGGGCTATGAGAAGTTCCTGTCCTGGGGCAAGGGCACGCTCAACCGCACCCCGGTCGTCGGGCCCGCGATCTACGAGACCCTGCACGGGATGAAGAAGGGCATCAAGGACATCGTCGCGCCGCAGGGCATGTTCGAGGACCTGGGCCTGAAGTACATCGGCCCGATCGACGGCCATGACGTCGCCGCGGTCGAGGCGGCGCTGCGCCGGGCCAAGGGGTTCCGCGGACCGGTCATCGTGCACTGCATCACGCGCAAGGGCGAGGGCTACCAGCCGGCCCTCGACGACGAGGCAGACCACTTCCACGGCATCGGCGTGATCAACCCGGAGACCGGCCTGCCGTTCCAGATCGCCGGGCCGAGCTGGACCGACGCCTTCGCCGACGAGATGGTCAAGATCGGCAACGAGCGGTCCGACGTGGTCGGCATCACCGCCGCGATGATGATCCCGGTCGGCCTGCACAAGTTCGCCAAGGCCTACCCGGAGCGGATCTACGACGTCGGCATCGCCGAGCAGCACGCCGCGACCTCCGCGGCCGGCCTTGCGTTCGGCGGCCTGCACCCGGTCGTCGCGGTCTACGCGACCTTCCTGAACCGCTGCTTCGACCAGGTGCTGATGGACTGCGCGCTGCACCGCGCCGCGGTCACCTTCGTGCTCGACCGCGCCGGGATCACCGGCGATGACGGCGCCAGCCACAACGGCATGTGGGACATGTCGATCCTCCAGGTGGTCCCGGGTCTGCGCATCGCAGCCCCGCGCGATGCCGCCCAGGTGCGCGCACAGCTGCGCGAGGCCGTGGACGTGCACGACGGCCCGACCGTGGTGCGCTACTCCAAGGGCGCGGTGGGACCGGAGATCGAGGCGGTGGGCCGGGTCGACGGCGTGGACCTGCTGCGGGCACCTGCCGACCCCGACGTCCTGATCGTGACCGCAGGGCCGATGGCGGTGCAGGGACTCCAGGCCGCCGAGCTGTTGGCCGCGGAAGGCATCGAGGCGACGGTCGTGGACCCGAGGTGGGTCAAGCCGGTCAATCCGGCGCTGATCGAACTGGCCCGCGGCCACCGCGCCGTGGTCACCGTCGAGGACAACGGCCGGGTCGGCGGCGTCGGCGCCGCGATCACCCAAGCGCTGCAAGATTCCGGGGTCACCCGGCCCGTGCGCGTCCTCGGCATCCCGCAAGAATTCCTTGACCACGGCAAACGCGCCGCGATCCTGGAGCGGATCGGGCTGAGCGCACAGGGCGTCGCCGCCGCGGCCCGGGCGGCGCTAAGCTGACCGCGGGCCGGGGGGACTCGCACGACTCTTTCATCCGGCTCGAATTCGTTACAGCACGGGGACACACTGTGACGCAACGGTCCCGCGCTGTTATCTGGCCTCCTGAAAGAATCAACGCGTGGACCCCTCTGGTACGAACACTGACACTCGGCCCGCCACGGTAGTCATCGGCGCAGGCCCGGCCGGCCTCACCGCGGCCTACGACCTGAGCAAGCACGGCTATCCGGTCCAGGTTTACGAATCGACCGACGTCGTCGGCGGCATCTCGCAGACCGTGGAGCGCGACGGCTGGCGCTTCGACATCGGCGGCCACCGCTTCTTCACCAAGGTGGCCGCGGTCGAGTCGCTCTGGCACGAGATCCTGCCGGACGAGGACTTCCTGCTGCGCCCGCGCATGTCGCGGATCTACTACCGGGGCAACCTGTTCGACTACCCGCTCAAGGCCGGCAACGCGCTCAAGGGGCTCGGGCTGCTCGAAGCGGCCCGGTGCGTCGGCTCGTACGCTTGGGCGCGGGTGCACCCGCCCAAGGACCAGTCGCATTTCGACGCCTGGGTCACCGCCCGCTTCGGCAAGCGGCTGTTCTCGATCTTCTTCAAAACCTACACCGAGAAGGTGTGGGGCATGAGCACCGCCGAGCTGCCGGCGGACTGGGCCGCGCAGCGGATCAAGAACCTGTCGCTGATGGGCGCGATCAAGAACGCGCTGCTGCCCAGCCGCAACCAGAAGGAGATCACCAGCCTCATCGAGGAGTTCCAGTACCCGAAGTTCGGGCCCGGCATGATGTGGCAGGTCGCCACGGAGAAGGTGCGCGCGCAGGGCGGCTCGGTGGAACTGAACGCGCCGGTGCAGCGGATCCGCTGGGAGGCGGGCAAGGGCGCGGTCGCGGTCACCGTGACGAGCGCCGACGGGACGTCCACCGAGGTCCCGGCCGACCACGTCGTCTCCTCCATGCCGATCTCGGCCCTGGTCCGCTCCATGGAGCCAGCCGCGCCGGCCGCGGTCCAGGCCGCGGCTGACGACCTGCGCTACCGCGACTTCCTGACCATCGCGCTGGTCGTGCCGCTGGAGGCCGGCTTCCCCGACAACTGGATCTACATCCACACCCCGGGCGTGAAGGTCGGGCGGATCCAGAACTTCGGTTCCTGGTCGCCGTTCCTGGTGAAGGACGGGCGTACCTGCCTCGGCCTCGAGTACTTCGTCAACGAGGGCGACGAGGTGTGGAGCGAGCAGGACGACGAGCTGGTCAAGCTCGGCACGGCCGAACTCGAGCGGCTCAACCTGATCGAGCCTGGCAAGGTCGAGGCCGGATACGTGGTGCGGATGCCGAAGGCGTACCCGGTGTACGACGACCGCTACCAGCAGAACCTGGACGTCATCCGGCAGTGGCTGGACGCGAACGTGCCGAACGTGCACCCGGTCGGCCGCAACGGCATGCATCGCTACAACAATCAGGACCATTCGATGCTCACCGCGCTGCTGACGGCGGAGAACATCCGCACCGGCTCCGCACACGACGTCTGGTCGGTCAACGTCGAGGAGGAGTACCACGAGGAGGGCGGCGACGGCGACACGAAGCGGTCCACGCCGACGGGTACCGGACGTGACGCGCCGCTCATGCCGCGCCAAACCCCGCTGTCGAACGAGGCCGTCTCGGCATAGGAGTTTCAGTGAATTCGGGGGTGGGTTTCGAAGTACCGGCTGCCCTGCCTGCTGACGCTGGATCAGCTGACGGCGGGTCGGTCGGCGGCGCGGGCGTGGGCAGCGGTCGGCGCCGGCTGCGCTGGTTGCTCGACGGGCTGCGGGTGACGCTGCCCGCGTGGGTGGCGGGGCACGTGCTCGTGGGCCTGATCTCCTGGCACATGGACCGGCAGCACCCGCTCGGCAAGCTGTTCATGTGGGACACGCCGTGGTACCGGTACATCGCAGCGAACGGATACGACGCCAAGGGCGGCTTCGCCCACTTCTTCCCGTTCACGCCGATGGTCGCCGCCGCGGTCACGACGGTGACCCGGATGCCCGTCACCATCGCGCTGTTCGGGGTCTGCTGGGTCGGCGCGCTGGTCTTCGGCGCGTTAGTCCATCGGATCGTCATACGAGAGACCGGGGATCGCGCCGCGGCCCGGCGTGCGGCCTGGCTGACCCAACTGGCCCCCGGAGCCTACGCGCTCGTCATGGGGTATACCGAGCCGCTAGCCGGAGTACTCGCCGCGGGATACTTCCTCGCGATCCGGGCTTACCCCGACCGGCAGGCCCGCACCTGGATCGCGATCATCCTCGGCTTTCTGAGCGGCATCGCGCGCCCGACCGGCCTCCTGCTCGCGATCCCGGGCGTTGTCGAGGGCGTGCGCTCGGCTCGCGCCTTCGGCCGGCGCGGCGCTGTGTCAACGAACACCGCCGCGATGCAGAGCGCCGCGATGCAGAGCGCGGCAATGCAGAGCGCGGCAATGAAGAGCGCGGCAATGAAGAGCGCGGCGATGAAGAGCGCCGCCGGGAAATCCCTACTGAGCGCTGCCGCCCCGATCGCGGGTCTGGTCGCCTACCTCGGCTACTCCCGCCTCCGGTTCCATTCCTGGCTGCTGCCGTTCACGCAGCAGACGCTCAAGACGAACCGCGCGCGCCTGATCAACAGCCCGCGGATTTCGTTCCACGACGTCTCGCGCCTGCGTTACCACGGCCACCAGGTCGCGGACATGTGCCTCCTGCTGATCGTGCTCGCGGCGGTGCTGATTCCGATCGTCGCGCGCAGGCTTCCGGCGTGCTACGTGCTGTGGACGCTGCCGATGTACGGCCTCGCGATCACGTCGCACAACTTCACCTCGCTGCCGCGTTACCTCGGCGCGCTCTTCCCGATCCTGATCGCGGCTGCCCTCGTCTCGCGCCGATGGTGGCAAGAGGCGATGCTCCTCGGCGCGAGCGTGGCGCTGCTGATCTGGACCACGCACACCGCGCTCGCGGGCTTCCTCGTCGCCTGACCCGGCATCGCCCGAAACAGCGCGGGGTCCCAGCCGGATTCGGCTGGGACCCCGCGATCTGAGCGACGGTCAGGCCGGCAACGACGCCAGACCCGCCGGCAGGAACCGCCCGCCGGTGACCTTCTCGGACACGCCGGTGCGGTCCAGGTACGGCGTGATCCCACCGAGGTGGAACGGCCAGCCCGCCCCGAGAATCATGCACAGGTCGATGTCCTGCGCCTCGGCCACGACGCCGTCCTTGAGCATCAGGTCGATTTCCTCGGCGATCGCGGACAGCGCGCGGTCACGCACCTCCTCGGCCGTCGACGGCTTGTCGCCGACCCGCAGCAGCGCCTCGACCTCCGGGTCCAGGGTGGTGGTGCCCGGCAGGTAGAACGCCCGCTTGCCCGCGCCGACCAGCCGCCGGACGTTCTCCGACACGCTGAACCGCTCCGGGAACGCGGCGTGCAGCGTCTCCGAGACGTGCAGCGCGACCGCCGGGCCGACGAGTTCCATCAGCACGAACGGCGACATCGGCAGGCCCAGCGGCTCCAGGGCGCTGTCCGCGACCTCGACCGGCGTGCCCTCGTCCAGCACCTCGTTGACCACGCCGAGGAAGCGGGTCAGCAGCCGGTTGACCACGAACGCCGGGGCGTCCTTCACCAGCACGCTGGACTTCTTAAGCTGCTTCGAAACGGCGAACGCGGTGGCCAGCGACGCGTCGTCGGTCTTCTCGGCGCGCACGATCTCGAGCAGCGGCAGCACCGCGACCGGGTTGAAGAAGTGGAACCCCACGACCCGCTCCGGGTGCTTCAGCTCGGCCGCCATGTCGGTCACCGAAAGCGACGAGGTGTTCGTCGCCAGCACGCAATCCGGCCGCACGACCGCCTCGACCTCGGCGAAGACCTGCTGCTTGATCGACAGCTCCTCGAACACCGCCTCGATCACGAAGTCGGCGTCCGCGAACGCGTCCTTGGTCAGCGAGCCGGAGACCAGGGCCTTGAGCCGGTTGAGCTTGTCGGCGTTGAGGCGGCCCTTGAGCGCCTGGAAGTCGAGCTGCTCGTGGACGTACTTGACGCCCTTGTCCACCCGCTCCTGGTCGATGTCGGTCAGCACCACCGGCACCGCGAGCCGCTGCACGAACAGCAGCGCGAGCTGAGAGGCCATCAGACCGGCGCCGACGATGCCCACCTTGGTCACCGGCCGGGCCAGCGACTTGTCCGGGGCGCCGGCCGGGCGCTTGGCCCGCTTCTGCACCAGGTTGAAGGCGTAGATGCCGCTGCGCAGCTCCTCGCTCATGATCCGGTCGGTCAGCGCCTCGTCCTCGGCGGCGAAGCCCTCGTCGCGCGAGGCGGTGCGGGCCTTGCCGATCAGTTCGAGCGCCAGGTACGGCGCCGGGGTCGCGCCGTGCACCTTCGAGTCCGCGATCTCCTTGCCACGGACGAGCGCGGCTTCCCACTCCTCGTCCGAGTACTTCTTACGCTCCACCACGAGCTCACCGCGCAGCACGCTCGCCGTCCAGGCCAGCGACTCCTCCAGGAAGTCCGCCGGCTCGAACAGCGCGTCCGCGATGCCGAGCTCGTACGCCTTGACGCCCTTAAGCTGCCGGTTCTGCGAAAGCGAGTTCTCCAGGATCACGGTCACGGCCGCGTCCGGACCGATGAGGCGCGGCAGCAACTGCGTACCGCCCCAACCGGGGATCAGGCCGAGGAAGACCTCAGGCAGCGAGAACGCCGGAACACCGGCCGAGATCGTGCGGTACGTGCAGTGCAGCCCGATCTCCACGCCACCGCCCATCGCGGCGCCGTTGATGAACGCGAAGGTGGGCACGGACAGCTCGCCGAAGCGGCGGAACACGTCGTGACCCGACTTGCCGATGGCGTAGGCCTGCTCGCGCTCGGTGACCACTTCGACGCCCTTGAGGTCGGCGCCGACGGCGAAGATGAACGGCTTGCCGGTCACGCCGGCGGCCACGATCTCGCCCGCGTCCGCGAGCCGCGCGACCTCGTCGAGCGCCGCGGCGATGTTGATCAGCCCGCGCGGCCCGAAGGTGGTCGGCTTGGTGTGGTCGAAACCGTTGTCCAGCGTGATCAGGGCGAACCTGCCCGCGCCGTTCGGCAGGTCGAGGACCCGGACCGGGGCGGAGGTGACCACCTCGTCGGGGAAGGCGTCCGCTGCCTTCTGTGCCAGCTCGCTCGTCACTTGTCGGCTCCTTCGAAGTGCGGGTTCTCCCAGATCACGGTGCCGCCCATGCCGATGCCGATGCACATCGTGGTCAGGCCGTAGCGCACCTCGGGGTGCTCCTCGAACTGC
>DASUAR010000340.1:0-9135 GCA_035763685.1 Actinocrinis sp. | reverse complement strand
CGAGACGCGCCGCTCTCCTCAAGCCACGTAGCGGAGATGTCATCGCAGGGGGTTTATTGGGGAAGAAGCGGGACAGCGGGCGGCGGCAGACCAGGGGAAGGGAAGAGCGGGTTGTCCCGTTGAACGGGACAAGCAGCGGCCCGGCGGAAGCGAGAAGCGTATGCGGCGTCGCATGGAACCGGCGGCCTCGCTGGAACCCGCTTTTCTGAAGATCCGTCGACGCGTGTCCCGCGTAACCCTCCACCGCCGCCGGCAAAGCTATCGCGAGACACCCAGCGCACACGGACGTCTGGGGCCGAGCAAAGCCGTGAACGAGACGCGCCGCTGCGCGAAAGCCGCGTCGCGGAGATGTCATCGCAGGGGGTTTATTGGGGGAAGAAGCGGGACAGCGGGCGGCGGCAGGCCGGGGCGAGGGGAAAGCCGTTGTCCCGTTGAACGGGACAGGCAGCGGCCGGGCGGAAACCTACGCGACCTGACCGGGGAAACCGGCGCCTTGGGCTGGAACCCGCTTTTCTGAAGATCCGTCGACGCGTGTCCCGCGTAACCCTCCACCGCCGCCGGCAAAGCTATCGCGAGACAACCAGCGAACACGGGCGTCTGTGGCCGAGCAAAGCCGTGAACGAGACGCGCCGCTGCGCGAAAGCCGCGTCGCGGAGATGTCATCGCGGGGGTTTATTGGGTAAGAAGCGGGACAGCGGGCGGCGGCAGGCGGGGGGATGAAAGGCGGGTTGTCCCGTTGAACGGGACAGCAGCTCGGCGTTCGGGGCGGTCAGGCACCCGCTCGAACGGTCGAGCTGCTCACGGCTTGCGGGCGAGGACCCCGTAGACGTTGACGTCGGCGTCCGTGACGTCATTGATGTCCCGATACCTGATCTTGTCAATCTCGTCCATGTGGTCGAGCAGATCTGTCTCGACCGGCCGGTGCGTGCTGAGTGCCCACGGACGGTAGTCCGGCCGCCAGTGATGCACGGGGACTACGCCTGGCTCGACGATCTCGAGGCCGTTGTCCGTGAGGAATCGCAGGAAGTCCTGCTTTGAGCGCAACACGAACGTCAGGCCGCTGTCCGCGTAGGTCTTGGCGACCCGCATGCCGTTTTCCGGGTTCAGATCGGCCGTCAGGTGACTGGCGATCAGATAGCTTCCCGGGGCGAGAGCATCGGTGAGCCGGGACACCACCTCGTACGCCGCCTCGTCCTCGACGAAGTGCAGGATCGCCGCAAGCACCAAGGCGATCGGCTGGTCGAAGTCGAGTGTGCGCTCGGCCTCGTGCAGGATGGTCTCCGGATCGCGCAGGTCGGCGTCCAGATAGTCGGTCGCGCCCTCGGAACTGCTGAAGAGCAAGGCGCGGGCGTGCGCCAGCACCACCGGGTCGTTGTCCACGTAAACGATCCGCGACTGCGGCGCGATCCGCTGCGCGATCTCGTGCACGTTCTCCGCGGTCGGCAGCCCCGTGCCGACGTCGAGGAACTGCCGGATGCCCGCGTCCGCGGTCAGGTGGCTGACGGCGCGTCGCACGAAGTCGCGATTGTGCCAAACGTTGAGGAAACCCCTCGGATTGGCCTTGAGCGCGGCCTTGGCGGCGACGCGGTCCACCGGGTAGTTGTCCTTGCCGCCGAGGAAGACGTCGTACACGCGGGCCGGATTCGGCCTCGTGGTGTCGATTCTCGCGTTGATGCGCTGCGCCCTCTCGGCGATCTCGGCTTCGTCAGCGCTCTCGCTCATGAGATCTCCCTGCGGTTCGATGTCATCGATCACTAATGTAGACCTCTCCGTCGTGCGCGTTGCGGATTCATGGGATGTCGCGGCGCCGGGCCTGACCGGTCGCTTGAAAGTTTCGCCGACGCCGGGTGACCCGCTGCTCCGGCGAGGTTTGTCACGGGGCTCAAATACCTTGCGTGGCCTTTGTCAATGCGCAGTGACGAGTCGCCCCCGTCGTCGCGCGGCTACGAACCGCTCTTGAGGTTTCCTGATTGTCTTGGCACCTTCAGTCCGCGATGTCAGGTATGTCAGGCCTGCACATCCCGTCAATGCCTGCGCTGGTGCCATGAGGAGGAAGGTAGTCGATGCGACGAGATGCAAGGTCGGCGGTCGCGGCGGTCTTAGCGGTCGCGGCCGTGATCGTGGCCATGCTCACGGTCGGTCCGGCCGCGGCCCAACCCGCGCCGAACGTGGTGACGCCGAACAGCACCCAGCGCGGACCGGATCCGACGATTCAGAGCATTGAGGCGACGCGCGGCACGTTCGCGACGGCGCAGATGAGCGTGGCGGCGGGCAACGGGTTCGGCGGGGGAGTGGTCTACTACCCGACCGATACGAGTCAGGGCACCTGGGGCGCGCTGGCGATCGTGCCGGGATACACCGCCAAATGCGCGAACGAAGAGGCGTGGATGGGCCCCTGGCTCTCTTCCTTCGGTTTCGTGGTGCTCTGCATCGAGACCAACACGACCACGGACAGCGATTCCCAGCGCGCGGCGGAGTTGCTGGCCGCTCTCAACTGGCTGACTACGGCTAGTGCGGTCAAGAGCGAAGTCGATCCGAACCGGCTGTCGGTGCTTGGCCACTCGGCAGGTGGCGCGGGCGCGATCGAGGCGGCTGAGCAGCGCCCGTCGCTGCGGGCGATGATCGGTCTGGCGCCCGGGTTCCCCGGCATGGGATTGAGCATGGCGAGCGATCAGGTTCCTTCGCTCATTGTCGGCGGGCAGGCTGACGGGACCGTCACGCCGTCATATCTCACGAGCCTGTACGCGACGCTTCCAGCGTCAACGCAGAGTGCGCGCGCGGAGATCGCGGGCGCGAGCCACGTGTATTACACGCACGCGAACAATGTGGAGATGAAGCTGATCATCCCGTGGCTCAAGGTGTTCCTGGACAGCGACACCCGCTACACCCAGTTCCTGTGCCCGAGCCTGCCGGATCCGAGCACGATCTCGATGTACCAGAGTAAGTGCCCGTATGTGCCGCCGGGTGGCGGCAGCCCCTCGCCGTCGACGTCCGCGTCGGCTAGTGCGTCCGCGTCGGCTAGTGCGTCCGCGTCGGCAAGTAGCAGCCCGCCGCCCGGAGCGTGTGTCGCGACGTATCAGGCTGAGGGTTCCTGGCCCGGCGGGTTCCAGGGGCAGGTCACGGTGAGTGCTGGCAGTGCGGCGATCAACGGCTGGAGCGTGCGTTGGAGCCTGACCGGCGGTCAGCAGATCACGCAGGTATGGAACGGAACACTGAGCACCAGCGGGTCGTCGGTGACGGTCAAGAGCGTCTCCTACAACGGCTCGCTCGCAGCCGGGGCGTCGACCACCTTCGGGTTCCTCGGCAACGGCGCACCCTCCGCGCCGCTGCTCACCTGCACCAGCCCGTGATCACATTGGTGGGATGTCTGAAGGCGTCTTGAGATGTAATTTTCGAAGCGGGGCGTGAGGTACCACATCGGACTCGGCTCATCGAATGGACTCGAAACCATGCGGTGAGCATTCGGAACGCCGACGAGATCCAGGTACCCACGCCCCGCTCCAGAACAGGGCACCCTTGAGGTTTTCGCATCGCCTTGGCACCTTCACGGAACGATGCGACGCAACTTGATCCCGGACATCCCATCACCTAACGCTGACTCGTTCGGGACCACACCGCGTCGCAGACCCGCCTTCGCCTTCGTCCGAAAGAGTCCTCGGTCATGTCTTCCACCCCGTTCCAGATCAGTCGGCGCCGACTGCTCGCAGCCGGCGCCGGCGCCGCCACCACCTTCGGCCTGGTGCGCTTCGCTCCCTCCGCGGACGCGAACGCCGGCCCGCAGAGCTACACGGCCAGCTGGGCGTCCGTCGACCAGCACCCGCCCGCGCCCACCTGGTTCCAGGACGCCAAATTCGGCATCTACTACCACTGGGGCGTCTACAGCGTCCCGGCGTTCGCCAACGAGTGGTACCCGCGCAACATGTACAACACCGGGTCCAACGAGAACAAGCATCACATCGCCACCTATGGAGACCCATCCGTCTGGGGCTACCAGAACTTCATCCTCGGCGCGAACGACAAGTCCGGCCGGTTCGTGCAGTTCGCGCCGAAGCTCGCCAGCGCGGGCGGGAACTGGGACCCGACTGCGTGGGCGACGCTGTTCAAGAACGCCGGGGCGCGCTTCGCCGGTCCGGTAGCCGAGCACCACGACGGCTTCTCGATGTGGAACAGCGCGTCCAATCCGTGGAACGCGGTGGCGAAGGGCCCGAAGCTGGACCTGGTGGCGCAGCACGCGCAGGCGATCCGGGGGCAGGGCCTGAAGTTTATGGCATCCCTGCACCACGCCTACCACTTCAACGGCTACTACCAATACGTGCCGTACCAGTCGGACCCGAATCTCAGGATCCTGTTCGGACAGCAAGGCAGCGGCCCGGAGAACCAGCTCTGGTACAACAAGCTGATCGAGGTCATCGACGGATACCAGCCGGACCTGATCTACCAGGATTTCGACCTGACCGCGGTGCAGGAGTCCTATCGGCTGCAGTTCCTGGCCCACTACTACAACCAAGCTGTCGCGTGGAACAAGGACGTCGTCGCGACGTACAAGGACGGCCTGGATAACAAGGGCGAGGTGTTCGACTACGAACGGGGCGGTCCCGGCGGCCTGCTGACGCCATATTGGGAGACCGACGACGCGATCTCTTCATCGTCCTGGTGCTACACGGTCGGCCTGGGCTACTACACCACGCAGGCGTTGCTGCACGCGCTGATCGACCGGGTCAGCAAGGGCGGCACGATGCTGCTGAACATCTCGCCGATGGCCGATGGGACGATTCCGTCGCAGCAGCAGACGATTCTGCTGGGTATCGGCGACTGGCTCGGCCGCTTCGGGGAGGCGATCTACGCCACGCGGTCGTGGTCCTCATACGGCGAGGGGCCGACCGCGATGGGCGGCGGCTCGTTCACCGGACCGCGTGCCGGCACGCCGAAGGACATCCGCTTCACCCGCAGCCAGGACAACACCATCCTGTACGCCACCGCGCTCGGCTGGCAGGGCAGCACGATGACCGTCACCAGCCTCGGCAGCAACAGCTTCAACATCGCCGGGCTGGTCTCCGCGCAACTACTGGGCAATGCCTCAGGCAGCTACATCAACCTGCCCAAGCCCACCCAGGACAGCGGCGGCCTGCACTTCGCGATGCCCTCCTCCAGCGCGCCGTACAGCGCGCTGGCCTACACGGTGAAGCTCACCTTCTCCGGCCAGATCGGTGGCCCGCCCGGAAACGGCGGCGGCAACACCGTCACGGTAACGAATCCCGGCAGCCAGTCGGGGACCGTGGGCACGGCGATCACCGCGGTGCAGGTGCACGCATCTGACTCGGCGTCGGGTCAAAGCCTGACGTACTCCGCGGCTGGTCTGCCGCCGGGGCTGGCGATCAGCTCGGCCGGTCTGATCTCCGGCACGCCGAGCGCGTCAGGGAACTACAACGTGACGGTGACGGCGACCGACTCGACCGGCGCGTCCGGCTCGGCGGCGTTCGCCTGGTCCATCTCCGGCGGCTCGACCGGCGGCGGCAGCGGGGTCCACGTGGACTACGCCCGCACCGCCGAGTGGGGCGGCGGATTCACCGCGAACGTGACGATCACCAACAACGGCACCAGCGCGATCAACGGCTGGACCGTGGCGTGGAGCTTCCCCGGCGACCAGAAGGTCACCAACGCGTGGAACGCCACCGCCAGCCAGTCCGGCTCGGCCGTCTCCGCGACGAACATGAGCTACAACGCCAGCATCCCGCCCGGCGGCAACGTGCAGTTCGGCTTCCAGGGCACCTTCACCTCGAACGACTCCTCGCCGACCTCGTTCACGGTGAACGGGACGCCGTCCAGCTGACGCGTCGCCGAGATCCGGCCCGGCCGCGGTGCGAAACCGCGGCCGGGCCGGATCTGGAGTAGCCGCTGCAAGATGCTTGGCAACTTTTTCGCCGACCGGACGGACTAGGTACGGAAAAGCGGGTCGAGCATCCCCAAGGGCGGAGCGTGAAGGCGATGAGCCAGCCGGTGCGGCACAGCCGGTCGAGCAGCAGACGATGGCCGATCGTGTCGGCGGCCGCGGCGGGCTTCTTCGCCGTCGCGATCGTCGGCTACTTGATCGTGTCATCGCTTCCCGCCAGCAGGGCCGATGCCGGACGGTCCGCGATCACTCCTGCGGCCGGCGCGAAGACGGTCTCGCTGGCTGCGACGTCGCCGAGCCCGACAGGACCTGCGGCGAGCGCTTCGCCCACGCGGCCCTCGCCGACGAGTGCTTCGCCTACGAAGGTTTCTGCGACGAGTAGCGGTGGCGGGTCGACGGGTACTGGATCACTCGCGGGCCGGATCCAGCCGGGCGTCACGTATCAGGGCGTGGCTACCGAGTACAGCGCCGCAGACGGCAATGGCGCGTGCCTGTTCGGTCCCGCCGCCAACATGATGATCGCGGCGATGAACTACACCGACTACGAGTCGGCCAAGGCGTGCGGGGACTATGTGCTCGTTCGCGCCGCGAATGGTGCGTCAATCACCGTTCTGATCACCAACGAATGTCCGCTGCCCTGCGCGCCGGGACAGCTCGACCTGAGCCAGCAGGCCTTCGCCAAGCTCGCCAACCCCAGCGCGGGCCGGATCGCGATCACCTGGAAGCTGGTCAGTCCGAGCCTGACCAACTCGATCTCGATCCGGTACAAGACCGGGTCCAGCCAGTACTGGTGCGGAATCCAAGTGATCGGCCACCGCAATCCGGTGGCGCGGCTGGAGGTCCGCGCGGGCGGCGGGTGGCGCTCGCTCCCGCGCGCCGACTACAACTATTTCCTCTCCGCAGACGGCGCCGGCTGCGGCAGCACGATCAGGGTCACCGACATCTACGGGCAGCAACTCACCATCGGCGGGATCTCGGTGTCGCCGGACCTCGTGCAGCCGACCTCGGTCCAGTTCGCTCAGCATTAGGGCGAGCCCCTGGTCCGCGCCGCGGTGATCGGGCTCGACTTCGGCACGAAGAGAAGATCGGACGCCGCGGCGCCGGGCCGGTTCAGCGCGGCGCCGGGCCGGTGCTGTTGCGCAGGGAGATCGGCGGCGCGAACAGTTCCTGCGTGGGCGCGGCGTCCGGCATGGCGATGCGCTCGATCAGGAACCGTACGGCGGTCGCTCCCATCTCGCTCGCGGGCACGTCGGCGGCGGTCAGCTGCGGATGGAACTGCTCGGCCCAGTGCCGCGCCACGATCCCGGTGACCGAGAAACGGCGCGGAATGTCGAGCCCGGCTCGCTCCAACGCGCGTTGCACTCCGGGCAGCGCCGCCTCGTTCACCGTCGCGATGGCGGTGGTCTCGGGATGCGTGCGCAGAATCTCCTCGACGCACGCCCCGCCGGCGTGCGCGCTGTCACCGCAGTAGAACTCCGCGCCTTCCACGCCGCGGCGCGCGATCGCCTGGGCGAAACCTTCACGCGCCCGGTTCGCCGGACCGTAGCCCGACGCCACCATGTCGGCGGACCGGTTGATCAGAGCGATGTGCCGGTGCCCGAGGTCGGCCAGGTGGTCGACGCAGCGGCTTATCAGCGTCGCGCTGTCGATGTCGACCCAGCACATCCCGTTCGGCCGGCCGGTGCGGCCGATGGTCACGAACGGCAGGCCCTCCTCCTGCAACCGCTCGGCGCGCGGATCGTCCAAGCGCACTTCCATCAGCAGCGCCCCATCCACCCGGCGCCCGGTGATGAGCCGCTCGAAGGAGCGCTCGTGGTCGCCGCCGGAGGGGGAGAGCAGCACGTCGAGATCGGCGCGCGCGGCCGCTTCCATCACCGCGCCGACGAAATCCAACTGCATCAGGGTCAGATGACCTCCGGCAGGCGGAATCACCAGGCCTATCGTGCGCGTGCGACCCTCCTTGAGGGCCCGCGCGGCCGCGTTCGGGCGGTACCCGAGCTCGTCGATGACCTCCTGGATGCGCCGCCGGGTCGCTTCGGAGACGGCGCGTTTGCCGCTCAGCGCGTACGAGACGGTGCTGCGCGACACGCCGGATCGCCGGGCGACCTCGCCGATGTTCATCGAACCCCCTCGCGACATCCGGGCGTCCTCCACCCTTCCGTTCGACTCGTCAGCGTGCCGTTCGCTTGGGAACGACGTGGTCGGCGCGCTCGAACCGATTCACCAGATCAGCCGGAAGTGTAGTCGGCGGATGTGCTCCGCAGCAATGCAGCGTGCCAGAGCCAAAGCGTGTGGAAGGTTCGCGCCGCCGGCTTCGAATGCCTGGGCCGCTGTCACTGAAACTTACATGAATGGGCCGCGTTCCTGGCCTAAAGCGCCGAGAAAAGTAAATCGATTCGAAAGCTTCGCGGCGGCTGGCTCGGCGCGATTTAACACCCCATTGACCGGTCTACCCACCCGCCGTAATATCCCGGTCGGGCCGCGATGTGAATCGGTTCGACAGTACTTCCCTACCGACATTGTTAATGTCTTGTCCTACTCCGCAGGAGGAGTCGATGAGAAAGAGAATCAGACCCGTCCGCCTCGCGTTGGCGGCCGGGACGGCGCTGGTGCTGGGAGTGCCGCTGCTGGCGGCGGCTCCCGGCCGGGCCGCCGGGACCGAGTCGCTGAGCGTCAACCTCGCCTCGACCCGAGGGCCGTCGACCGGCGTCGGCGAGGGCTTCCTCTACGGCTTCACCTCGGACGGGACGCAGCCCGTCGATCAATTCATTCAGCCGCTGGGAATCAACGCGTTCCGGGGCGGTGGCTGGTTCTCGGGCGGCTGGATCAAGGACGGCTATCAGCTGGGGTCGGCCACGCAGGCGGATCTGAACTCGATCATCGCTGAGGGCAAGCGCTTGACCCAGCCGCCGTATCACGCTCAGTACCAGGTGCTGCTGACGGACCTGTACGGCTTGAACGGCGGTCAGCCCTCGAACACGATGTACCCCTGCGACAACGGAAACTGCTCGAACTGGGCGACCTTCATCGATCAGACCGTCGGCGCGCTGCAGGCGACCGGGCTCAAGTTCGCCTACGACATCGACAACGAGCCGGACATCTCGGTGTTCTGGAAGGCCGGGGTCAACAGCACCCAGTACTTCCAGATGTGGGACACCGCCTACCGGGAACTGCGCAAGGTCGCCCCGAGCGCCACCATCGTCGGGCCCTCCTTCGCGTACACGCCGCTGGCCAGGGCGAGTCAG
>DASUAR010000339.1:0-24759 GCA_035763685.1 Actinocrinis sp. | reverse complement strand
TCACGTCGCCACCCCTCCGCACCGGGGCACTCCTCAGCCCCGAGCCGGTTCCGCACTCCCGACTCGATGGCCTAACGACACGATGGTGCCACCTGTCACGCCATACGGAACACAATTCAATCGACTGAGTGGAAAACTCCGTCGAATATCAGTCCAGTTCAGACGGGCAGTAACGGAAAAACTACCGAGCGTCAGCAAAACGGTTCGGCATTAACGGCGTTACATCTAAAACCGGATCAGCCGGGCATGAGCGATCGCAACCCATGGCGATCGAACGAGCACGAAGCGTGTCTTACCGCGTCGCAAAGGGGTCGCAAAGGGGTCGCGAAGTGAGTGAGGGTGCGACGACGCTTCGGCGCCGCGAACGGCGCCGCGCGGGACGTCTAAGGGTGCGTCAGCTCGACGCGGCCGGCTCGGCGCTGTCGGCCGCGAGGTCCTGCTGGACCTGGCGGATCTTGGACAGCACCTTCAGGCGCAGCTGCTCGGGCGCGGTGTCGCAGCCGCAGCTGCGGTGGACCAGGGACTTGACCGCCTGCTCGAGGCCGTACTCGGCCAGGCAGGGCGCGCACTCGTCCAGGTGCTTCTTGACCGTCGCGCAGTCGTCCTCGGCCATCTCGTGGTCGATGTACTCGTAGACCCGGTCGAGCACCGACGTACAGTCGGTCTCGTGCGGGTGCCCGCAGCTCATGCCGTCGCCGCCTTTCCAGCGTCCCCGCTGTGACCGTTGGCCCCGTTCTGGCCGTTCGCGCCGGCCGCCGCCCCGGCGAACCCGCGCTGTTCGGCGTAGTCGGCCAGCAGCTCCCGCAGCTGCTTGCGGCCGCGGTGCAGCCTGGACATCACGGTGCCGATGGGCGTGCCCATGATGTCCGCGATCTCCTTGTAGGGGAAGCCTTCGACGTCCGCGAGGTACACCGCCATGCGGAAGTCCTCGCCGATCGACTGCAGCGCCGCCTTGACGTCCGAGTCCGGCAGGTGGTCGAGCGCCTCGACCTCGGCCGAGCGCAGCCCGGTCGAGCTGTGCGACTCGGCCCGGTGCAGCTGCCAGTCCTCGATCTCGTCGGTACCGGAGGCGAGCGGCTCACGCTGCCGCTTGCGGTACCCGTTGATGAACGTGTTGGTGAGGATGCGGTACATCCACGCCTTCAGGTTCGTGCCCGGCTTGAACTGGTGGAACGACGCGTACGCCTTCGCGTAGGTTTCCTGGACAAGGTCCTCGGCGTCGGCCGGGTTGCGGGTCATCCGCAGCGCGGCGGAGTAGAGCGCGTCCAGGTACGGCATGGCGTCACGTTCGAACCGCGCGTCACGCTCGGCCGGCGTTTCCTGATCCGACAGCGCCTCGTGATCAGACGGCTGCTGGGCAGCCGTCAGCACCACATCCGTCCCATCGACCGGCTGCGGCGAGGTCTGCGTGTCCGCCTCGTGCGCAGGCTGCGCTCCGGCGGCAGTGCCCACCGTGATACCCACCTCCGTGATCGGATCCGGCTCGAGAACCAGCCGGACTTCCCCCGAGAATAGCCGCCGGGGGACGTGATCACCGATTCGGGCAGGCGTCTGCGGCGCGACAGACGCGGCCGGCTCCGGGCTCGGCTCCTCGTGGAAGCGGGCGAAGTCGGCGAACTCGGGTTCGGCGAAAGTGGGGATCGTGGCCATCACAATCCTCAGAACAGCGGTTCAGCCTCCGCCATTCCCGCGGGCGCCGCCGGTTCGGGGATCGGTTCGATCAACTCCGGGCCGTTGTTGCGCACCGAGTTCACCTGATCGGAGACCGCGACCGCAATCCAGTGCGGGGAGAAGTCGAGCAGGTCGCGCGCCTGCTGCGGATCTTCCAGCTGCGGGTCGAGCCAGGCGGTCCACGCGTCGCGCGGCACGGTGAGCGGCATCCGGTCGTGCAGCCAGGCCATCCGGTCGGTGGCGGCGCCGGTCAGGATCGACGCGGACCACAGCTCGTTGCCCTCGGCGTCCCGCCAGCGCTCGTACAGCCCGGCGAAGGCGAGCGGGCCGTCGGCGGCCGGATGCACGAAATAGGGCTGCTTGCGCGGCTTGGGCTTGGCCTTGGGCTTCGTCCCGCCGTCCGCGACCGCGCCCGCGTCTGCGGCGGGAGGAAGGGCCAACCATTCGTAATACCCATCCGCGGGAAGCAGGCAGCGGCGGCGCGCGAAGGACTGCTTGAAGGCGGACTTCTCGGCCGCCGACTCGATCCGGGCGTTGATCATCTTCGCGCCGATGGACGGGTCTTTCGCCCAGAACGGGATCAGCCCCCAGCGCAACGTGGACAACGTGCGCTGCCCATGGCGCACGAGCACCGCCGGGATCGGCTTGGTCGGCGCGACGTTGAAGTCCGGCGGGTACTCCTGGATCTGGAGATCCGCGCCGAAGTCGATGGCCAACTGCTGCGGCGGCGTATTGACGACATAACGACCACACATGTGATGAAGCCTGCCACGCCGCACTGACATTTGGCTCAAGTCCGGCAGCGGCGCGGTTGTGCGGGTGATGATCCGCGGATGATGCGCCGAGGAGTGATTCCGCGGCGATCACACGCGTGCGATCCACTCTCGGGCGTGAACGCGGGAAGGAATACCGCTCGCGATCGCTACTAGGCTTGGGGCATGACGACTTCGGAGCTCTGGACCGCCCCTACCAGTGCCGGGCCGGTGACCGCCCGGGTGACCGTCCCCGGCTCGAAGTCCGCGACCAATCGCGCCCTCCTGCTCGCGGCCCTCGCCGACGCGCCCTCCACGCTGCACCGGCCGCTGCGCAGCCGTGACAGCCTGCTGATGACCGGCGCGCTTCGAGCGCTCGGGGTCGGCATCGCGGACCTGCCGGACGGCTCGTGGCAGGTCACGCCGCCGCAGGCGCTGCGCGGCGAGGTGAGCGTGGACGTCGGCAACGCGGGCACGGTCATGCGGTTCGTGCTGCCGATCGCCGCGCTTGCCGACGGTCCGGTGCACTTCGACGGAGACGCGCGCTCGCACGAACGGCCGATCGGGGCTCTGATCGAGGCGCTGCGGACGCTCGGCGCGGACATCGACGACTCGGCGCGTCCCGGGCACTTCCCGCTGACCGTGCGCGGCGCCGGGGCGCTGGCCGGCGGCCTGGTCGAGATCGACTCCTCCGCCTCATCGCAGTTCGTCTCGGCGCTGCTGCTGGCCGCGGCCCGATTCACCCGCGGGGTCGAGGTACGACACGTCGGCGAGCGGTTGCCGAGCCTGCCGCACATCCGCATGACCGTGGAGATGCTGCGCGCGGCCGGGGTCGCGGTGGACGACTCCGAGCCGGAGCGCTGGGCGGTCGCCCCCGGAACGATCCGCGGCCGCGAGACGACCATCGAACCGGACCTGTCGAACGCGGCGCCGTTCCTCGCGGCCGCGCTGGTGACCGGCGGCCGGGTGACCGTGACCGACTGGCCTGAGCACACGACCCAGCCGGGCGACCGGCTGCGCGAGATCTTCACGCTGATGGGCGCGCGCTGCGAACTCGGTCCCGACGGCCTCACGGTGACCGGCGACGGCGGTGTGCACGGCGTCAACCTGGATCTTTCCGGCGAGGCCGAGCTGACCCCGACGATCGCCGCGGTGGCCGCGCTGGCCGACGGACCTTCCCGGCTGCACGGCATCGGCCACATCCGGCTGCACGAGACCGACCGGGTCGCCGCGCTCGCCAAGGAGATCAACAACCTCGGCGGCGAGGTCGTCGAGGGCGAGGACGAGCTGCTGATCAAGCCGCGGCCGCTGCGCGGTGGCGAGTTCGCGACGTACGACGATCACCGGCTGGCCACCGCCGCCGCGGTGCTGGGACTCGTTGTGCCGGGCATCCAGGTGGAGAACGTGGCCACGACCGCCAAGACGCTGCCCGACTTCACCGGCCGCTGGGCCGCGCTGCTCGCCGGAACGGAGTACCAGGGGTGACGGCGGCGGCCCGCGGGGTATCGGCAGTCCGATGAGAAGCACGCTGAGGACCAGCACGCCGACGATCAACCCGCCGATAGCGGCGACGGTGGACCGCGCGTGGTGAGGCGCGGCCGGGACTTCGACGAGGACGATGTCCGAATCCGGGCGAATCCGCGCGGCACGCGGCCACGCTCGCGGCTGCGTCCCGAGCACGAAGACGCCGCTGAGGGCATGGTCGTCGGCGTCGACCGCGGCCGGTACACCTGCCTGATCGAAATGGACCGGGACAGCCGCGAGGTCACCGCGATGAAAGCGCGCGAGCTCGGCCGCAAGGGCGTTGTCCTCGGGGACCGGGTCTCGCTGGTCGGCGACTTGCGCGGCGGACCGGACGCGCTGGCCCGGGTGGTGCGGGTGCATCCGCGCGAGCATGTGCTGCGCCGCACCGCCGATGACACCGATCCGGTCGAGCGGGTCATCGTCGCCAACGCCGATCAGCTGGTCATCGTGACCGCGCTGGCCGATCCCGAACCGCGCCCACGCATGATCGACCGCTGCCTCGTCGCGGCGTACGACGCCGGGCTGTCGCCGCTGCTCTGCCTGACCAAAGCAGACCTCGCCGATCCCGCGCCGCTGCTCTCCGCCTACGAGGCGCTCGGCGTTCCGTCGATAGTGACCCGGCGCGGCGGCAGCTTGGAGCAGTTGCACGAGGCGCTGGCGGGGCGGGTCAGTGTCCTGGTCGGCCACTCGGGCGTGGGTAAATCAACGCTCGTCAACGCGCTGGTCCCGGATGCGGATCGGGCGATCGGGCAGGTCAACGACGTCACCGGGCGTGGCCGGCACACCTCGACCTCGGCGGTGGCGCTGCGCCTGCCGCAGTACATCGCGCCGCGATCGGAGCCGGGATCGAGCCCCGGCGCGGCAGAGCAGAACCCTGTGGAAGCCACGGATTCCAAGCCGTCACGGCGGGCCCGCAAGGCGGCGGCGAGCGCGCGGCAGGCCAACCCGTGGACTCAGCCGATACTCTTCGACGACGAGGAACTCGACGCGTTGCGCGAGCGCGACGCGGAGCCGCGCGTGCTAGCCGAGGGCTGGGTGATCGACACGCCCGGCGTGCGGTCGTTCGGCCTGGCACATGTGAGCCCGAGCCGGGTCGTGGATGCGTTTCCCGATCTCGCGGGCGTGGTCGCCGAGTGCCCGCGCGGCTGCACGCACGCCGCCGACGCGCCGGACTGCGCGCTCGACGAGTGGCTGGCCGGGTTGCCGCCGGGCTCGGCCGAGCTCGCGGGCGCCGAAGCGCGGGTGGACTCGGTTCGGCGGCTGCTCACAGCGCTCACCGAGCACGGCGCGGGCGCGTGAGGCCCGGCCGGATACCCCCGGCACGGATAGTCGAGCTCTTATTCGATGGCTTCGCTGAACCGGCGGACTTCTACCGGACTTCTACCTTGAGTGACCTTCCCATGGCATAGCGTAAAGGCTCCGCCGGTCGTCCGCGGCCGCGGGTCCCAGTCCCCTGTGAGAAGGACCGCCGGCATGTCATTCGATCCACGGCTGATCCAGGAGTCCTTCGCGCTGGTGGAAGACCGCACCGACCAGGTCGCGGGCCACTTCTACGCGCTGCTCTTCCTCGAGAACCCCGCGCTGCGCGACCTGTTCCCGCCGATGATGGACAACCAGCGTGACCGGCTGATGGCCGCCATGGCCCGGATCGTGCAGCAGGCGCGGGAGCCGCAGAGCCTGATCGAGTATCTGCGGCAGCTCGGCCGCGATCACCGGAAGTTCGGCGTGCGGTCTCAGGACTATGACTCGGCGACCCGTTGCTTCATCGCGGCCATGCGGCACTTCGGCGGCGCGGGCTGGACGCCGCAGATGGACGCGGCGTGGCTGTCCGCCTTCGAATTCATGTCGCAGACGATGATCGCCGCCGCGCAGGACGCCGCGAAGATCACGCCGGCCTTCTGGAGCGGCCAGGTCGTCGCGCACCATCGGCCCAGCCCCTCGGTGGCGCTGCTGACGTTGCAGACCGACCATCCGTACCCGTTTCGTCCCGGTCAGGCCGCGGCGATCGAGACGCTGCGCTGGCCTCGGGTCTGGCGGCCGTACTCGATCGCGAACGCGCCACGCGCGGACGGCCTGCTGACCTTCCAGGTGCGCGCGGTCGACGGCGGCTGGGTTTCCACGGCGTTGGTGCACCACACGCTGCTCGGGGACACGGTGCGGCTCGGCCCGGCGGTCGGCTCGCTGGTGGGCAACTCGATGTCGAACCGGGACGTGCTTCTGGTCGGCGGCGGCACCGGTATCGCACCGATCATGGCGATCGTCGAGGACATGACGCGCTGGAACACGAACCGGCGAGTCACCGTCTACTACGGCGCGCGCAAAGCCGCGGACTTGTACGCCCTCGACGCACTGGAGGCGCTGCGGGTCCACGCGCCGTGGCTGACCATCGTGCCCTGCGTCTCACACGACGCCTGGTACTGCGGCGAACGCGGGCTGCTGCCGGATGTGCTGGCCAGGCACGGTGCCGACCGCTTCAACTGGGCCGAGCACGACGTCTTCGTCTCGGGTTCGGCTGAGATGATGCGGGCGACGCTGAAGCGACTGCTGGACATGGATGTGCCCGCGGAACGCATCAGATTCGACGCCTTCGAGGAGCAGAGCGACGGGTACGTCGGTTTCAAGCGTCAGGAGTATGCGATCGCGACGAAGGCGGCGGCGCAGGCAAGCGGGCGCAAAGTGCTTTCCTCCGGCGAGGCGCAACGCGCCGCGCTGCCGCAGTCGCCATCCTTACCGCCGTTACCGCGGCGGACGCCGCAACCCCTCCCGCAGCGGCAGCCAACGCCGCAGGGGCAGCCAATGCCGCAGGGCCAGCTGTTGTCACCGCGCCAGCTTCAGGTCCGGCGTCAGGCGTCGAAGTCGAGTGCGACCTCGTCCGAGGTGGGCAGCGACTGGCAGGTCAGCACGAAACCGCCGATCTTCTCGTCGGGTTCGAGGGCGTAGTCGCGGGCCATCTGCGCGGTACCGGAGACCAGCTTCGCGCGGCAGGTACCGCAGACGCCGTCAGTGCACGCATACGGCACGTCCGGCCGGTCGCGCATCACCGCGGCGAGCAGGCTGTCGTCCTCGGGGCGCAGCTCACAGCGCGTGGTGCGGCCGCCCAGCGTGACGGTGATCCGCGTGCCCGTTCCGGTTCCGGCCGCCGTGGCCTCGCCCTGCGTCGCAGGCTTCTGTTTCTTGACGCCGCCGGTATCGAAGAGCTCGAACCTGACGTGCGTCGCGCCGCGTTCTTCCAGCGATCGGCGGCAGTCCTCGACCATGCCGATGGGCCCGCACAGGTAGTAGGCGTCTTCGGGCGCCGCCGCGATCGCGTCGAGCAGCGTCGGCAGCTTCTCCCGGTCGATGCGGCCGGTGAGCAGCGGCGATCCGTGATCCTCGCGGGAGAGGATGTGCAGCACCTCGAAGCGTGGTCCGTAGCGGTCCTTGAGGTCGGCGAGTTCGTCGAGGAACATCACGTCGGCGCTGGTGCGGTTGCCGTAGAGCAACGCGGCGGTGCTCTCAGGGTTCGTACGCAGCGCGTCATGCAGGATGGCGAGAACCGGGGTGATGCCGCTGCCTGCCGCGATCGCGATGACCCGCACCCGGCCGGCTTGTAGCTCGCCCGGATGCGCGTGGAAGCCGCCGACCGGAGTGAGCACGTCGAGTGCTTCGCCCGGCGCCAGCTTGTGGACCGCGTAGTCGGCGAAGCCGCCGGGACCGTGCCGCTTGACCGCGACGGCGAGGCGTGCGGGCGGCCCGTCGAGCGGCGCAGGCGCGCAGATCGAGTAGGAGCGGCGCAACTGCTCGCCGGTGCCCGGAGCGCTGTAGCGGATGGTGAGGTGCTGGCCGGCGGTGTAGCGATAGGCCTCGCGTAGCGGCTCAGGCACGGCGAGCACGATGCGGACCGCGTCCTCGGTCAGCGGCTCGACCGCCTCGACGGTGAGTTGGTGGAACTGAACGGTCATCGGCGCTGCCTCACCGGGTCCGCTTGATCGCCGGGAAGGGCTCGCGACACGAGGGGCAGCGGCGCAGTTCCTGGCAGGGCGCGGGTCCGAACGCGCTGAGCAGATCGGTCTGCGCGGCGCCGCAGTGCGGGCAGCGGACCTCGGCGGGCGGGCGGCCGAGCGTGACGAATACCGGAGCCGATTCAGCTCCCTTAGATCGGGCGTGGCCCGTCGGCGGCGCGATCCCTTCTGCCGCGAGCTTCGCGCGCCCCTGCTGCGTAATCCGCTCGGGAGTCCACGGCGGGTCGAAACGCATCTCGATGGCGACTGAGCGCCACCCGGCGTCCAGCAGAGCTGCCTTGACGTCCTGCTGGATGACCTCGGTCGCTGGGCAACCAAGGTACGTCGGCGTCAGCTCCACGTGCACCGACCGCGCATCCTCATCGACGCGCACCGCGCCGACGACTCCGAGGTCGCCGAGCGTGATGTACGGCATCTCTGGATCAGGGACGGAAGACACGACGTCTTGCGCGCTAAGCAGATCTGCGTGTCCGTGCATTGCGATCACCAGGCGGCGCCAGGGTGCGCGCGGTGCACCGATTGCATCTCGGCGAGGAGATAGCTGAGCGCTTCGGTGTGCAGGCCGCTGCGGCCGCCGCCCGGCCGCCACACGCCGGTCGGCTCGACGCCGAGCGTGGCCTGCGCGAGGACCGCCTCGATCTGCTCGCTCCATTCCGCGTGCAACACCGCGGGGTCGGCGGCGATTCCTTCGGTAGCCAGCGCGTTGACAAGGTCGTCGGCGGCGAACAGCTCCGCGGTGTACGGCCAGAGCTCCGCGACGGCGGCGGCGGCACGGTCGTGGCTCTCTTCCGTGCCGTCGCCGAGCCGCACGACCCAGCCGGCCGCGTATTCGACGTGGTACGCAACCTCGCTGAGCGCCTTGCCGGCAAAGGCGGCCAGGTTCGCGTCCGCGCTGTGCGCGAGCGAGCGATAGAGCGCGCGCTGATAGGTGGAGAAGAACAGCAGCCTGACGATTGTGTGCGCGAAGTCGCCGTTCGCCAGCTCGACGATCAGTGCGTTGCGGTACTCGCGGTCGGAGCGGCGGAAGGCCAGCACGTCCTCGTTCTGCGCGGTGGACTGACCGGCGAGGGAGAGCAGGTAGCGTGCCTGGCCGAGCAGGTCGAGCGCGATGTTGGCGAGCGCGACCTCCTCTTCCAGGTCCGGCGCGCGGGTCAGCCACTCGGACAGGCGGTGCGATAGCAGCAGCGCGTCATCGCCGAGCCGCAACGCGTATTCCTCGACGGGCTTCTCCACCGGCCGCACTATGGCGCCTGCTTCTGCGGCGCCCATTTCCGTGGCGCGCGTGTCGGTCACAGGTTCTTCACCCCCTCCGGCAACTGATAGAAGGTCGGGTGCCGGTACGCCTTGTCCGCGGCCGGCGCGAAATAAGAGTCCTTCTCATCAGGGCACGAAGCACTGATTGCGCCGCCCGGCACAACCCAGATCGAGACCCCTTCGCCGCGGCGGGTGTACAGATCGCGGGCACGGCGCAAGGCGAGCTCGGCGTCCGCGGCGTGCACCGAGCCGACATGCTGATGCGAGAGGCCACGGCGCGGGCGCACGAAGACCTCCCACACCGTGCTGGCGGTTTCGCCAGGCGCGGTCGGGCCGGACGCGGTCGGGCTGTTCACAGGCTGGCTCCATGCTTCTGCGCGTACGCGGCCGCGGCGGCGCGAACCCAGGCGCCGTCCTCGTGGGCGGCGACCTTGCGGGCGATCCGCTGCCCGTTGCACGGGCCGTTGCCGGCGAGTACGGCCTCGAACTCGGACCAGTCGATCGGTCCGAAGTCGTAGTGCCCGGTTTCAGGATTCCACGCCAACTGGGCGTCCGGAAGGGCGAGCCCGAGCACCTCGGCCTGCGGGACGGTGATGTCCACGAAACGCTGCCGCAGCTCGTCGTTGGTGTGCCGCTTGATCTTCCAGTGCGTGGAACGCGCGGTGTGCGCCGAGGCACTGTCCGGCGGCCCGAACATCATCAGCGAAGGCCACCACCAGCGATTCACCGCGTCCTGCGCCATCGCGCGCTGCTGCGCGGTGCCGTGCGCCAGGGCGTACAGCGATTCATAGCCCTGACGCTGGTGGAACGACTCCTCCTTGCAGACGCGCACCATCGCCCGCGCGTACGGACCGTACGAGCAGCGGGTGAGCGGGATCTGGTTGACGATCGCGGCGCCGTCCACGAGCCAGCCGATCGCGCCGACGTCGGCCCAAGTCAGGGTCGGATAGTTGAAGATCGACGAGTAGCGCTGGCGGCCGGTGTGCAGCGCGTCGAGCAGTTCCTCGCGCGAGACGCCGAGCGTTTCGGCGGCGGCGTAAAGGTACAGCCCGTGGCCGGCCTCGTCCTGCACCTTCGCGAGCAGAATCGCCTTGCGCCGCAAGGACGGCGCGCGGGTGAGCCAGTTACCCTCCGGCTGCATGCCGATGATCTCGGAGTGCGCGTGCTGGGCGATCTGCCGGATGAGCGAGGCGCGATAGGCGTCGGGCATCCAGTCGCGCGGCTCGATCCGCTCGTCTGCGGCCAGCAACGCGTCGAATCCGGCCTGCGGATCGACCGATTGCGCGTCTGGGGTTACCGATCCGGCTTCGACTACGGACACCTGCCACACCTCCCGACCGAACGTTCGGTTCAAGTGTCCCTGGTCCGAGTACCCCCGTCAATGCCGGGCGCTCCTCCCTTATCACCGAGAGTGTTCCGTTATCGAGTGTGCCTGAGAGTCACGGCGCCGCGATTCAGCCCCTAGCGCCGCCGAAACGGTAGGTTGGGGACGTGACGGGCTACGACGACGACTTGCGGCTGGCGCACGTCCTGGCGGACCAGGCCGACTCGCTGACCATGCAGCGCTTCAAGGCGCTGGATCTGAAGGTGGAGACCAAACCGGACCTCACCCCGGTCAGCGACGCGGACAAGGCCACCGAGGAGCTGCTGCGCACCACGCTGAGCCGCTCGCGCCCGCGCGACGCGGTGATCGGCGAGGAGTACGGGGACACCCCTGGCAACAGCGGCTCCACCCGGCGGCGCTGGGTGATCGACCCGATCGACGGGACCAAGAACTACGTGCGCGGCGTTCCGGTCTGGGCGACGCTGATCGCGCTTATGGAGGGTCCGACCCCCGTGGTCGGCGTGGTCTCCGCGCCCGCGCTGGGCCGGCGCTGGTGGGCGTCGAAGGACGGCGGGGCGTACTCCGGGCGCTCGCTGTCCTCGGCGACTCGGCTGGCGGTCTCGAAAGTCAAGGCCCTGGAGGACGCCTCCTTCGCCTACTCCTCGATCATCTCGTGGGAGGAAGACGGCAAGCTCGACGGTTTCCTGACGCTCTCCCGGGCCTGCTGGCGCACCCGCGCCTACGGCGACTTCTGGTCGCACATGATGGTGGCCGAGGGCAGCGTGGACCTGGCCGCCGAGCCCGAGGTCTCGCTCTGGGACATGGCCGCGGTCGCGGTGATCGTCTCGGAGGCGGGCGGCCTGTTCACCTCCACCGACGGCGATCCCTCCCCCGCCGCCGGCTCGGCCTGCACCTCCAACGGCCTGCTGCATGACGCTCTGCTCGCGCACCTGGGGGACTGACGGATGGTCAGCTGGATCGTCGATCAGCTGCTGAAGCTCAATCCGTGGCTGGCCCTCGGCCTGGTGTTCCTGCTGCCCGCACTCGAGGCGTCGATCTTCCTCGGCTTCGTCCTGCCCGGCGAGACCGCGGTCGTGGTCGGCGGCTTCCTCGCGTACGAGGGCAAGATCCCGCTGTACGCCGTGTTCCTTGCCGCGATCCTCGGGGCGATCCTCGGCGACTCGGCCGGGTACGAGGTCGGCAATAAGTGGGGCGACGCACTACTCGACAAGGCGCCGAAGCGGTTCGTGAAGCCCGCGCACATCAGGCAGAGCAAGGATCTGATTAACCGGCTCGGCGGCCGCGCGGTGTTCATCGGTCGCTGGACTGCGGTACTACGCGCGCTGGTGCCGAGCCTGTGCGGTACGGCGAAGATGCGGTACCGAAGCTTCCTGCTGTGGAACGCACTCGGCGGCATCACCTGGGCAACCGCGTTCATCCTGATCGGTTACCTCGCCGGCACGGCCTGGCAACGCATCGAGCACTACACCAACGTAGTCAGCTACGCGCTTTTCGGCGCGGCACTGGTCCTGATCGTCGGGCTCGTGCTGTGGAACCGGCGCCGGCAAAAGCAGAAGGACGCCGAGACCGAGGCCAGGATGGCGCACGACGAATCCGAATCCGCTCCGAGCCAGCGCGGCTGACGCCGGATCAGCTGCCGAGCGGCTTGGCCGGCGTGCCGCCCTCAGGCCGATCGGCCACGCGCTCGACGTGCTGATCCGTGGGCTTGGCGTCGATGAGTTCGCCGTACCGCGACAGCGCAAGCGCGCCCCCGACCGCCAGCAGGAATCCGGCGATACCGAGCGGGACGAAGCCGTGGCGCGTCGTATCGCCGAGCGCGATGAGGCCCACCAGAGCGGGGATCGTCGTCTCGCCGACCACCAGCGCGGCCGTCGTCGCGGTGACCGAGCCACGCTGTAGCGCGCCGGCGAAGAACGTGAAGCCGGTCACCGAGGCGATGATCGCCGCGTACGCCGCCGGATCCGTGACCAGCCGCTCTACGGCCAGCGACGGTATGACCCGCACCGAGATTCCGAAGATGCCGAACAGGAAGCCGGCCAGCGCGCCGAGCACCGCCGGGTGCACCTGCTTGAACACGTTCGCGACCACTATCGCGACCGCGGCCAAGGCCGCCGAGGCGACCAGCAGTCCGTAGCGTGCCCCGATGTCGAAGGTGCCGCTGCCCTCCGGCCCCGCGGCGAGGCAGAGCATGACGAGGCCGAAGATGACACCCGTCACCGCGAGCTTGTCCCGGCGGATCATGCTCGCGTGCAGGAGCAGAACCGCGGTCACGGCCGTTACCGCGAGGTTCGTGTTCACCAGCGCCTGCACGGTGAACAACGTCAAGTGGCGTAGGGCGAACAGGTTGAAGCAGAGCCCGACCGCGTCAAGGCCCGTGCCTACCAGGAAAGGCAGCGAACTGAGTACGCGCACCAGCAGTCGGTGATCGATCTGCTCGGTACGCTCCACCCGCCGCGCTCCGACAGCCTGAAGCACCGAGGCGACGCCGTAACACAGCGAAGCCACCAGCGCAGCCATCAGGCCCCATCCCACTCGGAAGCCTCCTAAGCTCGCGCCTGATCGGAACGTATCGCAGCGACGTCTACCGCGCAGCAAAACTGAAGATCACCTGAACCGCCTATCCACCCTAGGGGAGATGCGGACAGGAACACACCGGCCACGCGGGGTGTCTTAGAGGGTGCGCGGGTAGGAGTGAGCCGTGTGCAGCTACGAGACGGATGTCACGTGGCGTTCAGCAGCCGTTGGCCTCAAGCTTTAAGGAATACCGCTCGGAAGGCATGCACGCCCCCGACTCAGGGGACAAACAGCCTTACCACCCTTTCGCGCTACCGAACGCCCCTGCCGGGGCCAAGGAAGCAAAACCGTCGATGACGCCGTGCGAGGGCGTCGTCGTACCTACGTGACCCCAAGCACGAACGATCCAAAAGGAGCCTCCGGTGCCCACCCTCGCCCCGTCGCCCCGCCGTCGGACCGTCCGCCACGAGACCGCGATAGACCTGCTGGACGGCGAGATCCGCCGCATTGCCGAGTTGGTCGCCGACACCCCACCGTCCGCCCCCGTGCCAGGCTGCGGGGACTGGACGCTCTCCGACCTGATCGACCACGTCGGGCTGCTCCACCTGTGGGTGCGCACGATGGTCGAGAAGCTGGCCCCGGAGCGCATCGACCGGCGCCCCATGACCTCCGGGATGCCGCGGGACTGGTCCGCGGTCCCCGCGTGGTTCTCCCAGAACGGCGCCGCCCTCGTGGCCGCGCTGCGCGCCGCCGACCCGGACGCCCCGATGTACTCGTGGGCCGCCGACAAGCACGTGAGCTTCTGGATCCGCCGGATGCTGCACGAGACCACGATCCACCGGACGGACGCCGAGGCCGCGGCGGGCGTGGCGAGCCGGATCGAGCCGGCGGTGGCCGTCGACGCGGTCGACGAACTGCTCGACGTGCTGCCGTTCGCCGCCCTATTCCAGCCGAAGGTGCGCGAGCTGCGCGGCGACGGCGAGACGATCCACCTGCACGCCACCGACCTGGACGGCGACGAGCTGCCCGGCGAGTGGCTGATCACCCTGGAGCCCGAGGGCTTCCGCTGGTCGCACGCGCACGTCAAGGGCGCGGCCGCGATTCGCGGCAAGGCGCAGGACCTGGCGCTGTTCATCTACGGCCGGCGCAAGGTGGGCGACCCGGAGCTGGACGTGCTCGGCGACCTCTCGCTGCTCGCGCACTGGACAGCTAAGTCAGTGTTCTGACGATTCACCCGGGACGGCCGGAACAGCGGCGTCGGCGGGCGGCGGCGTCAGTCGCCCGCCGGACAGCCGGAATCCGGCCTCTCGCAGCACCGGGATCGAGGCTTCGAACAATCCGATGATCCGGCGCGCCACGTAGAAGCAGATCATTGCGCACGGGATCTCCGCGAAGAGCGCGAGCAGCACGGCGACCAGCTGCTCGCTGGGGCGGCGCGCGGTGAGTACGTCGAACCAGGCGTCGATGAACAGCATCGTCCCGGTCGCGGTGGCCGTGATCGCGCCGCGCGGGGAGCGCCTGGCGACCCGGTAGGCGGTCAGCGCGAAGCCGATCACCAGGAAGCAGTCGAAGCCGCCCCAGACCAGCCGGGAGTGTTTGCTGACCACGCCGGGCTCGGTGGTAGTGAACAGGAACACGGTCCACGGGATCAGCACCAAAGCGCCGGCGACGAAGAACCACTCGACCCAGGTCGGCAGCAGCCTGGTACGCCGCCATTCTTCCGCAGCGCGCCGCTCGCGCCGTATCCGCCGTAAGCGCTCGGCTCGCGCCGTGCCTTCGTGGCCCATGGAGCCTCACCGCTCTCTTTCGCACTCGCCCAGGCTTCGATGCCGCCTCTGATGGTGCCCATATGGACGCCGTTGGCCTCGTCTCGCCCCTTATGCTGACCTAAAACGGCCCAAGCAGACTTCAGCGACCTTGGATTGGGGGCCCGGGTGGCGAACTCGGCGCACATGACCACCGCCGGCGCGATCGCGACCAGCGACGGAACGGCCCAGGCAGCCGTCGGCGGGTTCGCTTGGCCGGTCGAACAGTTCTCCCTCGGCAATGGGCTGCGAGTGGTCGTGGCCCCGGACCATTCCGCGCCAATCGTCGCGGTGAACCTCTGGTACAACGTGGGCTCCCGGCATGAGCCGCCCGGCAAGCACGGCTTCGCGCACCTCTTCGAGCACCTCATGTTCGAGGGCTCGGCGCAGGTCGGCAAGGGCGAGCATTTCGGCGTGCTGCAGGAGGTCGGCGGGGCCGCGATCAACGCGACCACCAGTTCGGACCGCACCAACTACTTCCAGACCGTGCCGTCCGCGGCGCTGGCCACCGTGCTGTGGCTTGAGGCGGACCGGATGGGCGCGCTGGCGCTGACCCAGGAGACCTTGGACAACCAGCGCGAGGTGGTCAAGAACGAGCGCCGACAGCGGTACGACAATGTGCCTTACGGTCGCTGGCACGAGGTGCTCGGCGAGCTTGCCTACCCCGAGGGGCATCCGTACCACCACTCGACGATCGGCTCGATGGCCGAGCTGGACAGCGCGCAGTTGTCCGACTTCACCGCCTTCTACGAGTCCTACTACTCCCCCGACAACGCGGTACTCACCGTCGTCGGGGACACCACGGCCGAAGAAGTGCGCGAACTGGCCGATCGGTACTTCGGCGCGCTGAGCCCGCGACCGCGACCGCAGCTGCCGCCGGTCGGGGAGCTCGCGAACGTGCTGGGCAAGGCCGAGCGGGTCGAACTCGAGGAGCCGGTCCCGCTGCCGCGGGTCTTCTTCGCGTTCCGCTCCACCCGCTTCGCCGAGCCAGGCTCGGCGGCCGAGGACGTGCTGAGCGTGGTGCTCGGACGGGGCCGCGGCAGCCGGCTGTTCCGCGAGTTGGTCACCGAGCGGCGGCTGGCTCAGGCGGAGGGCGGCTATCTCGGCACCTGGCAGCGTGCCTGGCACGCCTCGATGATCACCGGGATGGCCACGCCGCGCGACGGGGTGACGCTCCCTCAGCTGGAGACGGCGTTCTTCGAGGTCTGCGAGCAGGTCGCGGCCGACGGCGTCAGCGAGGAGGAGCTGGGCAGAGCCCGCTCGATGCTTGCCGCGGACTGGTCGCGTGAGCTCGCGACGGTCGGCTCGCGGGCCGATCAGCTCGGCAAGCACGTCACGCTGTTCGGCGACGCGCTGAAGATCGCCGATCGGCTGCCTGAGCTACTCGAAGTGGACGCGGCGCAGGTTCAGGAGGCGGCGGTCCGGGTGTTCGCACCGGACAACCGGATCACGCTCGCATACACACCCACGACAGAACGCAACGACGAGAGCGCGGAGGCCTGAGAGCCGTGACTGAGACCTCTGCAAGTTCCGGCGCCCCTGTCTCGCTCGCCGCGCGCCCTGGCGGTGTCCCTCCGCGTCCGTATGTCTTCCCCGAAGTCCGTACCGTGTCTGTCGGCGCGGGACGCGTCGTCGCCGCACACCTGCCCGGCCAGCCGATCGCATGGCTGTCAGTGCTGCTCGACGGCGGCGCGCTACACGACCCGGCCGGCCTCGATGGACTGGCCAAGGCGACCGCTGGATTGCTCGATGAGGGCACCCAAAAGCGCAGCGCTGACGACTTCGGCACCGCGGTGGAATCGCTGGGCGGCAGCTGGTCGGTGGACACCGGCTGGGAGACCGCGCGGATTTCGCTCGATCTGCCGATTCGCGAGGCCGCGGCTGGAGCGGACCTGCTGGCCGAGGCGGTGCGCACGCCGGCGTTCACGGACGTCGACGTCGAGCGATACCTGTCGGACCTGGTGGCGGCCAAGCGCGAGTCCTTCGCGCGGCCGGGCCCGCGCGCGCAGCTGGCGCTGCGGTCGGCGCTGTACGGCGCCGATGCGCGTTTCGGCCGGCTGACCGGTGGCGACCCCGAGTCAGTGGCCGCGCTCAATGCGGAGGCCGTGCGCGCCTTCCACGCGACCTGGTTGCGGCACGCCGGGACGCTGCTGATCGCGGGTGACCTAGACCGGCTCGACCTGGAAGCGCTCGGCCGGACCGTCTTCGGCGACTTCCCGGCGTCCACCGCTTCCCGGCCGCCGACCCCGGCGGCGTTGCCGAGTCCGCAGCGGCTGACGATCGCCGACCGGCCGGGCGCCGTGCAGTCCACGCTGCGCATCGGTCACCCGACGGTCACGCGGGCCGAGGCGGCGCAGCACGGCATCGACGTCGTGGCGCTGCGGCTCACCGCGACGATCCTCGGCGGGACGTTCACCTCGCGCATCAACCACGAGTTGCGCGAGGTGAAGGGGTACACGTACGGCGCGCACGCGGGCTTCGACTTCGGCCGTCCCGTGGGCCTGTTCTCCTTCTCAGCCGAGGTGCGCACGGATGCGACCGCCGATGCGGTGGCCGACACGCTTCGGGTCATCGACGAATACCTCGACGGCGGCGCGACGAGCGTGGAGCTGGAGAAGACCCGCGCGTACCTGACCGGAGCCACGCCGATCGGGCTGCAGACCGCCGGCGCGGTCGGCTCGCGGCTGGTCGAGATGGTGCGACACGGGCTGCCCGACGACTACGTCACGACGGAGCACGCGCGGCTGCTGGAGGTGACGCTGGAGGAGGCCAACGCCGCGGTGCGGACGGCGCTGCGTCCGGCGGAGCTGGTGGTCGCGGTGGAAGGTGACGCCTCCGTCGTCGGCGCCCCGCTCGAAGCCCTCGGTCTCTAGGGCCTGTTCGGGGTTCGGATCATGGCGAATCGGCTGATCGACTTCGCCATGATCCGAACCCCGAACAGGCCCTAGCTCGTCCCGCTCCCCGAAACGGATTTGCCGCTCCCGCGCGCTCCCGTGCTAATCTCCGGATCAAGGTCATGAGTGCCAGCGCTAAGCCCCGGCTTGCTGGCCGGCAACCCTTCCACCGCGATGGGGTGCCCCGGATGGAGACCGGGCCGCGCGGGAGCCGCGTGGCAAGCGCGGATCCGATGCGCAGGTAAAGCCGCTGAGGCTTGCCCCGCGGGTCCACGGACCCGTAAGGGGACGAGCCGTCATGCCGACCGCCACATATCAGGCCACTGCTGAAATCGCCGCCGCCGCGCGCCCGCTCTGCCGCGTCGTCGGCGCCGGACTTCCGGTTCCGGTCGTCGGCGGCGGCACACTGCCGTACGCCAACCTCGACTACGCCGCCTCCGCTCCGGCGCTCACCGAAGTCGCCGAGCACATCGCCACCGTGCTGCCGTACTACGCGTCGGTGCATCGCGGTGCGGGCTACGCGTCGCAGGTCTCGACCGCGGTGCTGGAGAACGCGCGGGCCTGTGTCGGCCGCTTCGTCGACGCACGGCCCGATGACGTCGTGGTTTTCGTGCGCAACACCACCGACGCGCTGAACCTGCTGGCCGGCGCGGTGCCGGCGGGGAACGGTGCGCCGGGTGGGTCAGTGCTCTACCTCGACATCGAGCACCACGCGAACCTGGTGACCTGGCAGCGGCGCGGACACGTGGTCCTGGAAGCCGCGCCGACGATCCGGGAAACGCTCAGCGACCTCGACGCCGCGCTCGCCGCGACCCCTACCGCGCTGGTCGCGGTCACCGGCGCGTCCAACGTGACCGGCGAACTGCTCCCGATCAAGCGGATCGCCCGCATCGCGCACCGGCACGGTGCGCGCGTCGTGGTCGACGCGGCGCAACTTGCCCCACACCGCCGCATCTCGCTGCGTAAATCAGGTGTCGACTACGTCGCGTTCTCCGGCCACAAGCTCTACGCGCCTTACGGGGCGGGCGCACTGGTCGGCCGCCGCGACTGGCTCGACACCGCGCCGGCGTACCTGGCAGGCGGCGGCGCGGTTCGCGAGGTCACCGGTGAGTCGACCGAGTGGGCCGCGGCGCCCGCCCGGCACGAGGCGGGCACGCCGAACGTCCTCGGCGCCGCTGCGCTGGCGAAGGCCTGCGAAACCCTTTCCGCACAAGGCGAGCCGAGTCTGTCAGCCCACGAGGAAATCCTGCGCGGCCGTCTCATCAGTGGACTGACCCGGCACGCCGAAATCAGCGTCCTGCGCATCTGGGCCGACTCCACCGACGCGATCGGCGTGGTCGCGTTCACGGTGGCCGGATTCGACGCGGGCCTCGTCGCGGCCTACCTCTCCGCCGAGCACGCGATCGGCGTGCGTGACGGACGCTTCTGCGCCCACCCGCTGCTCGCCCGCCTCGGCGTCGGCAAGGACGGAGCGATCCGCGCCTCCTTCGGCGTCGGCTCCACGATCGCCGACGTGGACCGCTTGATCGCGGCGATCGATCAGCTCATCGCCGCAGGACCGACCTGGACCTATGAGCGAGTCGACGGTCGATACGCGCCGATCGACGACCCGCGCCCGCTGCCCGACTTCGCCGGCGCGGGGCGCGGTCCGGCCTCCCCCTGTGAGGCCGCGTAACCGCCACTGTGTCAGTCCTCTTCGAATGAGGCCTCTTCGATCGAGTCCCCGTCAACTTCGGTGAGCGAGTCAAGGTACTGGCTGATGGCCGCGACCGCGACCGCGCCCTGGCCGACCGCGGAGCCGATCCGCTTGATCGAGCCCGCGCGTACATCACCGGCCGCGAAGACGCCGGGGATCGAGGTCTCGGTGAGCAGCGGCGGGCGGTCGAGCGGCCAGGACATCGGCAGCAGCTCGGGGCGCAACGCCACCTCGGTGTCGGTCAGCACGAAGCCGAGCTCGTCGAGCGCCACGATGTCCCGTACCCACTCCGAGAAGGGGACCATGCCGATCAGCACGTAGAGGCTGCTCGCCGGGAGCACGTCGACCCCACCGGTGTGCAGGTCGAGCAACGCCACCTTCTCCAGCCTGCCGTAGCCGCGCACCTCGCCGACCTCCGCGCCGCAGCGGACGGTGATTCGCTTGTGGTCTTCGATCGCCGTCGCGTGCTTCTCCGAGAGCGGTGCTTGCGCGAGGCTCGGTTCGCGCACCACCAGCGTGACCGAGCGGGCGTGCTCCGCGAAGCCGAGCGCGGCGGCCGCGGCGGTATCGCCGTCACCGACCACGATCACGTCCTCGTCCGCCGCCGCCTTGGCTTCAGCGGCCGAGGCACCGTAGTAGACCCCTGCGTTGACCAGTTCCTCGGCTCCGGGCACGTCGAGCTTTCGCCAGGTCATCCCGGTCGCGATCAGCACCGCCCGGCCGACCACCGTCTTGCCGTTGTCGAGCATCACCCGGTGCGCACCCTTGAGCGGCAACAAAGTCGTGGCGACCTTTGCGCTGCACCACTCCACGCCGAGCCGCTTGGCCTGCGCCAGCGCCCGGTGCGCGAAGTCGGCGCCGCTCAGCCCGGCCGGGAAACCGAGGTAGTTGTCCACGCGCGTGGTGATCCCGGCCTGGCCGCCGGGGCAGTCGTCCTCGACCACGACCACCGACATGCCTTCGCAGGCTCCGTATACGGCCGCCGCGAGACCCGCCGGGCCGCCGCCGACGACCACCAGGTCGTAGCGGTCGCGCGTCGCCTCCTGGGTCAGGCCCAGGGCCGCCGCCAACTCCGCGACGGTCGGGTCGTAGAGCGCGCGGCCGTCGTCGAAGAGCACTGTCGTGGGGGCGGGATTCGGCAGATTCAGATCGCGGGCCAGCGCGTGCGCCTCCGGATCGTCGGACAGGTCGAACCAGGTGAACGGCACGAGGCTGCGCGCGAGATAGTCCTTGACCAGGTACGACTTCGGCGCGAACCGGTGCCCGAGGACCGTCACCCCGACCTGGGCCGCCGCGTGCTGGGCGAACCAGTCGGTCAGCAGGTCGTCGACGATCGGCAGCAGGCGGTCCTCCAGCGGCTCGGCGGGCAGCACGAGGTACCGGTCCACCTGTGACTGGTTGATCGCCTGAAGCGCCGCGTCGGCCTGGTCCATCGTGGTCAGCAGCACTCGCCTGGTGGCCGGGGAGGCGATCCCGACGTGCCCGAACAGCGCGACGCCGGAGCTGTCCGGCAGCCGATGCGAACAGATGACCAGGGAGACCGCGGTGCCCTCGACGGTCAGATACGTCAGCACCTCGGACGCCTCACGCACGCTCCCGGCGCCGATCACCCGGGAGTTGCCGCCGAGGTGCCGGCGCAGCGCCTCCACGAGTTCGTCGCGCTGCATCGGGTCCGGACTGACCATCAGCACCGCCGAGGTACGCGGGTGCGCGTTGCCGCTAGCGGAATGCGGGGTCTCAGCCATGGCCGCCGGCCTCCTTCGAGCATGGAACGAACGGGAGAACTGGTCCACCTACGGCGAAAGTAACCCGGCCGACCGCGCTGCGCGCTCTGGGTAGAGCCAACGGGCTACACGTGTGCGGCGCGGGCGCGTGGGCACCATCCCTGTACGGCTCGCGTCGGCGAACACGCACGCTAAGTAAGGGGCATTGATGTTTGCGATTGGCCCTCAGATCCAAGCCCTGTCCGACGGAGCGGCCACCGGCCTCATCATCGCCGTCGGCGCCGGGGGTTCCTTCGCACTCGTACTCGTGCTCACCTTGGTTACCGTTCGCCGATCCGCGCGACGGACGACCCGTGCCCGGCAGAACCAGATGGCCACGGTCGGCGGCGGCGATGGTCGGGACGCGTACCCTCCGCAGCCGTACTCACCTAACGAGCCGCGCAGTCATCGTCCTTATTCGCGGCAGTTCCGGATTCCCCGTCAGGACAACGGTCACGGGGCGAAGAACGGCTCGCGGCCGACTGGTGGCTCGACAGGAACGGAGATACCGATGAGCCCATGGCCGCCGAACGAGGACAACTGAACCTGTCCCGCTCAACTGGACAACCGCCGCCTGTCTCGTTCAACGGGACAACCCGCTTTTCCTCTCCCCCGGCCTGCCGCCGCCCGCCGTCCCGCTTTTCCCCAATAGGCCCCCGCGATGACATCTCCGCTACGCGGCTGGACTACAGTGGCGAGTCTCGTTCACTGCTTTGCTCGACCCCAGACGTCCGTGTGCGCTGGTTGTCTCGCGATAGCTTTGCCGGCGGCGGATGAGGGTTACGCGGGATACGCGTCGACAGGTTTTTCACCCCACCACGCGCAAACGGGTGAAAACCCGGAAACACCCGCCGCACAACCCCGAAACCGCGGGAGAGGTGGTGTGGAGCGCACCCACCGGACACCGCTACGTCACCCGCGCGGAAACCTACGCGGCCTGACAGGGAACCGGCGGCTTGGGCTGGTACCCGCTTTTCTGAAGATCCGTCGACGCGTGTCCGGCGTAACCGTCAACCGCCGTCGGCAAAGCTATCGCGAGACAACCAGCGCACACGGACGTCTGGGGTCGAGCAAAGCTGTGAACGAGACTCGCCGCTGTAGTTCAGCCACGTCGCGGAGATGTCATCGCGGGGGTGGTGTATTGGAAAAGCGGAGCGGCGAGCGGCGGTTGGTCGGGTGGGAAAGGCAGGTTGTCCAGTTGGGCGGGACAGACCTCTCCGTTCAGGTAGCGGCGAGCGCGGTCAAGGTCTCGGCGTTGTGCGGTACGAGAATCACGTCGTCGACGCCCACGGCGCGGTACTCCCCCAGCGCTGCTCTCACTGCGGTGACTGAACCAACCGCGGCGACGGAGTCAAGCATCTCCGGTGGCGCTGCGGCTACGACGGAGCGCACGTGAGCGCCGGAGCGGGCAAGCCGGACGATCTCTCCGAAACCGGCCTCGGTGAACATGCCTGCGAAGCCGGCCGCGCGTACATAGGGCATCAGCGCGCGCAGCATGTCGCGGCGGGTTCCCTCCTCAGGATCGACGGCGACGGGCACCCAGACCGCGAGCCGCGGGGGCTGCCTGTTCGCGCGCTCGGCCGCCAGCTGGATACGTCCACGCAGTCGGGCCAGATGCTCGACGGTACCTATCGGGACGATGAGCCGGTCAGCTCGCGCGACGGCCACTTCGGTCAGCTCTGCGCCGAACGCGAGCACGCTCAGGTCCGCGTTTGAGGGCGGCAACGCGCAGACGAAGCCACGGGTGCGTACCAGTGCTCCAGCGAAGTCGACCGGCGTTCCGGCCAGCAGTCCGCTGTCGCGTCGCGGCCCGCGCAGCACGGAGGCCGACTCGGCGACCACGGTCGCGGGAACGCCGCGCGCGCGGCCGTGCCACTCCTCCACCACCGTGGATGTCGACGCAGCGAGCGCGATACCTACCGTGCGACCGGTCAGGGCAGCGACCGAGGCGGCACCGCGAGCGACGGTTACCGGGTCACGCACGCCGGCGGGCAGCGGCCCGAGGCAGAGCGCGGCCGGTCCTTGTCCCATCGCCGCGCCGAGGGCGAACGCGTCGTGACCGGTCGCCTCGCCGAGCATGACCTCGCGGTACGCGAGCTGGTCGGCCAACCGAGCGATGGCCACTGCTTCGGCCGGATCGCCGTCTGCGCGGGCGCCGACGAGAACGCCGAGGTCCGCAGGTGTGGGAACGGGAACGGGCTGCAGCGGCTCGGCCATCCGGGCCGTGCGGGCGCGCCGCATCGGCGCGGGGCTGACGACCGCCGGTCCTGGGGCCGCGCCGCGCCGCGCCGTCTCCTGCGGGGCGCCGCTCACCGAACCGCCGTCCTCCCCAGCCCGGTCTCATCTAGCCAGCTGATCCAACTGCGGAAACCGTAGCGGCTCCGCGGTCAATGGCGGAAGGTCGTCGGGACTGTCCGCCGGTTAACCTCCGGTCGGATAGGTTAGACAAACTGCGCGGGCCGCGCTCGCGCACCTGAAGCGATGAAGCGGACACGAGGAGTGCCAGCCAGTGCGTATCACCTCGATCGGCCATGCCGGCCTGCTGTTGGAGACGGCGGCCGGGCGGATCGCCTGCGACCCCTGGTTCACCCCGGCCTACTTCGGCTCTTGGGTGCCGTTCCCGGACAACACCGGCGTCGACCCGCAGTGGGTGGGCTCGGCTGACTACCTCTACGTCTCGCACCTGCACCGCGACCACTTCGACCCGGACTGGCTCAGCCGGCACATGTCGAAGGACGCGACCGTGCTGCTGCCGGACTTCCCGGTGCCCGACCTGCGTGATGCGCTTGAGGACCTGGGCTTCAAGCGGTTCGTGCAGACCCGCAACAACCAGATCGTCGAGTTGGACGGCCTGCGGATCCTGATCAACGCGCTGGTCTCGCCGACCGACGGCCCGATCGGCGACTCGGGCCTCGCGGTCGACGACGGCACCGTGCGCATCTACAACCAGAACGACTCGCGTCCGGTGGAGGCCGGGCCGATCGAGGAGTTCGGCGCGCTGCACGGGCACTTCCTGCAGTACTCCGGCGCGATCTGGTACCCGATGGTGTACGACTTCCCGGAGCGGATGAAGGAGACCGTCGGCAAGCGCAAGCGGCGCAACGGACTGGCCCGCGCGCTCAAGTACATGGACCAGTACCACGCGGCGCACGTCTTCCCGTTCGCCGGGCCGCCCTGCTTTCTGGATGATGATCTTTTTCACTTGAACGATGTGGACCGGGACGAGGCGAACGTCTTCCCGGACCAGTTCGTCTTCCTCGACTACCTGGCCGAGCAGGGCCGGGAGAACGCGCACCTGTTCCTGACCGGCACGACCGTGGAGCTGTCCGCGGACGGCGGCTGCGCGGTGGAGCAGATCCCTGAGAGCGAGGTGGCCCGGATCCGGGACGACCGGCGGGGGTATCTGCTCTCGTACAAGGAGAAGGTGCAGCCGGTCATCGACGAGATCAAGGCGGCGCTTCCGGCGGACCGCTCGGATCTGGTCGGGCAGCTCAAGGAGTGGGTGGAGCCGCTGATCGCGACCGCGGACCAGACCTGCGC
>DASUAR010000338.1:0-21769 GCA_035763685.1 Actinocrinis sp. | reverse complement strand
CAGTCAACGCTGACACTCCCTTGGATCACCGTCCGCCTGCACCGTTCATCCAACCACGGCCGGTCAGCCGCCGAATTTCCGGGGCCATGAGGTTCTTCACGACCCGTCAAAAGGCACAATGGACACCATGAGTGACCAAGTTGGCGATCCGCACCGCACCGAGCACTGGGACCGGCCCTGGCCCGGTACCTGGCATCCGCTCGGTGCTCGCCACGACGGGCAAGGCGTCAATTTCGCGCTCTGGGCGGCGGGAGCCGAGAGCGTCGAACTGTGCCTGTTCGACGACGGCGGTGGCGAGAGCCGGGTCCCGCTGACCGAATCCACCTTTCACGTCTGGCACGGCTACCTGCCGGGCATCGAGCCTGGTCAGCGTTACGGCTTTCGGGTGCACGGGCCCTGGGACCCCCTGCGTGGCCGCCGCTGGAACGCGGACAAGCTGCTGCTTGATCCGTACGCGCGGGCACTGGAAGGCGAGTTCGTCCTCGACGACGCGGTGTACGGGCATGTGAAGCACGGTTCGACCGCCAACTCAAACACCCCCGACGACCGCGATTCGGCGCCGTACGTTCCGCAGGGCATCGTCACCGGCCGGGTCGACGTCGATACCGGCACGCCGCCACGTACGCCGTGGGCCGAGACGATCATTTACGAGCTTCACGTCCGCGGCTACACGATGCGCCATCCGGCTGTGCCTGATGAGCTGCGCGGTACTTACGCAGGACTGGCGCATCCAGCCGTCATAGAGCATCTCGTCCATCTCGGCGTTACCGCGGTCGAGCTGTTGCCGATCCACCACTTCGTCTCCGAGCCGCACCTTCTGGAGCGCGGGCTCGGCAACTACTGGGGCTACAACTCGATCGCCTACTTCGCTCCGCACGCGCCCTACTCGGCGGCGGCCCGGCGCGGTGAGCGCGGCGGCCAGGTGCGCGAGTTCAAGGAGATGGTCGCGGCGATGCACGCGGCCGGCATCGAGGTCATCCTCGATGTGGTCTACAACCACACCGCCGAGGGCGGCGGCGACGGACCGACCCTGTGCTTCCGCGGCATCGACAACGAGAGCTACTACCGGCTCGACGGGAAGAATCCGAGCCGGTATGCCGACTACACCGGCTGCGGTAACACGCTCAACGTCGTGCAGCCGCACGTGCTTCAGCTGATCACCGACTCGCTGCGGTACTGGGTCACCGAGATGGGCGTCGACGGATTCCGCTTCGACCTGGCCTCCGCCCTCGCCCGCTCCTTCCACGACGTGGACAAGCTCTCCGCCTTCCTCACCGTCATCGCGCAGGATCCGGTGCTCCAGCAGGTCAAGCTGATCGCCGAGCCCTGGGATGTCGGCGAGGGCGGCTATCAGGTCGGCGAGTTCCCCCCGCTGTGGACGGAGTGGAACGACAAGTTCCGCGACACGGTCCGGGACTTCTGGCGCGGCGCGCGCACCGACGTGCGCGACTTGGCCTACCGGCTCTCCGGCTCCTCAGACCTCTACCAAGACGACGGCCGACGTCCTTACGCATCGATCAACTTCGTTACCGCACACGATGGCTTCACGATGCGCGACCTGGTCACGTATAACCACAAGCACAACGAGGCGCACGGCGAGAGCAACCGCGACGGCACCAACGACAACCGCTCCTCGAACTACGGCGTCGAGGGCGAGACGGACGATGAGGCCGTCAACCAGGTGCGGCGGCGGCAGATCCGCAATCTGATGACGACTCTGGTGCTGGCCACCGGCGTGCCGATGATCGTCGCGGGCGACGAGTTCGGCCGGACGCAGCAAGGCGATAACAACGCGTACTGCGTCGACAACGAGGCCAGCTGGGTCAACTGGTCGCTGCTCGAGAAGGGCGAGTGGTCGAGCCTGCTCGATCTGACCCGGCGTCTGATCCACCTGCGCAAGCGGCATCCGGTGCTGCGTCAGCGCGTGTTCTTCTCCGGGCAGCCGGCCCATCCCGGCGGCCTGCAGGACATCGCCTGGTTTCGGCCGGACGGCGAGGAGATGACCGACGGCGACTGGTTCGCCCCGGCTGCCGGGCTCGGGGTGTACCTCTCCGGGCAGGACATCCGGGGGCGCGGGAACCACGGCGAGCGGATCATCGACGACAGCTTTCTGCTGCTGGTGAACTCCGGGGCCGAGGAGCTGGAGTTCGTGCTGCCGGGCGACCCGTGGGCGCGCTGGTATCACAGCGTGATCGACACGACGCTGGAAGGGGACCCGGGCGCGCGGGACAACGTCGCCTACGGCGGCGGGCTGCCGGTCACGCTGGCGCCGCGATCGCTGATGTTGCTGCGCGCTGATCCGGAGGCGTGGTCAGCGACCTGATGCCAGATCGGCTTTAGGCACACGCATCGCGGCGGCGCTCCGGAGGGGTCCGGAGCACCGCCGCGATTGCCACTTACGCCGTGCCAGTTAACGGACTGTCAGCTCAGCGCATGAACGCATCGCCGTCGCCCTCACCCAAGGGTGAGACGGCCACCGGCGTCGGCAGGACGGCGAGCCCCAGCTCCGCCGGCGTGGAAAGCATCGGATGCTTCGGTACCGCGCGCACCGTGTACCCGAACGGTCCGGACCGGTCCAGCTCCACGACACCCTCGTAGCGGTTGCGGCCGAGGTCGTCCACGCCGTTCAACTCCAGCGCGACCGTGTGCGTGTCCCTGAGCTGATCCCGCTCGTCCACCCGGCCGTAGACCGCCTGGACCTCCAGGTCGTCCGGCGTGATCGAGTCAAGCTGCACCAGCGCGCGAACCCGCAGCGAACCGCCGAGCCGAGGCGCGCTCTCACCGCCGTCGCCGTCCGCGACCGCGTCCACGTGCTCGATCGCCAGCTCCGGCCAGCTCGCCTTGATCCGCTCCGTCCACGCGGCCAGCTCGATCGCGCTGCGGTACCCGTCAGCCGATACCGCACGCGAGGACATCGCCGCCGGGATGTACAGCTCCCGCACGTAGTCGCGCACCATCCGGCTGGCCAGCACCTTGGGGCCGAGCGTGCTCAGCGTGTGCCGCACCATCTCGATCCAGCGGGTCGGCAGACCGGCCGCGTCGCGGTCGTAGAAGCGGCGGCTGACCGAGGTCTCGATGAGGTCGTAGAGCGCCGCGGCCTCAAGCTCGTCGCGCCGGTCCGGGTCTTCGACGCCGTTCGCGGTCGGGATCGCCCAGCCGTTCTCGCCGTCGAACCACTCGTCCCACCAGCCGTCCCGGATGGACAGGTTCAGCCCGCCGTTGAGCGCCGACTTCATCCCGGAGGTGCCGCAGGCCTCCAGCGGCCGCAGCGGGTTGTTGAGCCACACGTCGCAGCCGGGCAGCAGCGTCTGCGCCATCGCCATGTCGTAGTTGGGCAGGAAGACGATCCGATGCCGCACGTTGTGCTCGTCGGCGAACCGCACCAGCTCCTGGATCAGCCGCTTGCCGCCCTCATCGGCCGGGTGCGCCTTGCCGGCGATCACCAGCTGGATCGGGCGCTGCGGGTGGAGGAGCATCGAAGCGAGCCGCTCGCGGTCGCGCAGCATCAGGGTCAGCCGCTTGTAGGAGGGCACCCGGCGCGCGAAGCCGATGGTGAGCACCTCCGGGTCGAGCACGTCGGCGGTCCAGCCCAGCTCGGCCTCCGAGGCGCCGCGGGCGATCCAGGACTCCTTGACCCGGCGCCGTGCCTCGTTGACCAACGCGGCACGCAGCACGCAGCGGATTTCCCAGATCGTCTTGTCCGACAAGCGGTCCACGGCTTCGAACGGCTCGTCCGCGAGCGCGCCGGGGCCCAGTTCCCGCTCGACCAGTTCGAAGACCGCAGGGTGCACCCAGGTCTCCGCGTGCACGCCGTTGGTGATCGAGGTGATCGGCACCTCCGGCGGGTCGAAGCCCGGCCACAGACCGCCGAACATCTCCCGGGAGACCTCGCCGTGCAGAACCGAGACGCCGTTGGCGCGCTGGGCGAGCCGCAGGCCCATCACGGCCATGTTGAAGCAGCCCGGGTCGCCGCCGGGGAAGTCCTCGGCGCCGAGCCCGAGCACGTTCTCCATCTGCACGCCCGGCGACTGGTTGTCGCCGCCGAAGTGCTCGGCCACCAGGTCGTGCGAGAAGCGGTCGATGCCGGCCGGGACCGGGGTGTGCGTGGTGAACAGGGTGCCGGCCCGGACCGCGGCCAGCGCGGCGCCGAAGTCGAGGCCGTGCTCCTCCGACAGCTCCCTGATCCGCTCGATGCCGAGGAACCCGGCGTGGCCCTCGTTGGTGTGGTAGACCTCGGGCTGCGCAGTGCCGGTGAGCCGGCAGTATGCCCGCACGGCCCGGATGCCGCCGATGCCGAGCAGCATCTCCTGGTGCAGCCGGTGCTCGCTGGAGCCGCCGTAAAGCCGGTCGGTGATCTCGCGGCCGCCGTCCGCGTTGTCCTCGATGTCGGTGTCGAGCAGCAGCAGCGGCACCCGGCCGACCTGCGCCAGCCAGACCTGCGCGACCAGTTCGCGCAGCCCGGGCAGCCCGATGGTCACGCGCACGGCGGTTCCGTCGGCCTCGCGCAGCCGGGTCAGCGGCAGGTTGTCCGGGTCGATCAGCGGATAGGTCTCGAGCTGCCAGGCGTCACGGGAGAGCGACTGGCGGAAGTAGCCGTGCTTGTACAGCAGGCCGACGCCGATGATCGGCACGCCCAGGTCGGAGGCGGCCTTCAGATGGTCGCCGGCCAGGATGCCGAGGCCGCCGGAGTACTGCGGCAGCACGGCGGTGATGCCGTATTCCGGGGAGAAGTAGGCGATCGCACTGGGGGCGTCGGTCAGCGTCTGGTACCACTTCGGCTCGGTCAGATATGCGCGCAGGTTCGCGGCCGCGTCAGCGATCCGTGCGGTGAACCGGCCGTCGGCGGCCAGCACGGCCAGCCGCTCGGTGCGCACCGCGCCGAGCAGGCGCACCGGGTCGCCGCCGACCGCCTCCCACTGCCCGGGGTCCACCGCGGCGAACAGGTCTCGGGTGGGTGCATGCCAGGACCAGCGGAGGTTCGCCGCCAGTTCGGCGAGCGGCGCGAGCGGTTCGGGAAGCACGGTGCGGACGGTGAAGCGTCGGATAGCCCTCATGCTTCGGGACAGTAGCGGCTGGTCACCGGGTTTCGCGACATGGTGGCTCGGGTTCGCGGGCGTAGCGCCGCCGTGCACTCCCGAACGCCCCCCGGCTGATTGCGGTCTTGTAACACGCTGACCGAACCGGTTGCCGGGCCGGGATCGGCCGGTAGCGCGGCTTTGCACCTGGCCCGGCCGAGATCGCAGAGGGCCGAAAGCGTGGCCGTCGCCCCCCGCGTCGCGTGCATCCCGAGAAATCGGATATGAATCCCGCATGAGCATCGGACGCATCCCCATCGTCGACGTCCAGCCGCGGATCCTCGACGGCGCCCGGCCCGCCAAAGCGGTGCCCGGCGAGCTGTTCACCGTGACCGCGACCGTCTTCCGGGAAGGGCACGACGCGGTCGCCGCGAACGTGGTCCTGACCGGGCCTGACGGCGAACGCGGCGCGTGGGCTCCGATGCGCGAGCTGGCTCCCGGCACCGATCGCTACGGCGCGCAGGTGGTCGCCGACCGGCGCGGGGAGTGGACGTTCCACGTGGAGGCGTGGTCCGATCCGCTGTCCACCTGGTATCACGCGGCCCGGGTGAAAATCCCGGCCGGCATCGACGTCGAGCTGGTCTTCGAGGACGGCGCGCGGTTGCTCGAGCGCGCGGCGGCAGCTGACGCGGTGACAGGTCCCGCTGCCGTGCGCGCCGCGCAACTGCGTGCGGAACATCACCGTCGTACGGAGCCTCACCGGCGTGTCGAACATCACAGGAATGGCACAGATGGAGTAGACACCGTCACCCACACGCGCCCCACAACCCCCACGAGCCCCCCCGATGCTTCCGATGCTTCTGTTGCCTCGGGTGAGGTAAGGGGTGCGAGTGGCTCCGGTGGTTCCAGCGCCTCGATCTCCGCGCGCGCGGCGGCCACCGAAGCGGTCATCGAACGCGTCGTCCAGGCGACGCTGAATGATCTCCCGGACCGGGCGCGCCGATCGGACGCCGCGGCGGCTGTGGACGGCGACGGATCCGCTGACGGATCCGCTTCCGCGCCGACGGAACCCGCCGACCCCGACGTGGCACTGCTGCTGACGACCGCTCAGCTGCTGCGCGACGTCGGCGTTCCGGCCGAGGCCAGGCTGGCCGCGATGGAGAACGCCGAACTGCACCGCGCCCTCGCCGCGCGTCCCGTGCGCGACCTGCTGACCGAGAGCGAGCGCTGCCCGCTGCGGGTCGATCGGGCCCGTGCCCTGTTCGGGTCCTGGTACGAGATGTTCCCGCGCTCCGAGGGCGCGCAGGTGGACTCGACCGGTGCGACCCCTCCCGTCTCCGGAACGCTGCGCACCGCCGCCGAACGGCTGCCCGGCATCGCGGCGATGGGCTTCGACGTGGTCTACCTTCCGCCGGTCCACCCGATCGGCACCGCCTACCGCAAGGGCCCGAACAACACCGCGACCGCCGGTCCGTGGGACGTCGGCTCGCCGTGGGCCATCGGCGCGACTGACGGCGGCCACGACGCGATCCACCCGGACCTGGGCACCTTCGCCGACTTCGACCACTTCGTGGACCGGGCCGGCAAGCTCGGCATGGAGGTGGCGCTGGACTTCGCGCTGCAGTGCTCGCCGGACCATCCCTGGGTGCTCAAGCACCCGGACTGGTTCGCGCACCGCGCCGACGGCAGCATCGCCTACGCCGAGAACCCGCCGAAGAAGTACCAGGACATCTATCCGCTCGACTTCGACGGTCCCGGGGTGCTGCCGGCGATCCTGGAGGAGTGCGAGCGGGTGCTGCGGCTGTGGATGGGCCACGGCGTGCGCATCTTCCGGGTCGACAACCCGCACACCAAGCCGGTGCTGTTCTGGGAGCGGCTGCTCGACCGGATCCACGCCACTGACCCGGACGTGCTCTTCCTCGCCGAGGCCTTCACCCGCCCGGCGATGATGCACACGCTGGCCAAGATCGGGTTCCACCAGTCGTACACGTACTTCACCTGGCGCAACACCAAGCAGGAGCTTCAGGAGTACCTGACCGAGCTGGCCGATTCCTCCTCGGCGTTCCTGCGCCCGAACCTGTTCGTCAACACCCCGGACATCCTGCACGAATACCTTCAGTACTCGGGACGCCCCGGCTTCAAGATCAGAGCGGTCCTCGCATCGACGCTCAGCCCTACCTGGGGCGTGTACTCCGGCTACGAACTGTGCGAGAGCGCGCCGGTACGACCGGGCAGCGAGGAATACCTAAACTCAGAAAAGTACCAGCTAAGGCCACGTGACTGGGCCGCGGCGGAGGCCGAAGGCAGGTCGTTGGCACCCTTCCTGACGCGTCTCAACGGCCTACGTCGTGAACATGTTGCACTGCAAGGGTTACGTAATCTCAAATTTCACTCCACGGACAACGATGCTGTGCTGTGCTACTCCAAGCACACAGCTGCTGATCTGGTCCTGGTCGTCGTCAATCTCGATCCGCACAACACGGTCGAGGCCACCGTCTCCCTGGGCTTGTCCGCGCTCGGCCTCGGCTGGGACGACCGCTTCACCGTTCGCGACGAGTTGACCGGTGCGGTGTACCACTGGGGCCGGAACAACTACGTCCGGCTCGACCCGCACACTCAACCGGCCCATGTGCTTACGCTGATCAGGTAGGACCCTGATCGCGACGGCTCGGGGCCTCGGCCCGAGGCGCGGCACCCGGGCGGGTCGGCGGTCGTGTGCAGTCCACCCTCATCCGCGCACCACAGGTGCTCCCGGCACAACTGGAGTGACCGTGATCGTCAACGAACCGGTATCAGACTCACCGCTGGACCTTCCGAAGAGCGAACGCGATCCGGACTGGTTCAAGCGCGCCGTCTTCTACGAGGTTCTGGTCCGCTCCTTCCACGACTCGAACCACGACGGCACCGGCGATCTCAAGGGTCTGACGGGCAAGCTGGACTATCTGCAGTGGCTCGGCGTCGACTGCATCTGGCTGCCGCCGTTCTTCAAGTCCCCGCTGCGCGACGGCGGCTACGACGTGTCCGACTACACCGACGTGCTGCCGGAGTTCGGCGACCTCGGTGACTTCGTGGACTTCGTCGAGCAGGCACACGCCCGCGGCATCCGGATCATCATCGACTTCGTGGTCAACCACACCAGCGACCAGCACCCGTGGTTCCAGGCCTCGCGCAACGACCCGGACGGGCCCTACGGCGACTACTACGTGTGGGCCGACGACGATAAGCAGTTCGCCGACGCGCGCATCATCTTCATTGACACCGAGACGTCGAACTGGACCTTCGACCCGGTACGCAAGCAGTACTTCTGGCACCGCTTCTTCTCCCACCAGCCCGACCTGAACTACGAGAACCCGCAGGTGCACGCCGAGATGCTGGCGGCGCTGCGCTTCTGGCTGGACCTGGGCATCGACGGCTTCCGGCTCGACGCGGTGCCGTACCTGTACCAGGAGGAGGGCACCAACTGCGAGAACCTGCCGCGCACGCACCAGTTCCTCAAGAAGGTGCGCAAGATGGTCGACACCGAGTACCCGGACACGGTGCTGCTGGCCGAGGCGAACCAGTGGCCCGCCGACGTGGTGGCCTACTTCGGTGACGCCGAGTCGGGCGGCGACGAGTGCCACATGGCGTTCCACTTCCCGGTGATGCCGCGCATCTTCATGGCGGTGCGCCGCGAGTCGCGCTACCCGATCTCGGAGATCATGGCGCAGACCCCGGCGATCCCGGCGAACTGCCAGTGGGGCATCTTCCTGCGCAACCACGACGAGCTGACCCTCGAGATGGTCACCGACGAAGACCGCGACTACATGTACAGCGAGTACGCCAAGGACCCGCGGATGAAGGCGAACGTGGGCATCCGGCGCCGGCTCGCGCCGCTGCTGGAGAACGACCGGCGGCAGATCGAGCTGTTCACCGCGCTGCTGCTCTCGCTGCCCGGCTCGCCGGTGCTGTACTACGGCGACGAGATCGGGATGGGCGACAACATCTGGCTCGGCGACCGCGACGGCGTGCGCACCCCGATGCAGTGGACCCCGGACCGCAACGCGGGCTTCTCGGCCTGCGACCCGGGCCGGCTGAACCTGCCGGTGATCATGGACGCGGTCTACGGCTACCAGTCCGTCAACGTCGAGGCGCAGATGGCCAGCTCCTCCTCGCTGCTGCACTGGACCAAGCGGATGATCGAGATCCGGCGGCAGAACCCGGCCTTCGGGCTCGGCACCTTCCACGAACTCGGCTCGACCAACCCCTCGGTCCTCGCGTTCATCCGCGAACTGCCGGCCGCCGAGGCGCCGCGCGGTTCGGGAGCCGAGGACGACCTGGTGCTGTGTGTGATGAACCTCTCCCGCTTCCCGCAGCCGACCGAGCTGGACCTGCGCGCCTACCAGGCGATCGAGCCGGTGGAACTGATCGGCGGGGTGCACTTCCCGAAGATCGGCGAGCTGCCGTACCTGCTCACGCTGGGCGGTCATGGGTTCTACTGGTTCAAGTTGCAGCGGCCGTGACGGACGCCGCTTCGTGACGGACGTAACTTGATGTGATGTGAGGGAAACGGTCCGGTAGGACCGTCGGCGCACCCATTACGGCGCCGAAAGGAGGGTAAGAGGCGCGGTACCGGCGTGCCACGAACGGGGCGCTGCTCGGTGCAGCCACGGCGCAGCGTGAAGGGATGACCGACGATGACGTCGACGATCGACATGGCCCACCCGGCTCTGGACGGCCGCTCCACCGAGCGGCTGGCCGGGTTGCTGGCCGGCTGGCTGCCCGAGCAACGCTGGTTCGGCGGCAAGGGCCGGGACATCGAGTCGGTCGTCATCTCCTCCTGCCTGGCCGCACCGCAAGTCGCTGACGACGACGGCGACGAGGTGCGGCTGTGGCACGTGCTGGCTGAAGTCACGTACCGCGATGGTGCGGCCAACGGCGAGGCGCCGCAGACCTATCAGGTCTTCGTGGGCGCGCGGCGCTCGCTGCCTGATCGGCTGAGGCATGCAGCGATAGGCGATCCGAACAGTGCGGTACCCGAGCTCGGTGGGCATTGTTACGACGGGTTGCACGACGCGTTCCTCGCCGGGTGGCTGTTGGGGCGGATCGCGGACCGGGACTCGGTGGGCCCGCTGCGCTTCGACCGGCTGGCCGGGCAGGTGTTGCGCACGGACCTGCGCGCGATGGTGCTCACCGGCGAGCAGTCGAACACCTCGCTGGTGTACGGCGATCAGTACATCGCCAAGGTCTTCCGCCGGCCGGCTCCGGGCCGCAGCCCGGAGCTGGAGCTGGGCCTGGCCCTCGCGGTGGCCGAGTCGCCGCACATAGCGCCACCGATCGGCTGGGCCGAGTTCGACGCCGCCGCGCTGGACGGCGCCAGCCTCGGCGGAGAGGTCGTCGCCGAACCGGTCACCCTGCTCACCCTCCAACCGTTCCTGCCGAGCGCGACGGACGGCTGGACGCTCGCGCTGACCAGCGTGCGCGATCTTTTCGCCGCCGAGCCGGACGTGTCGGCGGCGCGCGCCGGCGCCGATTTCGGGCCCGAGGCGCACCGGCTCGGCATGGCGACCGCGCGAGTGCACCGGGCGCTGGCCGCGACGCTGCCGACCGGCTGGCTGGGGCCGCAGGACCTTGAGCAGCTGGCCGGTGGGATGCGTCGGCAGCTGGAGATGACGGCGCGTCAGGTACCGCAGCTGCGGCCGTATGCACCGGGATTGGCTGAAACCATAGACCGACTCGCCTCGCTCGGTGGTCCGCTGCCGGTGCAGCGGGTGCACGGCGATTATCACCTTGGCCAGGCGATGCGCACCGTCACCGGCTGGATCCTGCTGGACTTCGAGGGCGAACCGACCCGGTCGCTGGCCGAGCGGCGCGCTCCGGCGAGCCCGCTCAAGGACATCGCCGGGATGCTGCGCTCCTTCGACTACGCGGCGCACCACCTGCTGGGCACGATGTCGACGCTCGTCGACCAGCCGCCGGGGGCGACCGAGCTGATGACGGCGCGGGCAGGCGAGTGGGCGGCGCGCAACCGTGACGCGTTCTGCCGCGGGTACGCCGAGGTGCTCGGCTACGACCCGCGCGCGGAGACCGCGGTGCTACGCGCGTTCGAGATCGACAAAGCGGTGTACGAAGTCGGATACGAAGCGGCCAACCGGCCGTCCTGGCTGCCCATTCCGCTTAATGCCTGCGCACGGCTTTCCGCGCGGCACTGATTTTTCGAACACCCCTTTTTCGAAACGATTGTTCGGGACCGGCCCGCGGCGCATTCACTCGGCGCGCATTTCCGCGACATACCCCAGGTGCACTCACGTTCGCCTGAATCGAACGCCCGGGCCGGTCCCGGTTCCTGCGAAAGCAGTGATCTGCCCGATCTGCGCGATGACTGCGCTGATCATCGCGGGCGTGTGCTGACTAGCGCGCAAGCTGCAATTGCGAGTGCGCCCCGAGTGCGTCGAAATTGTTACCCTAAAACCATACGTTCGGATGAATTGCCTCCGGTTCGATATGGCGCACCCCTGACCCCTCCCCTACGGTAACCGTCGGGTGGAAGCCGTGGCCGAAATCAATCTCGGCGCCACGGTCCGACATAAAGACTTCAACAACTACCGCAGGGGGGAACTCCTTGCTTCGCCATGCCCGCAAACCGCGCGGCAACCGCCGTGCCAGACCCGTCTCCGGGCTCGCCGCCGCGACGCTGTGCGCCGTGGCCGCCGTCCCGCTCCAGACCGCCGTTTCCCAAGCAGCCACCTCCGCGGCACGCTCCGGCTCCGCCATCGAGTCGAACGCAGCCCGATCGAGCGCAGCCGGCGCCAACACCGTCAAGTCGGGCCCCATCAGGTCCACCACCGCGAAGTCGAGCAGCCTGGCCGGCACGAGCTTCCCCTCCGGCGACCAGGTCGACCTGCGTGTGCTCGTCCTTACCGATGGATCTTCGCCGGTCGAAGCGATCCGGACCGAGCTGGGCACCGAGGGCGTGCCCTACACCGCGATCGACCTCACCAGCGCGACCCGCCAGCAGCTCACCGCCGCGTTCCTCGCCGGCACCGCCGGCGCAGTGCCAGAAGCGCACTTCGAAGCGGTCGTGCTGCCGAACAACGCACCTGCGCAGCTTTCCGCCGCCGAGATTTCCGCGCTTGATGCGTATGAGATCACGTACTCCGTCCGGCAGGTCGACGCCTACCTGTACCCGAGCCCGGCCGTCGGCATGAACTACCCGACCTTCGCGGGCACGCTTGACGGAATGACCGCCACGGCTACCAGCGACGGCAGAACCAAGGCGTTCCCGTATCTGATCGGCAGCGTGCCTTTCGAGAACATCGACCCGAACGTCTCCGAGTCATACGGGTACCTCGGTACTCCCAACCCGGCGACCGGCACCACGTTCGATCCGCTGCTCACCATGACGATCCCCGGCACCACGACGCAGGGGGTCCTGGCCGGCGTCTACGCCACGAGCAACCGCAGCGAACTGATCAACACGTTCGCCTACAACGCCAACCAGGCGCAGTTCCGCGCGCTCGCGCACGGGTTCATCACCTGGGCGACACAAGGCGTGCACTTCGGCTACGACCGCGACTACTTCACGATCGACGTCGACGACACCTTCCTGCCGGACTCCGAGTGGTCCCAGGTCGGGCACTGCACGCCGGGCGACACCATCTGCCCGACCGGCATCCCGGACACCACGCCGAGCCGCATGACCGCGGCCGACGTGTCGTATCAGGCCGGCTGGCAGAACGCGAACAACTACAAGCTGACCATGCTGTACAACGGCGGCGGCTCCGACGACGAGGTAGCCGCGACCGGCTCAGACCCGCTGCTGACCGCCTGGCAGGCCAACAAGTCGGCCGCGCTGGAGTGGGTCGACCACACCTATTCGCACGAGTTCCTCGGCTGTGAGCAGAACGAGACCACCATCCCGTGGTCCTGCCAGACCGACGCGAGCGGCAACCCGGTCTGGGTGCCGCAGTCCGACATCACCTCGCAGATCTCGCAGAACGTGGCCTGGGCCAAGGCCAAGGGCTTCGCGACCGACGCCACGGAACTGGTCACCGGCGAGCACTCGGGCCTGGCGACGCTGCCGCAGCAGCCGGTCGACAACCCGAATCTCGCTCCGGGCCTGGCCGCCCAGCACGTCGCGTGGACCGGCTCCGACGCCTCCCGCGAGCCGAACCAGCGCGCGGTCGGCAGCTCGACGCTGACCGTGCCGAGGCACCCGATGAACGTGTACTACAACGCCGCGACGGTTTCGGACGAGATCAACGAGTACAACTGGGTCTACACCTCGGCGGCCGACGGCGGCTCCGGAATCTGCGAGAACAACCCGACCTCGACCTGCATCAGCCCGCTGAACCCGGTCACCGGCTACACGGACTACATCGTGCCGACCGAGGCCCGCATCGCGCTGAGCCACATCACCGCCAACGACCCGCGGCCGACTTATGTGCACCAGTCGAACCTGGCCGAGGATCGGATCCTCTACCCGGCGCTGAGCGCGATCCTGAGCCAGTACCGGGCCGAGTTCGCGTCGAACGCACCGATCGTCGAGCAGACGCTCGCGGCGGAGGGCCAGACCCTTCAGCAGCAGTCGTCCTGGGCGGCGGCGGTCGCGACAGGCAGCGTCTCGGGCTATGTGCGGGGCGGCAAGGTCTTCGTCTCGGCACCGAGCGGGCTGTACGTGCCCTTCACCGGCCCGACCGGCACGCAGAACCCCGGCCTGCTGGGCGGTTCGCTGGGCGCGACCGCCTTCGGATCCGCCTACGCCGATGAGCTCTCCGCGTACAAGAAGTCCCCGGCCGGCGGCTTCACCCTGCTGCTCCCCGGCTATTCCGGGCTGCTGTAGCCCAGCGGTCACAACCAACTGATCAAGCAAATCAAGCCGAGTGCTCGGAGCGACCTCCGAGCACTCGGCGCGCCCGGATAAGCGCACGCGCGCAGCTTCACGCACTCACAGGAACGCGACCGCACACGCGTTGCACGCCGTCGGTCGCGTTACTCACCGCGCCGTACTTGAGGGGGAACGGAACCCGTGGAGATCCTGCTCGTCACCGAGGGCACGTATCCACATGTACGCGGCGGCGTCTCGGTCTGGTGCGATCAGATGATCAAAGGGCTGAAGACGCATCGCTTCCACGTCGTCGCCCTTGCCGCGACCGGCCACGAACCTGCCGTCTACGAACTGCCGGAGAACGTCGACTCGCTGCGGCTGCTCCCGCTGTGGACGACCCGACGCCCGAACCAGCGCGGCCGGTTCGCCAAGCGCCCGGACCCGGCCGCGGCGATCAGCCTGCTGGAAGCGGCGCTGAGCCGGGAACCCGGGGCCGCTGAGGATTTCGAATCAGCCCTGTTCGAGCTGTTCTTCCAGGCGCATCAGCCGATCAGCCTCAGCGAAGTGCTGCGCACGGACGCGGTCGCCAGCGCCCTCGCGGAATTCTGGCGGCACTCGCACGGCGGTCTCGGTCCCGCACTCAAACTCGCCGACGCGATGATCGCTCTGGACCTTATCGAGCACGCATTGCGCCCTCTCTCCTATCGGCCCCCGGAGACGCACGTCACGCACACGGTCTCGAACGGTCTGGCCGCGCTCGTCGGTTTGGCCGCGAAGTGGACGCACGGGACGCCGCTGATCATCGCCGAGCACGGCGTGTACCTGCGCGAGCGGTACCTCGCGCTACATGGTGAACGCCTCGGCTGGCCGGTTAAGGCGATCGTCGCTGCGTTTACCAGGCGGCTGTGCGAGACCGGTTACCGCAACGCGGATCTCATCACGCCCTGCAACGAGTACAACCAACGCTGGGAGAAGCGGCTCGGCGCGGATCCGGCGAAGTTGCGCACGGTGTACAACGGCGTCGATCCGGACCGATTTCCTCCCGCTCAGGGGGAGCCGCAGGAGCCGACGCTGGTGTTCGTCGGCCGGATCGACCCGCTCAAGGACCTGCACACGCTGCTGCGCGGCTTCGCGCTGGTGCTGGCCGAACTGCCGGCCGCGCGGCTGCGCATCTTCGGCGGCGCGCCGGCCGGCGGCGAGTGGTACCACGAGGAATGCCTCGCGCTGGTGCAGGAACTCGGCATCGGCGAGGCCGTCGTCTTCGAGGGCCAGTGCAACGCGGTGAGCGACGCGTACGCGGCCGGGCACGTGGTCGTTCTGTCCTCGATCTCCGAGGGCCTTCCGTTCACCGTGATCGAGGCGATGGCCTGTGGCAGGCCGAACGTCGGGACCGAGGTCGGCGGCGTGCCCGAGGCGATCGGCGATACCGGTCTCGTGGTCCCGCCGCGTCGGCCCGCGGAGCTGGCGAAGGCTTGTCTGGCGCTGCTCACCGATCACGAGCGGCGCGGCGAGTTGGGGAAGGCGGCTCGCGAGCGCGCGCTGGAGCTGTTCACCATCGGCCGCGCGGTGGACATCTTCGATGAGATCTACGACAGCCTTGGCAACCCGCGCGTACCTGAGCCGGACGTGGAACCCGTTACCGCATCCGACGCCACGTCAGACAGCGCCGAATCATCCTGGGCCGCTGAAGAGTCGTCCGTGCCGAGCGGGCTCGCCGCATGAGCGCACCGTCTCTGCTCGGCGGGACGAACAGCGTACCGAACCATGCGTTCGCCACTGTCTACAGCCAACCGCGCCGTCCTCTCCCCGACGACCGCGCCGACCCGGACGCCGACTCGGCCGAACCGCCAGGTCATACCCTCGACGCGATCGATCGCCTCGCGCTCGGCCTCGCGAACCTGTGCCGCAGCGCGGTGGATCCGCTGGCCATCGTCGCCGGGCTCGAAGCAGAGGGCTACAACGACCGGATCGCGGCCGAGAAGTTCGGCCTGCCGGATCTGTTCGCGCTGGCCGAGGAACTGCATCGCCGGGTTCCCCGCGACCTGCACCCCCCGGAAACCCCAGCAGATCAGCCGACCGTGACCGGCACGGCCCGCGCGATCTTGCGCGGCCTGCTGTTCACCGCGCCGTCGCTGTGCGCCATGGCTTTCATGGTCAGCGATCTGGCGGGCTCTGCTCGCGTGCTCCTCGCCGTCGTACAGGTGCTCGCCTGGGGTTACGGCCAGGGCGTCGCACACCTCGCGTACAGCAGGCTGAACAACGCGGACCAAGCCGGTGCCGCGCGCATTTTGCGCAACGGGACGCTATACGCACTGCTCGTCTCCACTTGGCTGCTCGGCGCGACGCAACTGGTCCTCGGTACCGCAATCACCACGCTGCTACCAGCCGCGACCAGCCTGTGGTTCTGCCTCGCAGCCGTCCCAGCGCTCGTACTCGGCGCGGAATTCGCGATGGCGGCCACGCTCATCCCAGCGGTTTCCGGCGCGGTCGCCGTGTGGCTCGGCGCGCCGGCCTACGCGGCACTCGCGGGCGCACAGCTCTCGGCCGCCGCGACCGTGTTGTTCATGCTCCGGCTGACCCGTCACGGCACCGGCGCCAGTCCGCGATTGACGCGGCGTGAGCTGCGCGACTCGCTACCGCATGTGCTCTCCGGTCTGGGCACCGGCGCGCTCATCACGGTGATCCTCGCCGGTCCGGTCGCGGCCGGTCAGGGGCTCGTCGCGCTGCACGCGGCGATCGTGCTGACGCTCGGGATGGGCGCGGGCGAGTGGCACGCGCGTTGGTACCAGCGGCAGGTGGGCGCGTTGTTGTCCACGTTGGCCGATCCCGCGGGCTTTCCTCCGCCCGCGACGCGGCTCTTGCTCGGGGCTCTCATCCGGCAGGCCGCGACGACCGCCGCGTTGGCTCTCACCGTGTATTACTTCTTCGACCGTGGCGACGCCGGCGCGGCAGGGCTCTACTGCTTCGCGGTGGCCCTCGCCCCCGGCCTGCTCGCGGCGCTGTTCATGCGCGGCATCGAGGCGCGCGCCGTGCTGTGGCCCACCGCGATCGCGCTGGCCGCCACGCTGGCCGCGCTGCCGAGCCGCAACGCGGCGGTCCTGGCCGCTCTCGCACTTGAGGCCTCGGTGCTGCTCGCGATCCGGGCCGCGGCCGTCACCGCGCGCCCGTGGGTGCACCTATGACCCGCCACCTCATCGCTCGGGACCGGCCGCCCGCCGCTCCCATGCAGCCAGTCCGATCGTTCCCACCGCTTCCGCGCTTCGCGGTCCCCGCCTACTTCAACCCCTTGTGGGACCCGGTCGGTTGGCAGGCGCTTGCCGCGCTCGGGCCCGCGCTGTCCTTCGCGATTCTCAATCCGGGTTCTGGCCCTGGTCTGGCAGTCGATCGCGCGTACATCGAACCGATCGCCGCGGTTCAGGCGTCGGGCGGAAGCGTTATCGGCTACGTCGACACCGGGTACGGTAAGCGCCCAACGGCGTCCATCCTGCGCGATGTGATGCGTTATCAATCTTGGTACGGCCTACGCGGCGCGTTCCTCGATCAGGTCTCCAGCGGACGCGATCACCTCGCTCAATACCGCCGAATCGTCGAAACCGCGCGCCACGCCGGAATGGATTTCCTTGTCCTGAACCCGGGCGTAACTCCGGACCCCGGATACGCCGAACTCGCGGATGTGGTGGTCACTTTCGAAGGCTCTTGGCTCGCGTATCGTGATCACTCAGCGGCTGACTGGACGGCAAGCCATCCGCCCGAGCGCTTCTGTCACCTTGTGCACAGCACGCCGCCCGAGGAGTTGGCTGCGGCGCAGGACACGGCGCGCGCACACCACGTCGGAGCCTTCTACGTCACAGAACTGGGCGGAGCGAATCCATGGGGAAGCCTCAGCAGGCAGCTCGAGCAACAGGCTGCCGCGCAACGCGCCTCCGCTACGCATTCGCCGCCTCGCTAGCGCTTGCCCTGGCTGCCCTAAGCGCCTGTTCGACGCCCGTATCCCCATCGCCTTCGGCCGCGGACAGTTCACTGTCCTCATCGCCGACTGCCCCGCCCGGCTCGTCCTCGTCCGCTTCCGTGCCGCCCCCTCCCCCCGGCTCCTCCTCCGCCCCGCCTGGAACCATCTGGCGGCCCAAGCCCGGCCTCACCTGGCAGTGGCAGCTTTCCGGCACGGTCGACACGTCCGTCAATGCCCAGGTCTACGACATCGACGGAGGCGAGAACAGCGCCGCAGTCGTCGCCACGCTGCACACCGCCGGCCGCAAAGTGATCTGCTACGTGAACGCGGGAGCGTACGAGTCCTTCCGCGCCGACGCGAAGCGCTACCCCGCCGCGATCATCGGACAAACAAACAACTGGCCCGGCGAACGCTGGCTCGACGTGCGGCAACTCAACGTCCTGCGCCCCATCCTCGCCGACCGGTTCAAGGCCTGCGCGCAGAAGGGCTTCGACGGCGTCGAGGCCGACAACGTGGACGGCTACCGCAACGACACCGGCTTCCCGCTGACCGCCGCCGACCAGCTGGCCTTCAACCGCATGCTGGCCGACCTCGCCCACGCCGCCGGGCTCGCCATCGGCCTGAAGAACGACCTCGACCAGATCCCGCAACTGGTCCAGGACTTCGACTTCGCGGTCAACGAGCAGTGCGCCGAGTACTCGGAGTGCGACATGCTCAAGCCGTTCATCGCCGCAGGCAAGGCGGTCTTCCACGTCGAATACAACCTGCCGCTGAGCGAGTTCTGCCGCGACACGACCGCGCTCGGCCTGTCCTCGATGCGCAAGAACCTGAGCCTCGACGCCCCGCGCTGGCCATGCCCGACCACGGCGGCTCATTGATCGCGAACCCAGGTGAGCAGCGCGAGACGCCAGCGGATAGTCGGATCGCTCTGCTTCTTGTCAGTGCGCTCATTTAGGGGGATACGGTGCGATTGCGCCGAATTACCGCCACTGCGCTACTCGACGCTTTCCAGCAGCTCATCGGCCGCGGCGAAGGGGTCAAGCGAGCCGGCCACGACGCGGTCCGCGAGGGCCGCGATGCGCGAGTCGCCGTGCAGTGAGCCGAATCGCGAGCGCAGCACCGCGAACGCGATCGCCTCGATCTCCGCGGCCGCGCGGGCTCGGCGGCGCACCGCGAGCTTTCCGGTCTCGGCCAGCCACGCGCGGTGCTTCTCCAGCGCCTCGACCACCTCGCTGATGCCCTCTCCGCGCGCCGCGACGGTCTTGACGATCGGCGGACGCCAGTCGCCGGCCCCGCGCCGTTCGCCGAGCGCGAGCATGTGGTTCAGTTCCCGCGCGGTAGCGTCGGCGCCGTCCCGGTCAGCCTTGTTCACCACGAACACGTCGCCGATCTCCAGGATCCCGGCCTTGGCCGCCTGAATCCCGTCGCCCATGCCCGGGGCGAGCAACACCACCGACGTGTCCGCCGCCGAGGCGACCTCGACTTCCGACTGCCCGACGCCCACGGTCTCGACCAGGATCACGTCGCAGCCCGCCGCGTCGAGAACCCGTAGCGCCTGCGGGGTGGTCGCGGACAAGCCGCCGAGATGGCCGCGCGAGGCCATCGACCTGATGTAGACCTCGGGGTCGGTCGCATGCTCCTGCATCCGCACCCGGTCGCCGAGCAGCGCGCCGCCGGAGAACGGCGAGGAGGGGTCGACTGCCAGAACGCCGATCCGCTTGCCGCGTGCCCGGTACTCCGTGACCATCGCGCTCGTCGAGGTCGACTTGCCCACGCCCGGAGCGCCGGTCAGCCCGATGATGTACGCGTTGCCGGAGTGCGGGGCCAAGGTCGCCATCAGTTCCCGCAGCGCGGGCGAACCGTCCTCGACCATGGAGATCAGGCGGGCGACCGCGCGCGGGTCACCTTTACGCGCGCGGTCCACCAGAGCAGGGACGTCAGTCACAACTCAAGACCCTATCCGCGTCACCCTGCGTCGTCCTTGAGCCCTGCCTCTGCACCTTCTGCCTGGGCTCAGGCACGCTTCGGCACGGTAACGATCAGCGCGTCACCCTGGCCGCCGCCACCACACAGCGAGGCCGCACCCGTGCCGCCCCCGCGCCGCTGGAGTTCGAGCGCGAGGTGCAACACCAGACGGGCGCCGGACATGCCGATCGGGTGGCCGAGTGCGATGGCGCCGCCGTTGACGTTGACCTTCTCCTCGCTGACGCCCAGGTCACGCATCGACTGGAGGCCGACCGCGGCGAACGCCTCGTTGATCTCGATCAGGTCGAGATCCTCGACAGTCAGCCCGGCCTTGGTCAGCGCCGCGTTGATGGCGTTGGACGGCTGCGAGTGCAGCGAGTTGTCCGGGCCGGCCACGATGCCGTGCGCGCCGATCTCCGCGAGCCAGGTCAGGCCCAGCTCCTCGGCCTTGGCCTTCGACATCACCACGACCGCGGCCGCGCCATCGGAGATCGGGGAGGCGTTGCCCGCGGTGATCGTGCCGTCCTTGGTGAACGCCGGGCGCAGCCTGCCGAGGCCTTCCGCGGTGGTGTCCCCGCGCACCCCTTCGTCTTCTTTGACGACGATCGGATCACCCTTGCGCTGCGGGATCTCCACCGGGACGATCTCGGCCTCGAAGATGCCGTTCTTCTGCGCGGCGGCCGCGCGCTGCTGGGACCGCGCGGCGAATTCGTCCTGCTCGGCCCGGCTGATGCCGAGCTTGCCGACGTGCCGCTCGGTGGATTCGCCCATCGGGACGTGGTCGAAGGAGTCGGTCAGTCCGTCGTGGGCCATCGCGTCCAGGACCTCGATCGAGCCGTACTTGTAGCCGGTGCGCGCGTTGGGCAGCAGGTGCGGCGCGTTCGTCATCGACTCCTGGCCGCCGGCGACCACGATCTCCACCTCGCCGGCCCGGATCAGCTGGTCGGCCAGGGCGATCGCGTCGAGCCCGGACAGGCAGACCTTGTTGATGGACAGCGCGGGCACGTTCATCGGGATGCCGGCCTTCACGGCGGCCTGGCGCGCCGGCATCTGTCCGGTTCCGGCCTGAAGCACCTGACCCATGATCACATAGTCGACTTGGTCGGCGGCGACCCCGGCCCGCTCCAAGGCGGCCTTGATCGCGAATCCGCCGAGATCGGCCCCGCTGAACGGGGTCAGCGCGCCGAGCAGTTTGCCCATCGGTGTGCGCGCTCCGGCGACAATGACAGAGCTGGCCATGATTCGGTACGCCTCCTGAGATGGCGGTCGAGTGTCGTCTTCGACACTATCCACAATTTAGCTACCCCCCAGTAGGGTCTAACAGTGTCGGCTTGACCACAGTGCCCGGGAACGGAATTTCGGTGGAGGAATCCATGATCACTCGCATCGACCACATCGGCATCGCCTGCCGGGATCTCGACGCGAGCATCGAGTTCTACCGGAAGACCTACGGCTTCGAGGTCGCGCACAGCGAGGTCAACGAGGAGCAGGGCGTGCGCGAGGCGATGCTGCGGGTCAACGGCACCGACGACGGCGCGGCCTCCTACCTTCAGCTGCTCGAGCCGGTCCGCGGGGACTCGGCGATCGCGAAATACCTCGAAAAGCACGGCGAGGGCATTCATCACATCGCGTTCGGCACGCCCGACGTCGTGGCCACCACCGAGGCCGCGACGAGTACCGGCGTCCGCGCGCTTTATGGGACCCCGCGATGCGGTACGTCGAACTCCTCGATCAACTTCCTGCACCCGAAGGACTGCCACGGTGTGCTGACCGAGCTCGTTCAGGCAGCAACGCCCTCTGACACCGACCACCACTGACCCAGACCGCCACAGCCGCATACCCGCATCCCGATCACCGCCTGGCCAACCCGCCCGGCTCGGTCCTCCTCCCTGTCGCCCGCCCCCGATAGACTGTCCGGTCCTGCCTGAACCAGGTCCAGGCGCGATGGACCGCGTCCAAGTGTCCTATCGGAGGTCGTGCCTCTTTTGCCTCAGCCCGCGACGAGCACCGGCGCGCCCGATCGGGCGCAGCGCGCCG
>DASUAR010000337.1:0-3161 GCA_035763685.1 Actinocrinis sp. | reverse complement strand
GTAGATGTCGTGGTGCGGCGGCGGGGAGATCAGGCCGACGCCGGGGGTGGAGTGCCGGGTCTTGGCCACCCAGGGGTAGACCTTGTGGCCGGGCAGCTGGCCGCCCTCGCCGGGCTTGGCGCCCTGGGCCATCTTGATCTGCACGTCGTCGGCGTTCGTCAGGTACTCGCTGGTCACGCCGAAGCGGCCGGAGGCGACCTGCTTGATCGCGGAGCGGCGCTCCGGGTCGTACAGCCGCTCGGGGTCCTCGCCGCCCTCGCCGGTGTTGGACTTGGCGCCCAGCCGGTTCATCGCGATGGCAAGGGTCTGATGCGCTTCGAGGGAGATGGAGCCGTAGCTCATCGCGCCCGTGGAGAAGCGCTTGACGATCTCGCTGACCGGTTCGACCTCGTCGATCGGGATCGGCTGGCGGCCGCTTCCGTCTTCTGCGGCGTCCTTGAGCTTGAACAGGCCGCGCAGCGTCATCAGCCGCTGCGACTGCTCGTTCACGCGCGAGGTGTACTGCTTGAAGATGTCGTAGCGGCGCTCGCGGGTGGAGTGCTGGAGCCGGAAGACGGTCTCGGGGTCGAACAGGTGCGGTTCGCCCTCGCGCCGCCACTGGTACTCCCCGCCGATCTCCAGGCGGCGGTGCGCCGGGCGCGTGGTGCTGCGCGGGTAGGCGCGCAGGTGCCGCTGGGCGACCTCCTCGGCGATCTCGTCGAGGCCGATGCCGCCGAGCTTGCTGACGGTGCCGGTGAAGTACTCGTCGATCAGGTCCTGCGCCAGGCCCACGGCCTCGAAGACCTGGGCGCCGCGGTAGGAGGCGACGGTGGAGATGCCCATCTTGGACATGACCTTCAGCACGCCCTTGCCGAGCGCCTTGATCAGGTTCTTGATGGCTTTCTCGGCGGGCACGCTGACGAAGACGCCGGCGTTGGCCAGGTCCTCGACGCTCTCCATCGCCAGGTACGGGTTGACCGCGGCCGCGCCGTAGCCGATCAGCAGCGCGACGTGGTGCACCTCGCGCACGTCGCCGGCCTCGACCAGCAGTGAGATGTGGGTGCGGGTCTTCTCCCGGATCAGGTGGTGGTGCACCGCGGAGGTCAGCAGCAGCGAGGGGATCGGGGCGTGCTCGGCGTCGGAGTGCCGGTCGGAGAGCACGACGATGCGCGCGCCGCCCTCGATCGCCGCGGAGACCTCGGCGTTGATCTCGGCCAGGCGGGCGCGCAGGCCCGCGCCGCCGCCGGCCACCTTGTAGAGCCCTGAGACGGTGACCGCCTTGAGGCCGGGCAGGTCGCCGTCGGCGTTGATGTGGATGAGCTTGGCCAGCTCGTCGTTGTCGATGACCGGGAAGGGCAGCTCGATCTGCCGGCAGGCGACCGGGGAGGTGGCCAGCAGGTTGTCCTCGGGGCCGATGGTGGTGCCCAGGCTGGTGACCAGCGCTTCGCGGATGGCGTCCAGCGGCGGGTTGGTGACCTGCGCGAAGAGCTGGGCGAAGTAGTCGAACAACAGCCGGGGGCGCTCGGAGAGCACGGCGACCGGGGTGTCCGAGCCCATCGAGCCGATCGGCTCCGCGGCGGCCTTCGCCATCGGGGCGAGCAGGACGCGCAGCTCCTCCTCGGTGTAGCCGAAGGTCTGCTGGCGGCGCACCACCGAGGCGTGGGTGTGCGTGATGTGCTCGCGCTCGGGCAGCTGGTCGAGGCGGATCAGGCCGGCGTGCAGCCAGTCCTGGTAGGGGTGCGCGGCGGCCAGTTCCGCCTTGACCTCCTCGTCCTCGACGATGCGGTGCTGCGCGGTGTCGACGAGGAACATCCGGCCGGGCTGAAGGCGGCCCTTGCGCACCACCTTGGCCTGGTCGATGTCCAGCACGCCGACCTCGGAGGCCAGCACGACGAGGCCGTCGTCGGTGACCCAGTAGCGGGAGGGGCGCAGGCCGTTGCGGTCGAGCACGGCGCCGATGAGGGTGCCGTCGGTGAAGGTGATGGAGGCGGGGCCGTCCCAGGGCTCCATCTGGCAGGAGTGGTACCGGTAGAACGCCCGCTTGGCGGGGTCCATCTCGGTGTGGTTCTCCCAGGCCTCCGGGATCATCATCAGCACCGCGTGCGGCAGCGAGCGCCCGGCCAGGTGCAGCAGCTCCAGGACCTCGTCGAAGGTGGCCGAGTCGCTGGCGCCGGGGGTGGCGATCGGGAAGATGCGGTCGAGCGGGCCCTTGAACGCGTCGGTGGCCAGCTGGGACTCGCGGGCGCGCATCCAGTTGCGGTTGCCCTGCACGGTGTTGATCTCGCCGTTGTGCGCGACGAAGCGGTACGGGTGCGCGAGCGGCCAGGCCGGGAACGTGTTGGTGGAGAACCGGGAGTGGATCAGCGCGATGGCGCTGGCCAGGCGGCGGTCCGACAGGTCCGGGAAGAAGGGCTCGAGCTGGCCGGTGGTCAGCATGCCCTTGTAGACCAGGGTGCGGGCGGAGAGCGACGGGAAGTACACGTCGGTCTCGTGCTCGACCCGCTTGCGCAACACGAACGCGAGGCGGTCCAGGTCGATGTCCGACTCGTGGTTGGCTCCGGCCACGAACAGCTGGCGGAAGCGCGGCATGACGGCGCGCGCGGTGGCGCCGAGCAGCTGCGGGGTGGTGGGCACATAGCGCCAGCCGAGGACTTCGAGGCCTTCCTCGGCGGCGATCGCGGCGACCGCGTCGTAGGCCTGGAGTTCGACCTCGTCGTTGTTCGGGATGAAGGCCAGGCCGACCGCGTAGGCACCGGCCGGCGGCAGTTCGAAGTCGACGCTCTCGCGCAGGAAGAGGTCCGGGACCTGGATCAGTATCCCGGCGCCGTCGCCTGAGTCCACCTCGGCCCCGGAGGCGCCGCGGTGCTCGAGGTTGCGCAGCGCGGTGAGGGCCTGATCGACGATGGTGTGGCTGGCCACCCCGGTGAGCGTCGCGACGAAGGCGACACCGCACGCGTCTTTCTCGGCCCGCGGGTCATAGAGACCCTGGGCCGCGGGGATGCCGCTCAGCAGCGCCGATTGCTGCGTCGAGTGGCGATGGGGGGCCGCTTGGGACATCGGGGTCCTCCATGGTCGTCGGTAAGGGTCCGCGCCTGAATGCGCGCATGAGGGACGACACTGGCCCTGCCCGCGGTGGCTTTGAGGTTACACGATGGATCTAGCGTCCGTCAGTAGAGAATCTT
>DASUAR010000336.1:0-2607 GCA_035763685.1 Actinocrinis sp. | reverse complement strand
CCTACGAGCAGTTGCTTTCCGAGCTGTGCGCGGCCCGCGACGAGGGCGAACTGTTCTCGCTGCTGCCGCTGCGCCTGGCCGGACCGCGAGAGGAACCGCAGATCACCGCCGAGGGGATGCCATGCTGAGTGAAGCGACCGCTGCGGACCGTCCGGGGACGGCCCTGCTCGATCAGGAAGCTGACGCGAGCGCCCGCGCGACGGAGATCGAATTCGGGTTCGGCGATCCATACGACCCGGACAACCCCGTGGGCAATGCCCGGCTGCTTGAGGCGGACGAAGCCGCTGAGATCAGCGCCGAGGGCGAGCGGATGCTCGACGAGCTGAAGCTCAACGCCGACTTCGTGCCGCGCGAGTTCGGCGGCCGGCTCGACCGGCTGGACACGCTGGTGCGGGTGATGCGCCAGGTGTTCCGCCGGGATGTGACGCTCGGGCTCGGCTACGGCGCCACCTCGTTCATGGCCGCCGTCAATGTGTGGACAGTGGGCAGCGAGGAGCAGAAGCGCGAGCTGGCCGAGCTGCTGCTGGCAGGCGGCAAGGCCTCGGTGGCCTATCACGAGCTGGCGCACGGCAACGACTTCGTGCGCAACGAGTTCGAGGCGCGGCCGGTCGACGGCGTCGGCGGCGGTTTCCTGCTCGACGGCGGAAAGCAGGTCATCAACAACGCGGATCGAGCCGAGGCGCTGGCGCTGTTCAGCCGCACCTCCTCGGCTCCGGGCAGCCGCAGCCACTCGGTGCTGTTGCTGCGCCGCGACCAGCTCGACCCGAAGCGTTTCAAGACCCTGCCGCGCTACACCGCGGTCGGGGTGCGCGGCTGCCATCTGTCAGGGCTGGAATTCGACGACTGCCCGGTACCCGCCTCCGCGCTGGTCGGCCAACTCGGCCAGGGCGTCGAGCTGGCGCTGCGCTCGTTCCAGATAACCCGCAGCGCCGTGCCCGGCATGGCGATCGGCACCGGCGACGCCAGTCTGCGCACCGCCGTTCGCTTCGCGGTGGGCCGCCAGTTGTACCGCCGCTCGGTGATGGAGATCCCGCACGCGAAGGCGACCTTGTCGGCGGCCTTCCTTGACCTGCTGATCTGCGACGCGATGTCGCTCGCCGGAACGCGCGCGGTGCATCTGCTGCCGGAGGAGACCAGCGTTTACGCCTCGGCGGTGAAGTACCTGGTGCCAAAGGTGCTCAGCGAGGCGATGTACGAGCTCTCCATCGTGCTCGGCGCCCGGTTCTACGTGCGCGACGGCGAGTTCGGCATCTTCCAGAAGCACGTCAGGGACCTGCCGGTACTCAGCCTCGGGCACGCCGGCTCCGCGGCCTGTCAGGCCACGATCATTCCGCAGCTCTCCCGGCTGGCCAAACGCGCCTGGTTCGCCGGGGAGCCGGCGCCGGCCGAGCTGTTCCAGCTGCGCGCGCCGCTCGGGCCGATTCCGTTCGACCGGTTGACCCTGGCCAGCGGCCGGGACGGCTTGAGCGCGTCGCTGATCGCGGCGGTCGACGAGCTGCCTTCCGGTTCCCCGGCGGAGCGCGCGCTGCACGGCTTCGCGCTGCGGATGATGGACGAGCTGCGGCAGATGCAGGAGGAAGCGCTCGACCTCTCCCCGCAGGACCGCACCGCCCTGGCCAGCCCGGCCAGCTTCGCGCTCGCGGACCGGTACACGGTGCTGCTGGCCGCGGCCTCGGTGCTCGGAGTATGGCGCGAGGCGCGCGGCGGCTCGGACGAGTTCCTTGCCGACCCGTCCTGGGCGGCCACGGCGCTTTACCGGCTGGCCCGCCGACTCGGCCAGAAGCTGCCTGACCTGCCGGAGAGCTGCGCCGAGCGGGTGCACGAAGAGGTGCTGCGCCGCTTCCACGAACACCGCAGCTACGACCTGTATGACAGCCCGCTGACTGCGTGAGAAGACACCGAAGAACGAACCGAAGCGAACCGAAGAGAACTGAACTGCACTGAGCTGGACTGGGCTGGATTGAACTGAACCGAACCGACTGAGCTGAACCGAACTGACTTCGTGACAGACAACTGATCCACCAAACCGCTCGCCCGACCGATCCGCCGACGCAGAACCGCGAGGAGCCCGCAATGTCCATCGAGACGCACGACCTTCCGTCCGCAAGCTCCGGGCACACCGTCGAGAGTCTGACCACCTGGCTGGTCGACCGGGTGGCGATCTACCTGCAGCGCGACCCCGCCGAGATCGACCCGAACGAGCCGCTGGCCGAGTACGGCATGGACTCGGTCGCGGCGCTGAGCCTGTGCGGCGACGTGGAGGAGGACTTCGACCTGGTGCTTGAGCCGACGGTGGCCTGGGACTACCCGACCGCCGCCGCGCTGGCCGAGCACCTGGCCGGAGAGCTGAAGGCCGCCGGGAAGTCGTGATGCGCCCCATCGCTATCGTCGGCATGGACTGCCGGTTCCCCGGCGCCGCCGACCTGGCCGGCTACTGGGACCTGCTCACCAGGTCCGGGGACGGCGTCGGCGAGGTACCGCAGCAGCGGTGGGACGCGCGCGCGTTCTACTCGGCCGAGGGCGCGCAGGGGCACGCGAACACGACGCAGGGCGGCTTCATCCCGGACGTGGACGCGTTCGACAACGAGTTCTTCACCATCTCGCCGC
>DASUAR010000335.1:0-13458 GCA_035763685.1 Actinocrinis sp. | reverse complement strand
CGCGGCGATCATCGTGCTGCACATCATCTTCGTCCTCGTCGGCGCGAACGGTGGCAACAGCATCGTGAGCACGGACGCGGACTGGGCGAGCACGCTGGCCGCATGGTTCAGGGATCTGTTCACCCCGTCGAACTACAAGCTCGCCGTAGTCATCAACTACGGTCTGGCCGCACTGTTCTACCTGGCCATCGGCCGCATCATCGCGGCCCTGGTCAACCGGGTCTGATCCCGCATTCAACACCTCGCCGTACCCACCGCTACGAAACACCGTCCCGTCGGATACAACTGAACCGATAAAGTCCCGAGCGTGACCGATTCGACGCAGGATCTCGCGACCGCTCCCGCTTCCGCGCAGCACCGGACCCCGGCATCAAGCATCACGGATTTCGCCGCGGGCCCGGTGCTGCTGCTTGGCGCGCTGGATCTTGAGCCCACGCGGGCCGGATGGCTGCCGCGCCGCCTGCCGACGTGGACCCGGCCGCAGTATCCGGAGCAGGGCGTCGAGGACATGGTCGGACAACCCTCCGGCGTGCGCCTCGCCTTCCGCACCAGCGCCGATTCGATCGAACTCGATGTGCTCACCACACAGGCGCTTTGGCCCGGCGACGCGATCACCGGCGGCGTCGGCGGATTCGACTTGGTCGTCGATGGCGCGGTACAGGCTGCCGGAGCGACGCACGTCCTCGGTGACCTGGAGGTCCGCGACACGACCGGAGCCATTGTCGAGCGCAGGGCGGGCCAGGTCGGCACAGTGCGCTTCGACGCGCTCGGCGACGCGTCCAAGGAGATCGAGCTCTGGCTGCCGCACCACACCCGCGTGGATCTGGTCGCGTTGCGTGCCGACGCCCCGATCAGGCCCCCGGCCGCGGCCGGTCGCAGCGAGCTGCGCTGGGTGCACCACGGCAGCTCGATAAGCCACTGCCACGCCGCCGAGCGGCCCACCGAGATCTGGCCGGCGATCGCGGCCCGGCGCGCGGGGGTCGAGGTGGTGAACCTCGGCTTCGGCGGCCACGCGCAGCTCGATCCGTTCACCGCCCGCGCCATCAGGGACCTGCCGGCCGATCTGATCAGCCTCAAGATCGGCATCAACATCGTGAACGCGGATTCGTTCCGGCTGCGCGCCTTCATCCCGGCCGTGCACGGTTTCCTGGACACGATCCGGGAGGGGCACCCGGACACGCCGCTGCTGGTCATCTCTCCGATCATCTGCCCGCCGGTGGAGGACCGCCCGGGCCCGACGCTCGTCGATCCGCAGCGCCCTGACTTGTGGTTCATCTCGCACTCGGACCCGGCCGAGACCGCGCTAGGAAGGCTCAGCCTCGGGCTGATCCGCGAGACGCTGGCCCGGGTGGTCGAGGAGCGCTCGGCGCAGGATCCGAACCTGCACTACCTGGACGGCAGGCTGTTGTTCGGCGCCGATGATCTTGCGGATCTGCCCGACAACCTGCACCCGAACGCGGCCGGATACCGGCGGATGGGCGAGCGCTTCGCAGACCTCGTATTCGAGGAAGGCGGCGTGTTCGCCCGTCACGTCGATGCGCTGCGACAAGTCTGACGGGCCGGCCGGCCGGGCGCGCCGCTCCCCGCGCGCGAACCGCAGAGGTCTACCTCGCCGGAATCAGTTTTCGCCGATGCCCGCCAGGTACTGTCGCCAGCCGCCGTACTCGGTGACGTCGAGCGCGTCCGCCGGCACCTCTCCTTGCACAGCGAACCCGAGGACGTCGCTGCCGTCCGCCAAGGCGAGCCGGCCGAAGCCGAGAGGCGCTGGCACCGTGTCGAGCAACGCTCCGACCGCGCGATGGTCCAGTTGCCAGACCTCGACCGCGATTCCGGTCCGCGGTCCATCGCCGGTTCGCGCGAGGCCCGGACGCGGGATCCCGTCACCGGGTAGGCGATACAGCCGGTAGCCGGGCGCGGTGCGCGTCCGGGAGCGAAGGCGCGCGCCGAGTGAGAGCAGCTGTCCGTTGAGCGGGAGGCCGGACAGATGAGCGCCGGCAACCGCGAGAAGCGTCTCACCGGCAGGCGTGACAGGACCCTGCGCTTCCTCGCCAGTCCAGCGAGCGGCGAGATCGAGCAACGGGATGTCGTGGAACGCGGGCGCGATCAGTTGCGCACCGAACGGAAGACCGTCCGTGCGCCTGCCCGCGGGCACTGCGATCGCGCACAGATCGAGCAGGTTGACGAAGTTCGTGAACGTGCCGAGCCGCGCGTTCACGCCGACCGGATCAGCCGCGACGTCGGCGTGGGTGGGATGGCCGGGTGTCGTCGGCAGCAGGATCGCGTCGGCTGTGGCCCAGACCTCTTCCGTGCCGCGGCGCAATTCGGCGAGCCGGTCGAATCCGCCGAACACGTCGAGCCCTGAGACGTTCGCCGCGCCGCGCAACACGCTACGGACCGCCGGGTCCAGGTCGGGATGGTCAATGCCGCGAGCACCCAGCTTCGCGCGGATCGCATTCCAACGCTCGGCGATCCACGGCCCCTGATACAGCAACGCGGCCGCGTCGAGGAAAGCCGTCGGATCAAAGGTGACGATCTGCTGCGCGACCGTGGCCGCGTAGGCCAGTGCCCGTTCCCACGCCTCTCGGTGGGCGCCGTCGAGATCCAGCGGCCGGTCAGGCACCGCGATCACCCGCGGCTCGATCGGCACGAGCAGTTGGTGCGCGGGAAGCGGCCGCGAATATGGGTCCTGGTGATCGAAACCGGCGAGGACGGTGAACGCGGCGCGAGCCTCGGCGACCGTGCGGGTGAAGACGCTGACGCAGTCGAGTGATCGACAGGCCGGAATCAGCCCGATCGTCGAGATGAGCCCACGCGTCGGCTTGAGGCCGACGAGGCCGTTGAACGCGGCGGGCACCCGGCCGGATCCGGCGGTGTCGGTGCCGAGCGCCAACGGCACCAGGCCAAGCGCCACGGCGACTGCGCTGCCACTGCTGCTTCCGCCCGAGATGTGCGCCGGATGACCGGCCGCGTGGCAGGCGCCGTAGGGGGTTCGGGTCCCGACAAGTCCGGTGGCGAACTGATCGAGGTTGGTTTTGCCGACCGGGACCGCGCCCGCGTCGATGAGCCGCTGCACTGCGGTTGCGTGGCGCGTAGCCGGTGCGCAGTCGGCGAGCGGTTCGAAGGCAGCGCTGGTCGGCTCTCCCGCGATGTCGAGATTGTCTTTGACCGCGAAGCGAACCCCGGCGAGCGGGCCCTCGTCAGGAGCCTGTGTCGCCAGCTCCTTGACGCGCTCTGGCGCGAGCAGACGGGTCCACACCGGTTGGCCTTCGGGCCTCAGCTCGTCCATCACTTTCGCGCCCCTCGCTCGGCCCAGCGCTGCCGCTCCTGCGCGAACGCCGCGACCCGGCGCTCGGTGAACTCCTGCGCCTCGTGCGACATGGGAGCGTCCGGGGCCGGTAGGGCGCCGAGATCCAAGGTGGTCTGGCGCATCGTCAGCTCCCTGCTCCCCTCGGCGACCTCCGCGCGCAGGGTGGTCAGCTCGTCATGACTCACCGGCTCGAACCTCAACACGTCGAAGGTCCGCAGCAGCCACGGATCGGGATGCCGCTTGCCGGGGTCATCGGCCGGTGGCTTGCGCCAGACCGGGACGGTGCGCCCGACGAGTTGGTATCCGCCCGGCCCTTCCATTCCGTACACGCAGAGATACGCGCCGCCGATGCCGACCGCGTTCTCCGGCGTCCACGTACGCGGCGGATCGTACTTCGTCGTCACCAGGCGATGCGCCGGATCGAGCGGCACGGCGACCGGCGCGCCGAGGTACACATCGCCGAGCCCGACGACGAGATACGACGCGGTCCTGACGATCTCGAAGACTTCCTCGCGCGTCGCCAGGCCATTGACCCGGCGGATGAACTCGACGTTGTCCGGGCACCATGGCGCGTCGGGCCGCACGCCGCGCTGATAGCGCCGCATCGCCTCGTGCGCGTCGGGATCGTCGAAGCAGATCGGTAGCGTGACCTCGCGCACGTCGAGCCGTATGCCGCGCGGATCGGGCACGGCGACCCAAGCGCGCGCGACCTCGGCGGCGAGTTGCTCGGCCGACTGGCTCCCGGCATCGAAGCCGAGCAGCAGAGATCTGACCCCTTCCACGGTCTCCGTGATCGATGGCGGGTTCCTGAGACGCAGCTCTCGGGCGAGCAGGTGTATCCGAGCGCGAACGGTCAGGTCCAGGCGCGGCGGCCCGGCCTCGACGAGCAGGTGATGGTCGCCGCTGTGCCGGACGGTGAGTTCCGGGCGCTGCGCGGTCGCGGGAATCCGCGCCAACGCCTCGGGGCGTTCGTGGGTGGCGACGGACGCGGTGACTGGTTCGCCGGCCCGCTCCACCACGCGGCCCAAGTCGGCGAGCGCGGCCGTTCGCTCGGCTAGCGCCGCGGCGGCCTGCATCGGCGTGACGGGTTCAAGCCGCACTCGATCCCCGGGCCGCAACTGGCCGAGCTTCCACAGGTCGGCGCGAGTGACGGCGGCCGGGACCACGAAGCCGCCGAGGCTGGGTCCGTCCGGTCCGACGATCACGGGCGTGTCGCCGGAAACCATGATTCCGCCGATGGGGTAAGCCGAATCGTGGATGTTGCACGGGTGCAGTCCGGCCTCGCCGCCGTCAGCCCGGGCGAAGCGCACCGGCGGCCCGGCAAGGCGGATGCCGGTTCGATCGCTGCGATGATCAACGCTCCACTCGGCCGCGAAAAGGTCCGCGAGCGCGTCGTCGGCGAAGTATTCGGGCGCGCCATGCGGGCCCGGGATCACGCGCAGCCGCCAGGTGTCAGTGAGCTGCGGTACGAACGGTCCGCAGTCGGCCGGGCTGCCACAGTTCTCTTCGCGGCCAAGGGAAAGTACGTCACCGGACGTGAGTGCGCGGCCGGACGCGCCGCCGAAGCGGCCTAGTAGAAAGGTGGCGCGGCTGCCGAGCACACGCGACACGGCGAACCCGCCGCGCACGGCGAGATAGCCGCGCAGCCCCGCCGGACCGCACGGGCCGAAGTTGAGCACGTCACCCGGAAGCGCCGTCACCGGCACGCCCGCCCGCAACCGCCGTCCAGCCAGGCGCGCCGACTGACAGGCCCCGGTGACCGCGACCAGCGCCCGATCCCGGAACAACACCCGCGGGCCTGTCAATACCGCCTCCATCGCCGCGGCGCCGGGATCATTGCCCACGGCCAGGTTGGCTAGCGCGCACGCGTAATCGTCGAAGGCCCCTGATGGTGGCACGCCGACACCCCAAAACCCGCGCCGGCCGCGCAAGTCCTGCACGGTGGTCTGCGTTCCCGGCTCAAGGATCTCGATCGTCCGGCCGCGCGCCGGATCGGTTCCCGACTCCCTCGGTGGTGTGAGGGTCCTGCCACGAGGCGATGCCGCATACGTCAGCAGGCTCACGGCGCGGCCCAACCGGTCAGCTGAATCGGCGTGGGGTGGTAGCCGTTGCACGGGTTGTTCAGCTGCGGGCAGTTGGAGAGGAGCACGAGCATGTCGCGTTCCGCCCGCAGCTCGACATACTTGCCCGGCGCGGAGACCCCGTCCTCGAAGGTGAGCCCGCCCTGCGGCGTCAGCGGCACATTCATGAAGAAGTTGACATTGTGGGTCAGGTCCCGCTTCTCCAGCCCTCTGCCCCACTCGATCGCCTCGCGCAGGAACGTCGCGCGGCAGGCGTGCTGGTAACGGGTGTGTTCGCCGTAGCGCACGACGTTGCTCTCCTGCGAACAGGCGCCACCGATCGTGTCGTGCCGGCCGCAGGTGTCCGCGACGATCGTGGCGAGCGCGTCGCCGTTGACCGTACGAAGCACCGACCCGGTGGTGAGATAGACGGCGCCCTGCTCGCGGATCGTGTCCACCGCGCTGTACCGGTTGGCGTAATCGCGGGCGTCGTAGAACAGTGTGTCTACCGCCTGATTCCCTTCCAGATCGGTGATCCGGAACGACCCGCCGACGGGAACCTCGCCGATCCAGCCGTCGCCGGCCGCGATGGTCAGGTCGAACAACAACTCGGCCTTGGTCACAGCAGGCTCCCTTCCGTGACGGCGAGCGCGCGGGCGGACTCGGCGCGGAACGTACGGCTCGCGTCGTCGTCGCCGGGCGCGGCGACTTCTTGGACCGTCACGCGTACGCCGGCGGGTCGCCAGGCTTCGGCAGGGTCGAGCGGATGCGGGGAGGTCGAGAACACGACGAGCAAGTCCTGCTCGGCGCGCACGGTGACCCAGTCCCCTGCGACGGCATGTCCTGGTACGAAAGCGAGCGTGCCGCGCGCGTCTTCGGCCGGTGCCACCTTGCTGAACCAGTTGATACTGGCATGCAGGTCACGCGGGCCGAGTCCGTGCTTCCACAGCTCGTCGAGCAGCCCGGCCCGCGCGCTGCGCCGCCAGTCGTTGCCGTGCGCGGCATAGGAGGACGCGCCGTGTCGCCGTTCGACGTGCACGTCGAGGCTGTGGCCGGTGATCGCGTCATGCCAGTCGAGGCTGGAGCCGGTGACCGAGGCCAGCGCGCGGCCCATGTCGGACATCAGCACCATCGGCGCGGCGATGCGTGCGGACATCTGGGCTTTGAGCGTGTCCGGGATGTTGAGGCGGTCCAAGGGATTGTCGGCGGCATAGATGAGCATTGACACGTTGGCGCCGTCGCCCAGGCAGGTCAGCGTCAGCGCCCTGTGACGTCGCAGCCGCAGCGAATCAGCCGCCCCGCCGGGGGTTTCGAAGCCGCGCGTCACTGCGCGCCCTCCAACGCCGCATCACCGGTGACCATCGACGACGCGTCGACCGACGCCCGCGCACGTGCGGCGTTGACCCCGCGGTACATGCCCCAGCCGATGACGCCGACGGCGCCGCAGAACAGCAGCGCGAAGTACTTCAGGTACCAGTGACCGCCGGCCGGGTCGTAGACCTCGGAGCGCGGCCAGCCCATGTTGACCACCATGAACGCGCCGTAGGCCACCGCCAGGGCGTTGACGGGCAATCCGAGGCGGCCGAGCGAGAAGCGTCCGGCCGCGGACTGCGGCAGCCCGCGCAGGCGACGCAGCAGCAGCGGAACGGTCACCAGCAGATAGGCACAGTACACGACCACCACCGCGACACTCGTGAGCGCGGTGAACAGCTGCGCCTGCCCGACATTCACGCCGAGCACGGCGATCGCCACGATCCCGACGATGACGGTCGGCAGCACCGGAGTCGCGGTGCGCGGGGAGACACGGGCCAGACGCGCCGACCCGGGCAGCGCGCCGTCCCGCGCCATCGAGTACATCAGCCGCGACGCAGCGGTCTGAATCGCCAGCGTGCACACGCAGATCGCGATCGCGACGTCCACGAGCAACGCCTTGCCGGGTCCGGTGCCGAGCCTGCTGGTGACGACATAGGGCAGGCCCGCGGTGGCGAGGTTTCCGTCAGTCAGCGACGGCGCAGCCATCAGCGCGGCGACGAGAAGCAGCGCGCCGCCGATGCCCGAAGCTCCCAATGCGCGCAGGATCGCGCGCGGCGCGGTCTTCCGGGGCGAGCGGGTCTCCTCGCTCAGTTCGCCGGCACTGTCGAACCCGTACATGACGTACGCCGCCATCAGCGCCGAAACCAGGAAGGGCCAGACGTATGCGCCGTGGCCCGCGGCGCCCTCGGTGTGCAGCACGACACCCGGCCCACGCTTGGCGTGCGCGAACAGCAGCGCGATCAACGCGGCGACGCCGACCAGTTCGCAGGACACGCCGATGCTGTTGATGAGCGACATGACGCGCACGCCGATCGCCGAGACCACCGTGGTCAGCGCGATCAGGATCGCACCGAGCAGGACGGCGTTGGTCGCGCCGCTCCGCGCCGTCAGCGTCGGGTCGCCGCCGACCAGCTGGAAGCCGGACCAGACCGAAGGCAGCACCACCTGGAGCGCGATCGCCGCGGCCGCGACGCTCACGATCTGCCCGATCAGCATCGTCCAGCCGGCGAAGTGCCCGGTCAGCCCGGTGGACAGCCGCCGCGACCACTGATACACGCAGCCTGATATCGGGTAGCGGGCGGCGAGTTCCGCGAAGCAGAGCGCCACCAGGAACTGCCCGGCGAACACCAGCGGCCAGGTCCAGAAGAAGGCCGGGCCGCCGAAGGAGTAGCCGAAGGAGAACAGCTGGAAGACCGTGGTCAGGATCGAGACGAAGGAGAAGCCGGCGGCGAAGGAGGCGTAGGAGCCGAGCCTGCGGCGCAGTTGCTGCGGATAGCCGAAGCCAGCGAGGTCTTCGGCGTCGTGGACGTCGGAGGCGCCGGACGCCGGGACACCGCCGGGCGGCTGGAGGGAGACGGTCGCGGTCACGGCGTTCGCCTTTCTGGGCACGGGAGGCTGAAGAGTGTGTAGGCGCGCGTCATGGCGCGCTCGCGGCGCGGGAGGGAGGGCTCGGCGAACGGCGCGCCACCGGCGACGCAGGGCCGAGTATCAACTGGTTGTGAATATGCGAGTGCTGCGGATGCTGTCACGGCACGCTCCGGGACCGGGATCCGGCACACGCCGGATCGACCTGGCCTCCCGGGCTTTTCTCCCGCCGTGGAACGACAACCGCCGCGACCGGCGCGGTGTGCCGCCTGCGTCTCTCGGACCAGTCCCGAACGCGACGGCGTACCGTGCTCCGGCGGAACCCTAGACGCGCCCCGCCTGGCTAGCGGGTCGTCAGTGAGCAAAGCGCCGGTGCGTCACCGGCATCGAACGAGTCTGTTACCGCAATGTCAATCCCAGTTCACAGGTAAACGGGAGCGTTGCGCGTTCACCGTACGGAATACCTGTGGAGTAACTGGTGCAAGCCGGTAGCATTCCCTACCATGCCCACCTCTGCCACTGCGCCAACAGCAGAGATACCTGAACCGTCCGCCCAATCCGCTATCGCATCGAGCGCCGCGTCCGCCACGGCCGTTGCAGACGCGCCGGGCCGTCCGCGCCGCGCGCTTTCCCGGTTCGCGATCGACACTCGGCCGCTGCGGCACCCGGCGTATCGGCGGCTGTGGACGTCGAACGTCGTCACGAGCGTAGGCAGCCAACTGACCGCGGTCGCGGTGCCGAAGCAGATCTACGACGTGACCGGCTCGTCAACCTGGATCGGCATCGCGAGCTTCGCCGCGCTCGCGCCGCTGGTGGTGTTCGGGCTGTGGGGCGGGGCCGTCGCCGACGCGGTGGACCGGCGCAAGCTGCTGCTCACCACGAACGTGGGCATCGCCGTGACGTCGATCGGGTTCTGGGCGCAGGCGGCCGCGGGTCTGCACTCGGTGTGGCCGCTGATCGTGCTGCTCGCCGTGCAGCAGGGCCTGTTCGGGATCAATTCGGCGGCGCGCGGCGCGGCCATTCCCCGGCTCGTGCCGCACGAGGAGGTGCCGGCCGCCAACTCCCTCGGCGCGACGGTGATGCTCGCGGGCGCGCTTTTCGGCCCGATGGTGGCCGGCGCGCTGATCCCGATCATCGGCCTGCCGACGCTCTACCTGCTCGACGCGGTCGGGCTGACCGCGACGCTGTGGGCGGTCTACCGGCTGCCCGCGCTGCCCCCGCTCACGACCGGGGGCTCCCCCGAGGTGACGGCTGACGGCTCCTCAGGCACGGGCGCGCCGGGCTCGGGCTCCGGCTCGACGCTCGATGCCCGCCGCACCGGCTGGGCGCAGGTGGCCGACGGCTTCCGCTTCGTCGCGGCGAACCGCCTGCTGCTCAACTCCTTCGTGGTCGACCTGATCGCGATGGTGTTCGGGATGCCGCGCGCACTCTTCCCGCAACTGGCCGCCACGACGTACGCCTCGAACCACCTCGCCCTCGGGCTGCTGTTCGCCGCGATGCCGGCCGGCGCCCTGGTCGGCGGGCTGCTCTCCGGGACGTACACGCGCGTGGGCCGACACGGCGCCATGACGATCGGCGCGGTCGCGGCGTGGGGTCTGGCGATGATCGGGCTCGGCCTGTCCGGTTCGATCCTGCTGGCCTGCCTCTTCCTGGCGGTCGGCGGCGTGGCCGACTTCGTCTCGATGGTCTTCCGCGGCTCGATCCTGCAGATGGCGGCGCCGGATGAGATGCGCGGGCGGATGCAGGGCGTCTTCACGGTGGTCGTGGCAGGCGGCCCGCGCCTGGCGGATCTGGTGCACGGCATCGCCGGCGCCGCGCTCGGCACGAAGGCCGCGGTCGCCGGCGGCGGGCTCGCGGTGGTGCTCGGCGTAGTGATTCTCGCCACTTTCTCGCCCTCGTATTGGCGTTACCACGCGAATTCCTAGGGTTATAACGCCACGTCACCTCACCGCGTTCGCTCCCGCGCGATGAAACGACTGTAAGAATTGCCCCGGAACCGTCCCGGAAAACACTTCACTCTGTCATGGTGGTCGGAGTGCACCACTCGGCACCGCTTTCGCCGAGTGATCACTTTATGTCCGAAGTTCGGCGAACAAGACCTCGTACGTCAGCATTCTGCCGCCAACCGAATAGTCCGCCGTCTTTTTGTACAACAGCACGTTCCGCCGCACGCGCGACACTCGCTGTTCGACCCCGGGAGACAACGAGTGACCGCACTCGCGCGCTGGTGCCATCGGCACCGCCTGGCCGTAGTCCTGCTCTGGATCACGCTGCTGATCGGTCTTGGCGCGGCCGCGGTGGTCTCCGGCAGCAAGTACTCGAGTTCGTTCTCGCTGAAGAACACCGACTCGGCAAAGGCGAACCAGCTGCTGAGTACCGAATTCCCGGGGCAGAACGGCGACGCGGCCACCGTCGTCTGGCACGACTCGGCCGGTTCGGTCCGCTCGGCGGCGGTCGAGTCGCGGCTCAGCACGACGCTCGGCTCGATAGCGCGGATGCCCGGTGTTATCGAAGTGTCGAGCCCTTACGCCGGCGGCGGTAGCGGTCAGATCAGTGCGGACGGGCACACCGCGTACGCCTCGGTCCAGCTCGACGGCGGCAAGGCGGCGCCCTCCGCCGCTGCGCTGCGCACGCTGGTGCGGACCGCGCAGCAGGCCTCGACCGGCGGCCTAGAGGTCGAAGTCGGCGGCTCGGCGGTGCAGGGCACCGAGCAGAGCCCGAATTCGAACAGCGAACTGGTCGGCATCATCGCCGCCGCGGTCGTGCTGTTCGCGGTCTTCGGCTCGCTGTTCGCGATGGCGCTGCCGATCCTGACCGGCCTGGCGGGCGTCGGCGGCGGCATCCTCACGATCGGACTGCTCAGCCACGCGATGAACGTCGCGGACTTCGCCCCGACGCTCGGCGCGTTGATCGGACTCGGCGTCGGGATCGACTACGCGCTGTTCATCGTCACCAGGTTCCGCACCGCGCTGCGCTCCGGGCTGCCGGTCGGCGAGGCGATCGGCACGGCCGTGAACACCTCCGGCCGCGCGGTGCTGTTCGCGGGCGCGACGGTGTGCATCGCGCTGCTCGGGATGATGGTGCTCGGACTCGGCTTCTTGGACGGCGTGGCGCTGGCCGCCTCGGTGACCGTAGGGTTCACCGTGCTGGCCTCGCTCACCCTGCTGCCCGCGACGCTCGGCCTGCTCGGGCTGCGCGTGTTCGGCAGGCGGGAGCGACGGCGGCTGGAACTCGGCGGGTGGAGCGAAGACACACACGGCACCGAGGACAAGCGCGGCTGGTGGCGGCGCTGGGCCGGCTGCGTCGAACGGCGGCCGCGGCTGATGAGCCTGGTCGCGCTGGCGATGATGGTCATGCTCGCGGTGCCGGTGCTCTCGCTGCGGCTCGGTGCGTCCGACTCCGGCAACGATCCGGCCGGCACGACGACCCGCAAGGCATACGACCTGATGGCCGAGGGCTTCGGACCGGGGGTGAACGGGCCGCTGACACTGGTGGCTGACCTTCCGTCGACAACCGGGAGCGCGGCGGTGAGCCAGGCCGCGCTCGCGCACGACAAGGCGGCGCTCACGAACCTGGTCGCCTCGCTGGAGAAGACACCCGGCGTCGCCGCGGTCGAGATCGGGGCGCGGTCGGCGGACGGCCGCGCCGAAGTGATCGACGTGGTGCCGGCCAGCTCGCCGGAATCGAAGCAGACCACGAATCTCATCACCACGCTGCGGCAGCGGGTGGTCCCCGAGGCCGAGGCCGGCAGCGGCCTGAAGGTCTACGTCGGCGGACTCACCGCGGTCTACGCGGACTTCGCCTCGGTGCTCGGCGGGAAGCTGCCGCTGTTCGTCGGGCTGATCGCCGCGCTCGGTTTCCTGCTGCTGGTGGTCGCCTTCCGCTGCCTGCTGGTGCCGCTGACCGCGGCGGTGATGAACCTGATCGCCGCCGCCGCCTCCTTCGGCGTGGTCACCGGGTTCTTCGAGTGGGGCTGGGGCTCGGACAAGCTCGGCATGGGCGGGGCGGGGCCGGTCGAGGCGTTCCTGCCGGTGATGATGGTGGCCATCCTGTTCGGCCTGTCGATGGACTATCAGGTCTTCCTGGTCTCCCGGATGCACGAGGAATGGGTGCGGCACCGGGACAACGCCCGCGCGGTGAAGATCGGCCAAGTGGAGACCGCCCGCGTGATCACCGCGGCCGCCACGATCATGATCTGCGTGTTCTGCGCCTTCGCCTTCGGCAGCCAGCGGGTGATCGGCGAGTTCGGCATCGGCCTGGCCACGGCGGTGGCGCTGGACGCCTTCGTGCTGCGCACCGTCCTGGTCCCGGCGGTCATGCACCTGTTCGGCCGGGCGAACTGGTGGCTGCCGGCCTGGCTGGACCGGATCCTGCCGCACCTGCACGTCGAAAGTGACCCACATCACATTCCGCTGCCCGCGCAGCGCCGCAGGCCGCGCGTTGGAGTTATCGCCAACGGTCCGGCGCCCGCCGCCGGCTACGACTGAACCGGGGCAGCCTGCGGACCGTGGCGCGCGGGCCGGCCCGTCCGCCACTGTAGAAACCGACGAATGTCCGACGCACCGTGTCAGCGTGAACACGGACCGTTCGCGCTGCCCGCGGGCACCGTCAGGAAGATTTAGCGTTCGGCGTGGTTCGCCGATCTGCGGGATCGGGCATCATCTTGCCCTCCACCAGCACAGTTCGGCACCGATCCGGCTCGCGCCGAGGGCACCGCGCCCCGGCGTGGGCCAAGCGCGTGCCGGGTGGCGCTGGGGACGTCGCCCCGTCCCACTCGCGATCGGAGCACCCTCCGTGGCCTCTCTCGAAACCGAGGGCCAGGTCGAGCTCGCCGACCTGGGCGAACTCGCCGACAGCCCGTACGCCAACCCGGAACTGCTGCCCGTACCGGTGGCCAGGCGCACCTGGTCCCTCTACAACTACGCGGCGCTGTGGATCGGCATGTCGCACAACCTGGTCACCTACACCCTGGCCGCCAGCCTGATCGCGGCCGGGATGAACCCGGTGCAGGCGCTGATCACCATCGCCCTCGGCAACCTCATCGTGCTGGTACCGATGCTGCTCAACAGCCACGCCGGCACCAAGTACGGCATCCCGTTCCCGGTGTTCGCCCGCGCCTTCTACGGCATCCGCGGCGCGAACCTGGCCGCGCTGCTGCGCGCGCTGGTGGCCTGCGGCTGGTTCGGCATCCAG
>DASUAR010000334.1:0-36955 GCA_035763685.1 Actinocrinis sp. | reverse complement strand
GCCGAGCAGTACGCGGTGCAGACCGGCACGCACCCGCGGGTCACCACGGAGAAGAACATCGAGCGCTACCGGGCCCAGATCAACCGGATCGGCCTGGCGCACGACAAGCGGCGCGGCGTGGCGACCACCGACGTGTCCTTCTACCGCTGGACCCAGTGGATCTTCCTGCAGATCTTCAACTCCTGGTACGACCGCGACGCGCGCCGGGCCCGGCCGATCACTGAGCTGACCGCGCAGTTCGAGGCGGGCACCCGTGCCACGCCGGACGGGCGCGCCTGGTCGGACCTGACGCCGCCGGAGCGCGCCGACGTGATCGACGGCTACCGGCTGGCCTATATCTCGGAGGCTCCGGTCAACTGGTGCCCCGGCCTGGGCACCGTGCTGGCCAACGAGGAGGTCACCGCGGACGGCCGCTCCGAGCGCGGCAACTACCCGGTGTTCAAGCGCAACCTGCGCCAGTGGATGATGCGCATCACCGCCTACGGCGACCGGCTGCTGGACGACCTGGACCGGCTGGACTGGCCGGAGCCGATCAAGCTGATGCAGCGCAACTGGATCGGCCGGTCCGAGGGCGCGCGGGTGCGGTTCCCGATCGCTACCACCGAGGCCCGTGCGGCGTCGGCCGGCGAGATCGAGGTCTTCACCACCCGCCCCGACACGCTGTTCGGTGCGACGTACATGGTCCTGGCCCCCGAACACCCGCTGGTCGACCGGATCGTGCCGGCCGCGTGGCCCGAGGACACGAGGGACGCGTGGCGCGGCGCCGAGCGGTACGACACGCCGGTCGAGGCCGTCACCGCGTACAAGGCGCAGGCCGCCGCGAAGACCGAGGTCGAGCGGCAGACCGAGGGCCGGCAGAAGACCGGCGTGTTCACCGGCGCCTACGCGATCAACCCGGTCAACGGCGAGCGCGTCCCGGTGTTCGTCGCGGACTACGTACTGTGGGGCTACGGCACCGGCGCGATCATGGCCGTCCCCGCGCACGACCAGCGCGACTTCGAGTTCGCCCGGGCCTTCGACCTGCCGATGCGGATCGTGGTCTCGCCCGGCGCCGGCCTGTCGCAGGACATCGACGAGTGGACCGAGGCGTTCGACTCCTACGACGCTCAGTCGGTCAACTCGGCCAACCCGGAGATCTCGCTGGACGGCCTGGTGGTCGTCGAGGCGAAGAAGCGGATCATCGCCTGGCTGGAGGAGAAGGGCTACGGCACCGGCACGGTCACCTACCGGCTGCGCGACTGGCTGTTCTCCCGGCAGCGCTACTGGGGCGAACCGTTCCCGATCGTGTACGACGCCGAAGACCCCACGCACGCGATCGGCCTGCCCGACCGCATGCTGCCGCTGGAGCTGCCGGAGATCGCCGACTACGCGCCGCAGTCCGTTGATCCCGACGACGCGCATTCCGAGCCCGCGCCGCCGCTGGCCCGCGCGAGCGAGTGGGTCGAGGTGGAGCTGGACCTGGGCGATGGCCGAGGCGTGCGCAGGTACCGCCGGGAGACCAACACCATGCCGCAGTGGGCCGGCTCCTGCTGGTACCCGCTGCGTTACCTGGACCCGACCAACGAGGACCGGTTCGTCGGCGTCGATGTCGAGCAGTACTGGATGGGACCGCGTAACGCAGAGGACGTTGGCGGCGTCGACCTGTACGTCGGTGGTGCGGAACACGCGGTGCTGCACCTGCTGTACTCCCGGTTCTGGCACAAGGTGCTGTACGACCTGGGGCACGTGTCGTCGGCCGAGCCGTTCCGCAAGCTGTTCAACCAGGGCTACATCCAGGCCTATGCCTACACGGATGACCGCGGCGTATACGTACCGGCCGAGGAAGTGGAGGAAGTCGACGGCGTCTACTACTTCCACGGCCAGAAGGTGAACCGCGAGTACGGCAAGATGGGCAAGTCGCTGAAGAACTCGGTGACCCCGGACGAGTTCTGCGACACCTACGGCGCCGACACGCTGCGCGTCTACGAGATGTCGATGGGCCCGCTGGAGGTCTCAAGGCCCTGGGAGACGAAGGCGGTCGCGGGTTCGTTCCGCTTCCTGCAGCGGGTTTGGCGCAACATCGTCGACGAGCAGACCGGCAACGTCCAGGTCGCCGACGTCGAGCCAGACCTGCCGACCCTGCGCGCGCTGCACGCGGCGATCGCGGGTGTGCGTGAGGACCTGGACAACCTGCGCTTCAACACGGCCATCGCGAAGCTGATCGTGCTGAACAACCACCTGACCAAGCTGCCCGAGGTGCCGCGGAGCGTGGCCGAGGCGCTGGTCGTGATGGTCGCGCCGATCGCGCCGCACCTGGCCGAGGAACTGTGGGACAAGCTGGGCAACGAGGGCACGGTGGCGTACACGCCGTTCCCGGTGGCCGACCCGCAGTACCTGGTCGCGGACGAGGTGACGTGCGTCGTCCAGGTCGCCGGCAAGCTGCGCGACAAGCTGCAGGTCTCGCCGGACATCAGCGAGGACGCGCTGCGCGAGCTGGCCCTGGCGTCGGACGGCGTGCGGCGCGCGCTGGACGGCCGGGGCGTGCGAACGGTGATCGTGCGCGCGCCGAAGCTGGTGAACGTCGTCCCGGCGTAGATCAGAGCCGCAGTCATCGCGGAGTAACGCCCTGGACCGGAAGCTCATCCGGTCCGGTTCGGGGCGTTGGGCGTTTTCACTTTTCCACAACTTGTGCAGTTCCCCCGGAGTGACGGACCGCGACCGCTAGAGTCACCGAAGTGACGCACGCGAACCTCAGCCTGACCGGGGCCGCCCTCGCGGTCAGCATCGTCGTGTACGCACTATTTGCCGCGGGAAGCATCGCGCTCGCGATCATCGACGCGCGCACTAAACTGCTGCCGAACCGCATCGTCTTCCCGCTCTACGGCATCGGGCTCGTGGGCTTCGGCCTGATCACGGTACTTACGCACGACAGCGGTGCGGTAACGCACCTCGTCACAGCTCTAGTCGCGATGGCCGTGCTGTTCGGGATCTTCTACGCTATCGCGATGTTCGGCCCGATGGGCTACGGCGACGTGAAACTTGCCGGCGTCATCGGCCTCTACCTCGGCTGGCTCGCCATCCCGGCCGTCTTCGCCGGAGTCCTGCTCGGCACGCTCGCCGCCGCCCTCGCCGCGGTCGGCATCGTCGCGGTGCGCACCGCACGCCGCCAACCCTGGCGCCGCACGGAGATCCCCTACGGTCCGTATCTCCTGCTCGGCGCCTGGGCCGCCATTCTGCTCAACTTCTGGGGCTGATTCAGCGCGACCGGTTCAGTGCCCGACGATCGACTGGATCTCCTGCACGGTTACTGGGACGGCGGGCAACACGACCGGACCGATCTGCCGAGTCCAGCCGGGTTCTCCGGCCCCTGGATCACCGTCCCAGGTCACTTTCCACATGCTGCTCTCGGTGATCGTGTAGCTCGTGTCGGGGGGTGTGGACTTGAGGAACGTCAGTTGACAGGGCTGCATGTTTCCTGCGGCGTCGAAGGTGCAGGTCACCGAAGACGGTGACATCGGGCCGCTGGACGTGAAGGTCACGGATTCAGGATCAGCGCGGACCTTGCTGGACAGTATGCCTGGCAGCGTCGCCACTGCGATGTATTCCTTGAACCCGTTGGTGCCCGCCGCGTTTGTGATCAGCGTCGGCAGGTTCACGGTCTGCACCGCGTTCAGCGCCGGGCTGAAGTTCGGCCAGCCGGGCGTGACCTTGGTGTTGGCGGCGGCGTACTCGGCGAGCAGTTCGGGGTCGATGACCGGCACTCCCGCCGGCGGCGCCCCATCCCTGAGCCAGAACCACTCCTCGTACTGGTTTGCAACGCCCAAACTTGCCTGGACAGCCGCGTAGTCGCCGTAGCCGGCGTCGGGTGTGCAGGCGATCGCGTACCACTTGCCGCCACCCACGCCCTGGTTGTACGGCGGATTGGTAAGCCCGACTGCCGCATCGACGCCCTGGCCCTCGTGGTAAATCGCGTAGAAAGCGTTCCTAATGGAGTCTTCCTGTGCGTGCAGGTAGAAGGCGTAGACCTGGGCCATGTAAGCCGCGAAGCCGTCCGGTGTGTACGCCGGATCGACGCCGTAGCCAGAATTGAGCTCCAGCCAGCACTTCGGCGGCGTCCAGCCAACCGGAGCATACGGCGAGCCGCCGCCCTGCCAAACGCTGCCGGACAGCTCGACGTGCGTGGCGATCCAGAAGCCGCCGGGGCCGCCGCCGTCCGCCTGCGCGTTCGTGGCGGTTCCGGTGGTCAGGGCGATGCCGGCGAGCAGCGCCGCCGCCGCGACCCACCGCGACGTCCGTGCCCTCATGACATGCACGATTCCCTCCCCACCAGAGATGATGCGTACACGATGGCCCACGCTCCGCCGGAGTTCTTCTTAAAAGCGGTGTCCCACCACGAGAACGCGGACGAGCCGGTCGCGGCCGCTCCCTTCCGCTGCCCGGTCTTGAAGCTGACCGGCACCACCTTCGAGGTGTCCTGACAGAAGAACACGTCCGCCACCTTCCCGGTGAGCTTCACGGTGAACCGGTAAAAGCGCACCGAGCCGGTCGGCCGCTCGCCCGCCTGCGAGAAGACACTGATCATCGAATACAGATTCCCGCGCGCGAACGACGTGGTAAGGCTCTGGTAGAGGCCGTCGTTCGGAGCGTTGCTGGAGACCGCCTGTTCGTACGCCATGAGCATGTCGCGCGTGCGCGCTAGGAACGTGTCTTGAGCTGGGTCGCCGGTCGGGTTGAGCTCGATGTCCACGTGGTAGTCGGCCGGGATGTGCACCGCGAGCGTCGAACTCGGCGACGCCGTCACCGAGGGCGTCGCCCCGGAGCCGCCCGCGGGCAGCGCGGCGTTCGGCTGCGACGCCGGCGTGCCGCAGCCGGCCAATCCGGCCAGTAGGCAGGCGGCGACGGGCAGCGCGGTACTCGCCGCGAGGATGGACAACGGGCTGCGACGGCGCATGGACTCAGGTTCCCGTCCTCACGAGATCCGCGGGGTGTCAAGGCGGACTCGTGGCACGATGTTGACAACTCGGGTACGGATAGTACCGGTCGGGGTAATGTGCGGGTAGTCGCAGAAGGCGGATTTAACCGAATCTTTTGTGATCGGACCGCCCGAAATCCGGCGTGGGACAGTGTGCGGGCGAGTGCAGGGGAAAGGTATCCGGAAGTCAACGCACCGGGTCTGTTCTTCTGCGTCACCGCGCGGGTACTATCAGCATCCGACCCGGGCCGGAAGCTACGCACGACCCTTTACGATCCGAGTGGCCGGGGGCCTGAACACCGTGACGAGCAGCAACGACAACGGAGCGCCGCCGAGCGCTGGCGGGTGGAAGCCCTCTGCTTCAGCAGTGACGGCCCGCCCTGCGCCCGGCGCCGGTTCCGTGCCGCCCCCGGCTACCGTGCACATCCCCTCCGCGCCGCGCGACCGCAAGCCGGCCCTCGCCGCGCTCGGGCTGCTGCTGGTGCTGGTCGGTGCGCTCGCCTCGGTCTACCTCCAGCAGCAGGCGAAGAATCGTGTCGGCGTCGTCGAGATCGTCAAACGGGTGCCGCAGGGTCAGGCGATCACGCCGGACGAGATCAGCGAGGTGACGGTCGCGGTCGACTCCAGCATCAGCTATGTCACTTGGAAGCAGGCCCAGGCCGGTGCGCTGAAGGGGTACACGGCGCGCACCGACCTGGTGGCGGGCACGCTGCTCGTCGGCCAGATGCTCACCGATGCGCTGCCGCTTGCGCCGGGGCAGGAGGTCGTCGGTCTCGCGCTCAAGGACGGCCAGTACCCGGTCGGCATCCAGGTCGGAGACACCGTCAGCGCCTATTACGTGACGAACGGCAACCATGACAAGAACGGACGCGACTTCCTGGCCGACGGTTTCACGACGGTGCCGATCGTGGCGAACGTGCGTGTGTACGACGTCGGCACGATGAGCCCGAACGGCAGCCTCGATGTCTCGCTGGTGCTGGACCAGCAGTACGCGAACGACGTGACGCAGGCGTCCTCCGGCACCAACCTGGTGCTCGTCTTCGACAAGCACACCCCGTAGCCGGGCCGGGCGAATCATGGCACTGATTGTCGTCGCGGCAGACAAGGGCTCGCCCGGGGCCACCACCAGCGCGGTGGCCCTCGCTGCCTGTTGGCCGCGCCGCGCGCTGGTCGCCGAGTGTGATCCGCACGGCGGCGACCTGGTTTACCGGATGGTCGCCGACCACGGCGGTCCGCTCGACCCGAACCGCGGCATGCTCTCGATCGCCATCTCGGCGCGCCGCGGCTTCGAGGCGCACTCGCTGCCCGAGCACATCCAGCGGATCACCGGCGGACTCGAGGTCGTCGTCGGCCTTGGCACCGCAGAGCAGGCCGGCGCGGTCTCCGGGCACTGGGCTCAGCTCGGCCGCTGCTTCGACCACTACGCCACCATTCCGTACGGCGCGGACGTCATCGCGGACTGCGGCCGGGTCGGGCCAGACTCGCCGGCCCTCGAGCTGATGCCGTACGCGGCGCTGGTGCTGCTGATCGCCCGCGCCGACGCTGAGCAGATAGCGCATGTACGAGACCGTGTCAATGGTTTGACGAATCGGCTGCATGGCAATCAGGGCTCTTCTGCCTCGCTGGCGCGTCCGCCGATCGGCGTCGTGCTCATCGCGCCGCCGAAGGACGCACGGCGCGTGGCCGGCCAGGTAGGCGAACTGCTGTCGGTGACGGCCGGCGGCGGCGAAGTGCTCGGCGTCATCGCAGACGACCCGGACGGCGCGGCCGCGCTCAACGGCCGGGGTCGAGCCCGCGTGGACAAGTCGCTGCTGATCCGCTCGGCGCGTGACGTCGCGCAGTCGGTCACCAGACGCTACGGCCTCAGCCGTGTCGGCCCGCCGACACCGCCGGTGCAGCAGCCTGTGCAGCCCACACAGTTCACACATCCCGTGCAGCCCCCAGATGCACCGCCGCGCCCAGCCCGGCCGCAGCAGTATCCGGCGACGCAGCCACCGCACCCCGGACCGGCCGGACAGACCGTGATGGGGGCCTGATGGACCACGGACTCGTCAAGCGGTTGCGCCAGGAGGTCGGCGACCGACTGGCGGAGCAGCGTCGGCTGGATCAGCTCTCCAGTCTGCCGCCGATGACCGGCGAGGACGAGCGCCAGTACGCCCGCGCGGTCATCGGCCAAGTGCTCGAAGAGCACGCGCGCGGCGAGGTCAACAGCGGGCGCACCCCGCCGAACGCCGAGGAGGAGGAGGCGCTGGCCTCCGGCATCCACGCCGCTTTGTTCGGCGTCGGCCGGCTCCAGCCGCTGCTCGACGATCCGGAGATCGAGAACATCGATGTCAACGGTTGCGACCGGGTCTTCCTCTCCTACGCCGACGGCCGCGAGGTCATGGGCGAGCCGGTGGCCGAGACCGACGAGGAACTGGTCGAACTGATCCAGATCCTCGGCGCCTACTCGGGACTGTCCTCGCGTCCGTTCGACTCGGCGAACCCACAGCTGGACCTGCGGCTGCCGGACGGCTCGCGGCTGTCCGCGGTGATGGACGTGACCCGCCGCCCGGCGATCTCCATCCGCCGCGCGCGGCTCGGCAAGGTGTTCCTCTCCGACCTGGTCGGAAACGGCACGATCGTGCCCGAACTCGGCTCGTTCCTGTCCGCCGCCGTCTCCGCACGCAAGAACCTGATGATCGCGGGCTCGACCAACGCCGGCAAGACCACGCTGCTGCGGGCCATGGCCAACGAGATTCCGTCGCACGAGCGCCTGATCACCGTCGAGCGGGCACTCGAACTCGGCCTGGAGCAGTTCCCTGAGTTACATCCGAACGTGGTGGCGTTCGAGGAACGGCTGCCCAACTCGGAGGGTCTCGGCGCCATCTCGATGGCGGAGCTGGTGCGCCGCTCGCTGCGCATGAACCCGTCGCGCGTCATCGTCGGCGAGGTCCTGGGCGACGAGATCGTCACGATGCTCAACGCCATGTCGCAGGGCAACGACGGCTCGCTCTCGACGATCCACGCGAACTCCTCGCTGGAGGTCTTCAACCGCATCTCGACGTACGCGCTGCAAGCCAATGAGCGGCTGCCGGTCGAGGCCTCGCACATGCTGATCGCGGGCGCCATCGACTTCGTCGTCTTCATCGAGAAGCGCAACGACTATGCGCGCGGCGGCACGCTGCGCCGCTTCGTCTCCTCGGTGCGCGAGGTCAACGGGGTGGACGGCAGGGTGCTCTCATCCGAGGTGTTCATGCCGGGACTGGACGGGCGGTCCGTGCCGCACTCTCCGATCTCGTGCCTCGACGAGTTGGTCGCGCACGGCTACGTGCCCAGCGGATTGTGGCGGTGAAGCCATGAATCCCGGCGAACTGTTCACCCAGGGCACCGCGCTCGCGATCCTCGCCGGCGCCGTGATCGGCCTGGGCCTCGGCTTGGTCGTCGCCGGTCTGATCGGCTGGCGCAGCAAGCCGAAGGGCCCTGAGACGGCGATCCACGCCGAGGCGCTGCGTAAGACCGGCCAGCGCGTCATCATCGCGCTCGGCGTCGGGCTGCTGGCCGGACTCGCCAGCCAGTGGCCGGTGCTCGGCATCGGCGCGGCCGTGCTGATGTTCTTCTGGAACCAGCTGTTCGGCGGCGCCGGCGCGGAGAAGCTGGCGATGCGCCGGGTCGAGGCGCTGGCGATGTGGACCGAATCGCTGCGCGACACGATCGCCGGCGCGGTTGGTCTGGAGCAGGCGATCCCGGCCTCGGCGCGCGGCGCCGACCCCGTCCTCCGACCACACCTCGACGCCCTGCTCGACCGCCTGCGCGGCCGCATGCCGCTGGCCGAATCCCTGCAACTGCTCGCGGACGATCTGAACGATCCGTCCTCCGACCTGGTGATCGCGGCGCTGATCCTGAATTCCAAGCTGCGCGGTCCGGGCCTGCGCGACGTGCTCACCGCACTGGGCAAATCAGCCCGCGAAGAAGTGGACATGCGCCAGCGGGTGCTCGCGCAGCGCGCCGGGACGCGCCGCTCGGTACAGATCATCGTCGGATCGGTGCTGGCCTTCGTACTGGGCATGGCGGTCCTGAACCGCAACTTCGTCGCGCCGTACGGGACGCTGCTCGGCGAGGCCGTGCTCACCGTGGTGCTGGCGCTGTTCGGCCTCGGCTTCTGGTGGCTGCGGCGGTTGGCCAGGGTCGACGCGCCAAGCCGGTTCCTGCTCAAGGCGCCGGTCCCCGAGCCGCCGCAGGGGCAGTTCAGCGTCGTCGATCCGGCGATGACGTGGCCAGGGGCGGGGGCACGCTGATGCTTTTCGAAGTGCTCCTTGGCGCGTTCTGCGGATTCGGCGTCTACGTTTTCATCAGGGCGCTGATTCCGTCGAGGCCGGGCGCGGCCGCGCGGGTGGCGCGGATCGATGAGTTGCGCGCCCGCGGCCTGGTCGGCGCGCCGGCCACGGCGCCGAACTCGATGCGAGAGCGGTTCGGCTGGCAGGTCGCGCGGTTCTACGCGAGCCGTGGTTGGGAGCAGCGTTCGGTGCGCGCCGACCTCGCGCTGCTGGAGCGCCCCTGGCAGCAGTTCCTGGCGACGAAGGTGGGGCTCGGCGCGGTCGGGTTCTTCGTCGGGCCGTTCGTCTTCGGCGTCGCCTGGGTGTGGGGCCTGCGGCTGACCCCGCTGGTGCCGCTCTGGCTGGCGCTGGCCTTCGCAGGGCTCTTCTTCATGCTGCCGGATCTGGAAGTGCGCCGGGACGCCGCCGCGAAACGCGAGGATTTCCGCCGTGTGGTCGCGGCCTACCTGGACCTGGTGTCGATGAACCTCGCGGGCGGCCGCGGCCTGCCCGAGGCGCTGGTGTCGGCCGCCGAAGTCAGCGACGGCTGGGCGCTGCGCCGGCTGCGCGACTGCCTGACCGACGCGCGGCTGACCGGCGTCCCGCAGTGGGCCGCGCTCGGCAACCTCGGCACCGACCTCGGTATCAAAGAGCTGACCGATCTGGGGGCCGCCCTGAACCTGGTGGCGGACGACGGCGCGAAGGTACGCGCCTCATTGTCCTCCCGCGCCGAGACCATGCGGCGGCGGGAGATCGCAGAGATGGAGGGAAAGGCCGGCGCGCGTTCCCAGTCGATGCTGGTGGCGCAGATGCTGCTGTGCGCCGGGTTCCTGATCTTCATTCTCTACCCTGCCACAGTACGCATCTTCCAGTTGCGCTGACCGTGGCACGACCGAATGGAGGGAACTGCGATGGGCAAGCTGTTCGGCAGTGACGCAGCGCTGCAATACGCGTGGGTGAGCCTGCGCGCCCGGATCGCACGGGTCCGTTCCGGCGAGTTGGAACGTGGCGCGTCCGCCGTCGAGTGGGTCGTGATCTCGATGATCGTGGTGACGATCGTCGCGACGGTCGGATACTTCATCTCGCAGGCGTTGCAGAACAAGACGACGGACGTCACGAAGTGTATCCAGGGCGCCACCGGCGCGAACAAGGGCTGCTGAACCGATGAAGCACGGGGGCGTTCGACGCCGCCGGGACGCCGTCCGGGAAAACCCGGAGCGCGGCGTCTCGGCGATCGAGTTCGTCTTCCTCACGCCGGTGCTGTTCTTCCTGATCTTCGCCACGGTCCAGTTCGCGGTCTACTTCTTTGCCCGGCATGTCGCGATCGCCGCCGCCCAGGAGGGCGCGCGCGTCGCCCGAGCCGAGGCGGGCAATCCGGCCGAGGACTGGTCCGGTGACGCCAAGGCGAAGGCCGTCGTGTGGATCAACCAGCTGGCGCCGAGCCTGCTGAAGAGCAACTGCGGCAACGGTCCGACGACCGCGTGTGTGAGCACAGGGAACAGCGGCGCTCCGGGCGCGGCCGGCTGGACCGTTTCCGTGACGGTCACCGCGAACGTTCCGTCCCTGATTCCGGGTGTGAACATGAGCGTCACCGAGACCAGCACCGGGCCGGTCGAACAGTTCATCCCGGATCCCGGCAACTAGGCGGTGTTGGGGAATGTGTCAAGGCAACGATCCGGCCGCCGCTTTGTCGGGGATCGTGATGGCGAATCGCCACGCGCCGCCAGGCGCAGATGGTTCACTGCGCGACGAGCCTGGGCGTGCGGCCGCAGCGTCCTCATACCGGTGGTCTGTGGGCGTTTCGGCCGTGCGTCCAGGCGAAGTCGATCACCGGATTCGCCCCTTGAGACATTCCCCAACACCGCCTAGCGCGGTGCCTCGGCCAGCGGGCCGCCGTACCAGTGCTCGATCAGCGAGCGCGCGATCGAGATCTGGCCGGAGAGCACGACCTCCCCGGACGCCGCCGCCTCGGCCAGTTCGGCGCGGGTGAACCAGCGCACTTCCAGCACCTCTTCGCCGTCCGCGCGCACCCGCTCCGGGTCGTCCACGGTCGCCGTGAAACCGAGCATCAGGCTGCATGGGAACGGCCATGGCTGGCTGCCCAGGTAGGTCACCGAGGTCACGGTCAACCCGGCCTCCTCGGCCACCTCGCGGGCGACCGCCTGCTCCAGCGACTCCCCCGGCTCGACAAAGCCGGCCAGGACGGAGAAGCGGCGCTGGTCCCAGGCGGAGCCGCGACCGAGCAGCAGCCGTTCGTCGGCATCGGTGACCGCCATGATCACGGCCGGGTCGGTACGCGGGTAGTGCTCGGTTCCGCAGTTCGCGCAGCGGCGGATGTGCCCGGCCGCGGCGACCTCGGTCGGCTGGCCGCAGCGCGAGCAGTAGCGGTGGCTGCGATGCCAGTGCTCGAGCGCGACCGCGTGCGTCAGCAGGCCGGCATCCCGGTCCGAGAGCTGCACGCCGACCTCACGCAGCGACGCGGGCCGTGCGTCGCCGTCCATGCGGCCAGGCAGCGTCTCGGCGGGAACCGCGAAGTAGGTGTAGCCGTTCTCGTCCCGGCCGAGTAGAAAGCGGTCGCCTTCCGGGGCGTCGTACGAAGGCAGGGTCACCAACCGCGGCTTGGTCGCGCCTGGCACGACGGGATCCGGCACGTCGAGCACGAACGCCCGGCCCTCGCTGACCACCAGCACCCGGGTGTCCGGGTTCGACCAGGCGGCGGCGAGGGCCAGTTCGTCGAGCCGAAGCTCAGCGGTGCGGTCTACGGCGCCGCGCGCCAAGGCGAGCCGTCCGAGCGGTCCGGTCGCCGCGTCGCGGTGGTCGGCCATCGCTCGTTTCCCTCCCTTGGGCGGGTACCCAGCGGCACCCCACGTCTGCAACGACGCTGCGTAATCACTTGTTCCCGGCGAGATCTTCCCACAGGTAAGCCGCGGCCTCGGCGCCCTTGAGCAGGTTCGCCACGTCCACGCGCTCGTTCGGGGCGTGCCATCCGTCCTCAGGCAGCGAGACGCCGAGGAAGACCACCGGCGCGGCGAGCACGTCCTGCAAGTCGGCCTCGGGCCCGGAACCGCCTTCGCGGGTGTAGAGGATCTCGCGCCGCTCACCGTCCGGGTCCGCGGCGAAGGCACGGCCGAGCGCGCGGGTGATGGATTGCAGCGCGGGATGGTCCAGCGGGGTGAGGCACGGGCGCACCCCCTCGCCCTCGAAGGAGAGTTCGTACTCGATCCACTCGGGCATACGCTCGGCGAGCCACGCCTCAAGGCCCTTACGCACCTGCGCCGGGTCCTGACCAGCGACCAGCCGGAAGGAGAGCTTGGCGTGCGCCTCGGACGGCACTATGGTCTTCGAGCCGTGCCCGGCGTGCCCGCCCCAGATCCCGTTGATCTCGGCGGTCGGCCGCGCCCAGATCCGCTCAAGGGTGCTGAATCCGGCCTCGCCGACGGCGGCCGGGGACTTGGCGGTGTGCAGCCAGGCGGCCTCGTCGAAGGGCAGCTTCGCGAACAGCTGGCGCTCGCGCTCGGACAACTCGACGATGCCGTCGTAGAAGCCGGGCAGCGTGACGTGCCGGTCCTCGTCGTGCAGGCCCGCCAGCAACCGGACCAGCTCGGTGATCGGGTTCGGGATGGCACCGCCGAAGGAACCTGAGTGCACATCGCCGCTCGGGCCGCGCGCGTCGATCTGCGCGGCGATCAGGCCACGCATACCGGTGACCGTCGACGGGGTGTCCCTGTCCCACATGCCGGTGTCCGAGACGACCACGACGTCACAGGCCAGCCGTTCGGCGTGGTCGCGCAGCAGCGGGGCGAAGTTCGGCGAGCCGGACTCCTCCTCCCCCTCGACGATCAGCTTCAGGTTCACCGCGGGCGCGGTGCGGCCGGTCGCGGCCAGGTGCGCGCGCACGCCGAGCACGTGGAAGAAGATCTGGCCCTTGTCGTCGGAGGCGCCGCGGCCGAAGAGCTTGCCGTCGCGCACGGTCGGCTCGAACGGCGCAGTCTCCCACAGCTCAAGCGGGGTCGCGGGCTGAACGTCGTGGTGGCCGTATACCGCCACGGTCGGCGCGTCGGGGTCGCCGGAAGGCCACTCGGCGAACACGGTGGGCAGGCCGGCGCCGGCCGCGGTCTCCCAGATCTCCACGGTCGGGAAACCGGTGGCGCGCAGCTTCGCGGCAAGCCATTCGGCCGAGGCCCGCACGTCTTCGACCCGATCGGGGTCGCCGGAGACTGAGGGGATGCGCAGCCAGTCCTTGAGGTCTTCGACGAACCCGGCCGAGTTCTGCTCGATAAAGGTCCGAACGGAAAGTGTGCTGTCGGTGGACATGATCCGACCCTACCGTCCGGTGCGACCGGTCACTGCTGGTAGGTCGCGAGGAAGCGGCCGAGGCCGGCGATGGCCTCTTCAAGGTCGCGCACCCGAGGCAGCGTCACAATCCGGAAGTGGTCCGGGTTCGGCCAGTTGAACGCGGTGCCGTGCATGACGAGCATCTTCTCCGCGTTGAGCAGGTCCATGACGAACTGCTCATCGTCGTTGATCTTGTAGACGCTGGGGTCGAGCCGCGGGAAAGCGTAGATCGCGCCCTGCGGCTTGGTGCAGGAGACGCCCGGGATCTGGTTCAGCAGCTCATAGGTGCGGTTGCGCTGCTCCCACAGGCGGCCGCCGGGCTCGGTGAGCCGATCGATGGACTGGAAGCCGCCGAGCGCGGCCTGGATCGCGTGCTGCACCGGGACGTTCGGGCCGAGCCGCAGGTTGGCGAGGATGTCGAGGCCCTGGATGTAGTCCGCGGCGTGCTCCTTCGGGCCGCTGAGCACCATCCAGCCGATCCGGTAGCCCGCCGCGCGGTACGTCTTGGACAGGCCGTTGAAGGTGATGGTCAGCAGGTCGGGGCAGGAGAGCGCGGTCGGCCGGTGCACGGCGTCGTCGTAGAGGATCTTGTCGTAGATCTCGTCGGACAACACCAGCAGCTGATGCCGCCGGGCCACCTCGACCAGCTCGGAGACGACCTGCCGCGAGTAGACCGCGCCGGTGGGGTTGTTCGGGTTGATGATCACGATCGCCTTGGTGCGCGGGGTGATCTTCGACTCGATGTCGGCGACGTCGGGGAACCAGTCGGACTGTTCGTCGCACATGTAGTGCACCGGCCGCCCGCCGGCCAGCGCGGTGGCCCCGGTCCACAGCGGATAGTCGGGCGCCGGGATCAGCACCTCGTCGCCGTTGTCAAGCAGCGCGTTGAGCACCATGCCGATCAGCTCGGACACGCCGTTGCCGATGTACACGTCCTCGATGTCGATGCCGACGAGGCCGCGGGTCTGGTAGGACTGCACGACCGCGCGCCGGGCCGAGGGCAGGCCCTTGGAGTCGCCGTAGCCGTTGGAGTCCGGCAGGCCGAGGATGACGTCCTGCACCAGCTCGTCCGGGGCCTCGAAGCCGAACGGGGCCGGGTTGCCGATGTTGAGCTTGAGGATCGAGTGCCCCTCGGCCTCCAGCTGCTTGGCCCTGGTGAGGACCGGACCGCGCAGGTCGTACTGGACCTCGGACAGCTTCCGGGACTGCTTGAACTCCACGTGACTCAACTCCAGGGCGCGGCCGCTCTCGCGGCGGACCGGCGGCTTCGGCGGCGTTAGCGGCCTGTGCGCTGCCTTTCGCCGTTTGTACCAGGCGTTCCGGTGCGTCCGCATGGGTGTTTCGCGATGCGACCGGAGATCTGGATGGTCCGAGGGTGACTTTTCAGGCCTCGCGGCGCAACACGAGCAGCGCGGCGTCGTCGTTCAGCTCGCCGCGCATGTGCTCGAGCAGCCGGCCGCGCAGGAAGCCGGCGATCGTGTCCGGCGGCAGGTCACATACCCCGCGCAGCGTCGATTCGAGCGGGAAGAAGGTGCCGCCGCGGGCGCGCGCGTCCGAGACGCCGTCGGTGTAGAGCACGAGCGCGTCATCGGGTCCGAACGGCACGGTGATCGCGGTGGCGGCGTACGGCTCGGAGACGAGCGAGCCGAGCCCCAGGGGCAGGCTGCACGCGGCGGACTCGATGGGCCGCGTCTCGGCGCCGTGCACCAGGAAGGGAGAGGGATGCCCGCACAGCACGAGCGTCGCTTCGGCGGCGGCGTCCGGGTCGTCGGGCCGGCTCTCGTCCGTGCCGCCGAAGGGGATCTGCACGAGGACCGCGGTCGCGAAGTCCTCGGCCCAGGTTTCGGCGTGCGCGTCGCGGTGCGCGTCCGCTATTGCGCTGCCCTGACCGCCGAGTTCCGGCTGTGGCTGCGGCTGCGTCAGCCGCGCGAGTTCCGCGCGTCGTATCTCCGAAGCGCGGCGGGCCAATGCTGCGTCGAGCCGTGCGGCCACCGCTTCGAGGGCCGGTTCGACCGCGCCGGCCTCGCGGAATGCGCCAAGCAGTGCGGAGGCTCCGCTCACCGCGTCGAGCCCGTTGCCACGCATGTCGCCGAGGATCGCGCGCACGCCGAACGGAGTCTCGATGATCTCGTAGAAGTCGCCGCCGATCTGCGCGCCGCTGGCCGCGGACAGGTACTCCACGGCCGTCACGATCGGGCCGACGCGCGCGGGCACCGGACGCAGCAGCACCCGCTGAGTCACCTCCGCGATCTGCCGCACCTCGTCATAGGCACGCTGCGTACGCAGTCGGCGTTGGGCGACGAGGTAGGTGGCGAAGGTGACGATGAGGATGGTCGGCGCGATCACGAGCCGTTCGCCGAACTCCTCGGAGCCGGGCTGGAACGGCAGCAGGGCGAGCAGCGCGCAGGCGCAGCCGAGCGCGATGCACTGGCGGCGTCCCGTTCCGGCGCAGGCGATGGCAGGTGCGGCGGCGAGCAGCGGCGTCAGTTGGACGCCGAGTTGCAGCGCCAGGCTCAGCGCCACGATGCAGGCCACCCACAGCGCCGGCGCCGCGTAGACGACGATCCGCCAGGCCCGGCGCGGGACGCGCGAAACCGGCGCCTTACGCGCAGGGTGGGCGTGCGCACGTAGCGCTTCCTCTGTGCGCTCGGGACGCCTGGGGTCCAGGTGTGTTGCGGTGGTCACGGTGAAGACAGGGTACGTCGTTTCAGCGACCTGCGGTGACGAATTCAATACTGTTCGCATCTCTTTCGCCATACCGTGATCCGCGGTCACCGTGCGTATTCGGTCCGCCGGGCGCGATGTCACGACGACGCGACGCCGGTCGATGCCGGATCAGCGCCGAATCAGCGCCGGATCACCGGTGGACGGAACCGGATTGGAACCGGTGCCGCCGAGACCACAGCCGGGTCAGCTCGGTTCGGTTCGAGCCGCGAGCAGCCGTTCCAGCGCCGCGCGATCGGGAAGATCGTCAGGTCGCTCAATCAGCCCGGTGCGCACATAGAGGAAGGCGGCACGCACCTGCTCGATCGGCACCGCGGTCAGCTCGGCCCAGGCGAGCCGGTAGATGGCGAGCTGGAGCGGATCGGCGTTCGCTGCGCGGTTCGTCTTCCAGTCGACGACCTCGTATGTGCCGTCCGGTTCGCGGTAGACGGCATCGATCCGGCCGCGCACTATGTGGCTGCCGAGCACCAATTGGAAGGGTGCTTCGACCCGGTAGGGCTCACGGTTCGCGTATGGGGTGCGCAGGAACGCCGCTTGCAGTCCGGCCAGATCTTCGTGCCCGTCGATCTCCTCGTCCTCGGCGAGCAGATCGAGTTCGTCCTCGTCGAAGAGGGCCTGCTGGCCGAAGCGCCGCTCGACCCAGGCGTGGAACTCGGTGCCGCGGCGCGCCTGCGGGGCCGGTGGGCGCGGCATCGGCCGGAACAGTTCCTCTGCGAAAGCATCCGGGTCGGCCGCGTAGGACACCAGGCGGGTCGCGGACAGGGTGCGCGGCATCGGGACTTCGAAGCGCACTTGATGCGCCCGTTCCAGCTCACCGAGCAAGGCCTCGATGTCGGCGTCCCAGCTGGTGATCGTGGCGCGCAAGTGCGGCGGCAGCTCGCCGGCAGACCGCTGCGATGCGTCACCGGCGTCGTGCGGCTCGCGCGACAGCTCCTGCGCCGGCCGGCGTGCCGGATCGCCCGCGGCATGATCGGAACCTGATTCCCGCGCGGAATCCGCATCCGTCTCCGCACGCGCAGCTGCGTGCGCCTGCGCTTCCCGCATCGCGCGCAGTTCGGCCAGCACCGCCTCAGCCGCTTCTCTGCGCCGGTCCCTCGTCTCGCCGTTCACGTCCGGCGGCCAGGCCACCTCGCGCGCCGCGGCCAGCGCCGGATTGCTTTCCGCGTTGCCAGGCGGCGGCGCCCAAACCGCCACCTCGCCGTTCGCCGGGTCGGCAAGGCAGTGCTCGTGCAGCGCGGTGAGCATCGCGTTCGGCTTGCGCGGCGTCGTCTGCGTCGGACCCCACCGATGACTCGAGGCGATCAGCCGCGATTTGGCCCGGGTCAGCGTGACGTAGTTGAGCCGCTGACTTTCGAGCTCGGCATGCTCGCGCATGTGCGCATCGAAGTCCTCGAAGTCGGCCTTGTCGCGCTGCGGGCCGAGCCGCGGCATCGGGTCGCCGCGCAGCTCGTTGGGCAGTTTCGAACGCTTCGCCGTCCACTTGTCGATCTTGGCCGGCTCCTCGTGCTGGTGCGGGACGACCACGACTTCCCACTCCAGCCCCTTGGCCTTGTGCATCGTCAGGATTTTGACGGTCTGGGCCGCGGTCGGCGGCAGGTCGATGTCCAGGCCGCGTTCATGCTCCGCGCTGGCTCGCAGAAAAGCGCGGAACGCGGTGGCGGAGTGCTCTCCCTCCAGTCCGGAGAATGCGCCCGCGACATGAAGGAACGCACCGACCGTGTCGGCGCAGCGCTGCCGGAACGCGGCCGGTGAGGCGGCGATCTCCACCTCGAGGCCGGTCTCTTGCAGGATTCGGTGCAGCACATCGAGTACGGGCTCGGACAGGCTGCGGCGCAGCCTGCGGATCTCGGCGGCGAAACGAGCGAAGCGTCGCCGCGCCTCGGCCGAGTAGGGCAGTTCGCCGCCCGGGTCCGCGAGAGCGTCGCTGAGCGAAACGACGTCGGTCGGGTCGCTGTTCGCCGCCGCCTGGTCCAGCGCGCTCGCGCCAGGCTGCACCGGGACCCGCACCAGCTCCCTCGCCCGCTTGCCGAGCAGCGCCAGGTCACGCGGTCCGATCCGCCAGCGCGGCCCGGCCAGCAGCCGGACCAGCGAGGCGTTGGCGATCGGGTCGTCGAGCACGTCGAGCATCGCGACGAGATCCGCGACCTCCGGCAGGTCGAGCAGACCGGAGAGGCCAACGACCTCGACCGGAACGCCGCGGCCGTGCAGCTCGGCGTAGAGCTCGGGGATGTGGTCTCCCTTTCTGACCAGGACCGCGACCTGCGACCACGGAACCCGGCCGTCCAGGTCCTGGATCTGGTCGGCCAGCCAGCGCACTTCCTCGGCGTACGTCGGCAGCAGCGCGGCCACCGCGTATCCGAGGTCTGCTTTCTCCGCCGCTGGTTCAAGCCGGCGCACCGAGTCGTGGTGCTCCCGTAGCGGCACCGACTGGTCGTTGGCGAAGGCCAGCAGCCGCCCGCCGCTGCGGCGGTTCTCGGTCAGCGGGTAAACGCGCGCCGGTCGGCCGTCCGCGCGCGGGAAGTGCTCGGGGAACTGGTCGATGTTCGCCGCGGAGGCGCCGCGCCAGCCGTAGATGGACTGGCACGGATCGCCGACCGCGGTGACGGCCTGGCCAAGCCCGCGCTCCGGATCGGGGCCGCTGAACAGCGCACTGAGCATGCGGCGTTGCGCGACCGAAGTGTCCTGATACTCATCGAGCAGGATCACCCGGTATTTGCCGCGTTCGATCGCGCCGACCTCGGGCGCCTCCTCGGCCAGCCGAGTGCCGATGGCCATCTGGTCGCCGAAGTCCATCAGGTCGCGGCTCGCCTTGAGCTTGCGGTATTCCTCGACCAAGGTGAGCAGTTCGCCGCGTTCCCTGGCCTTGGCCGCCGCGTCGAGGTAGCGCTCGTAGATCGCGCCGCGCTTGTTGGTGCGCCGGTTCACGGCCCTGATCGACTTGCCCGTGACCGGGTCTCGGTACGGCTCGGCGGCCTCGGCGAAGGCCCGGTCGAACTCGGCCAGCCGCGCCGAGCCGACCACGTGCTCGGACAGCTCCGCGTCGAGGTCGATCAGGTCGCGGGTGATGTTGCTGATGCTGCCGCGCAGCGCGTCGAACGGTCCGGTCGCGTTGCGCACCACGCGCGCGGCGAGGGTGTATCTGCTGGCGTCGGCGAGCAGCCGCGTCGAAGGTTCGAGGCCGAGCCGCAGGCCGTGCTCCTTGATGAGCCGGTCGGCATAGGCGTGATACGTGGAGATGACGGGTTCGCCCAGCTCGTCCGGCGCCGGTTCGGGGCCCGGATCGTCGAAGTCGGCTTCTTGCGCTGCGCCGAAGCCCGCGGCGGCGAGCGCGGTTCGTACCCGCTCACGCAGCTCGGCGGCGGCCTTGTTGGTGAAGGTCAGGCCGAGTACCTCGCCCGGGCCGACCCATCCGGTGGCGACGAGCCAGACCACGCGCGCGGCCATCACCGTGGTCTTTCCCGAGCCCGCGCCGGCCACGATCACGCCGGGTTCGAGTGGTGCGGTGATCGCCGCCAGCTGTTCCTCGGTGTACGGCACGCCGAGGACCCGCGCGAGGTCGCGTGGCGTCTCAATGCGCTGGTTCGTAGAACGCTGCTCCTGCGCGCGCCACGTGTCCTCGCCCGAGTCGTACGGGGCATGAGGGTCATCCGGGAGGTCATCCCACGACGGCGTCCACTCCCCGCTCATGTCGGCAGCTCCCGGCCCTGCGGCTGCTTCGGGCAGGCCTTCTTCAGCCGGCAGATGCCGCACGCACTGCTGTTGCCATAGGCGTGGAAGCGCTCATCGAGCACGCGCTGCGCGACCTCAGCCACCAACCTGGCCGCCCACTCCGGATCGGTCTGCGTGCTGTGGCCCGGCTGGACCAGCACAGTCGGGCCCGGCGTATCGCTGCGGTCTCGCGGATAGACCAGTTCCGCCTGCGCGACCGTCACGGTTTCCGGCTCCGCGCGCTCCGATTCACCGAGCTCCGATTCATCGGACCCCGCTTGAGCGGGCTCTGCTTCATCGGAGCGCGCAGTCGTCGCGAAGGCCCCGGCCTCGACGACCAACTGGTACACGCCGAGCTGCGGGTCCTTCGCCGCCTCCGCCTTCGTCTTCGGATTGACCGAGGTCTTGAAATCCACGAGGTAGACCCGATTTTCCGCGTCCGTCTCGATCCGGTCGATCGCGCCGCGCAGCCGCACCGGCACGCCGCCGATGGTGAGCGACTCGTCGAACTTGTGCTCCGCCGCGGCCACGACCCGGCCGTCGGCGCGGCCGTCATGCCAGACGAGGAAGCGCTCCAGCGCGCGGCGCGCCGCGCGCTTCTCCTGCTCTGACTTCCACGCAGCTTCGAACGGCAAGGTGTCCCAGACCCGATCGAGCCGGTCCATCAGAACATCGATGTCAGCCTTCGTCTTTCCGACCGCCACTTCCTCCGCGAGCGCGTGGAAGAGCACGCCGATGCCCTGAGCATCGGTGGACGGTTCCTTCGCCGAGGCCTGGTGCTCGAGAAACCAGCGCAGGCCGCACGCATCGAGGGCGCCGACCGCGCTCGCCGAGAGCGGCACCGCGGCGGCCGGGTCGGCGATCGGCGAATCGTTCTCGGTGTAGTCGTAGAGGCCCCACCACTGGCGCGGATGCGCGTTCGGCACCAGGCGCGCCCCGTCCGGCGCGGTCGCCGCGGCGAGCCGAGCCAGGCGGCGGATCGCCTCCGCGCGCAGCCGCGGGTGAGCGGCCGGATCGGTGGCGCAGCGGCGCAACTCGGCGATGAGGGCGGCGAGATTGAGCGGACGGCGGCGCCGGATCCCCACCGACTGACGCACCTCGACACCCAGTTCGCGCAGAAACCGCGACGGCGTCTCGCCATCCTCGTCCTCGCCGTCGACGGCCGCGACGATCAGTCGCTCACGAGCACGCGTGATCGCGACATAAAACAGCCGGCGTTCCTCCGCGAGTATGGCCGCCGGCGAAAGCGGTTCGGTCAACCCGGTGCGGCCGATGCGGTCCGGTTCCAGTAGCGACCCGCGCCGCCGCAGGTCCGGCCACAACCCCTCTTGTACACCGGCGACCACGACGAGGCGCCACTCCAAGCCCTTCGACCGGTGCGCGGTGAGCACCTGCACCGCGCCACCCCGCGACACCTTTGCGGCGAGTGTGTCGGCCGCTATCGCCTGCGCTTGAAGACCGCTGATGAAGTCGGTCACGCCGACGTACCCGGTCCGCTCCTGGGCGCGTGCGGCCTGCGCGAACAGGGCGATGACCGCGTCAAGGTCGCGATCCGCGAGCCGGCCGGCCGAACCGCCACGCTCGACGGAGCGCCGCAGCCGCTCAGGCCAGCCGGTGCGCATTGGCGGTCGGGCGTGGGCGTCGCCATTCCACAGCAGCCACAGCGCGTCCTCGACGACGCCGCCTTCGGCGAGCTGGTGTTGCGCGGCTTGCAGCAGTCGAGCGACGACCAGGGCCGGACCGGCGACCTGTGGGTCGAGCGTGACGAGCAGCCGGGGATCCGCGACGGCTTCGCGGATCAGGTGCTCGGCCGGACGCGCGGCTGGCACGGAGTCTGCTACGTCGGCATCCGCGGCCGCGACCGATTCCGCGGCCTGCGCGCCTTCAGCAAGTCCCGCATCAAGCGGTGACGCCTCGCCGAATCCACTCTGGTCCGCCGAACCGGACTCGGCGCCGGCTGATGCCTCGTCAGGCGCTGCGAGCGCGGCACTTTCCGCCTCGCCGGCCACGGCTTGGCCGCGTCGTCGACGCGCCGCCGCGAGCGCGGCCTGTTCCTCCGCGCGCAGTGCCCGGCCAAGGCGCCGCAGGTCGCCGCTGTCCATGCCGCCGAGCGGACCCGTCAGCAGTTCACGGGCGGTGTCCGGCGTAAGCGCGGCGGGTTCCGCAGCGCAGCGCAGCGCGGTCAGCAGCGTGGCCACCGCGGGTTCCTGAGCCAGCGGCAGATCGTCGCCCAGCACCTCGGCCGGAACGTTCGCCGACAGCAGCGCGCGGCGCACCGGAGCCAACTGCTGGCCGTCACGGACCAGCACCGCCATGTCCTCCCACAGCACGCCGTGCTCCAGGTGCGCGCGCCGCAGCAGGTCCGCGAGCGTGGCCAGTTCGGCCGCCTCGTCGGGGAAGACGATCGCCTCGACTCGGCCGACGCCGTACGGGTTGTTCCGCAGTGCGGTCGACTGCGCGGGTTCCGAAGCCGACTCGGCCTCCACCGCGGTCAGGTCCCGGTGCTCCCGAACCTGTTCGGCCGGCAGCCGAGCGATCGGTATGCGCTTGGCGACCTGCCGCGAGGCCTTGAGCAGCGTCGGCCCGGCGCGCCTGCTGTTCTGCAACACGACGATCTCGGCGGCGCCGCCATCGCGGCGGCGGAACGCCTCGGGGAAGTCCAGGATGCCGCCGAGGTCCGCGCCACGGAACGCATAGATCGACTGGTCCGGATCGCCGACCGCGACGAGGTCGCGCCCGTCTCCGGCAAGCGCCTTGAGCAGCCGCACCTGAGCAGAGTCAGTGTCCTGGTACTCGTCGACGAAGACCGCGCGATACCTGCGGCGCAGCAGCTCGCGGACCTCGTCCGTCTCGCCGAGCAGCACCGCGCGGTGCACCAGCTCGGTGTAGTCGAGCACGCCCCGGGCGTCGACCACGTCCAGATACTCGGCGTAGAAGCGCGCGGCCGCCCGCCAGTCGGTCCGATCCGCCCGCGCCGCGAATTCGGCCAGGTCCTCCGGATCCAGACCCAGGTCGCGGGCGCGCAGCAGGACCGCTCGCAGCTCCTCGGCGAAGCCACGGGTGCCCAGCGCGGCCCGCAGCGACTGCGGCCAGCCGCCGGGTCCGGGTCCCCAGCCGCCGGCGTCGATCGTGCCGCGCACCAGCTCCCGGATCACCACGTCCTGCTCCGGCCCGGAGAGCAGCCGCAGCGGGTCGCCGAACAGCTCCGGCTCCTGATACTGGCCGACCAGTCCGAAGCAGAACGAGTGGAAGGTGGTCGCGGTCGGCGCGCCCGCCCCGGGGATCAGGCGCGCGCCGATCCGGTCGCGCAACTCGGCGGCGGCCGCGCGGCTGAAGGTGAGCACCAGGATCTCGTCGGCGCTCAGCGCGTCCGGCCCCCTGGTGCGATCCAGCACCGCCTCGACCAGCGTCGTCGTCTTCCCGGTGCCCGGCCCGGCCAGCACCAGCAGCGGCCCGCCGCGGTGCTCGACCACCCGGCGCTGCCGCTCGTCAAGCCGCAGGCCGCCGCTCGGATAGGCCAGCGGCGGGCTCAACAGACGGAACGGCGCGGCCGATCGCGATGCCGCCGCAGTACTCATCGCCGACCACACCTCCTTCCGTTCCCGCCGGCCGAGGCCGATCCGTTCATCGCTGGGGACCGACATTGGCCATGACAGCACAAACCGCCGACAACAGAGTCAAACTCGGAAAGAGGTTGTGGATAACTAGCGGACCGGCAGCGCGGATTTCAGCGTCCATCCCAACGGGCCGCGCGCAGATTCACCCGTTCGCGAGACTTGTCATACGGCGTGCCCTCTTCCGCGTAGTGCTGCGCCGCCTCGCCGCGCAGCTGCGGCGGCAGCGCCCCCGAGGCGTTGACCACCCTCCACCACGGCACCCCGCTGCCATGCCGGGACATCACCGCGCCGACCTGCCGCGCGCCGCCGTCCTCCAGGTATTCGGCTATGTCACCGTAAGTCATCACCTTGCCACGCGGAATGGACCGCACCACCGCGAGCACCCTGCGGGCGTACGCCGGAGCGTCGGGGTCAGCCGCCGGAACGAGACTTGGCTGCGTCACAATCAACCCTCGGATGGATTTCCGCCGTCGTCGAAGCCGCCAGGATATCTGCGGTAAACGGGGGACGCCGCTCACCCGGGCTGCGTGCAAGCATCCGGATAGGTAACGATAGGGACGAGCGTGCGTACGCAGATCGGGACTGCGGTAAATCGTGAGCACGGAGACAGGGGCCCAGTGAGCGTGCACAGTGGTGGCAGTACCACCCGTGACTCGGCCAAGCCTGTTTCCGGCGTGCCCAAGCCGATGCAGCCAGTGATGTTACCCGCTCAGATCACCGTGGACGAGCCGCCAGAGCCTCGTCGGATAAGACGACCGCCGGACCTGATGCGGTTGCTCTTCGAGACCGGGCTGATCGCCATCGTGCTGCTGCTCGCGGTACCCGGTGCGAGCACGACCACCGGTCTCGAAACGGATATCCACAACAGCATCACCCTCGCGCCGCAGCTGTTCCTGTCCACCATCACACTGCTGACCAACATCGCCACCGCAGTCATCCCGGTCGGGCTCGCGATCGAGCGCCTCTATCGGCACGAGGGCCGCCGGGTCGCGGACGGCGTCATCGCCGCGGCGGTCGCCTATCTGGGCGCGAGCCTGCTCAACCTGTGGATCGACTCCAACACGTCACCCGACTGGCTCTCCGAGGTGCTGACCCGGCATCTGGCCAGCAGCACGACGACGCCGCTGCACGTATATATCGCCACGGTCATCGCCTTCCTCACCATCATCGGGTTCGGTGACCGGCCCGCGCTGCAGACCTTCACCTGGTCATGCGTGCTCACCTACGCGGTGGCCACATTGATCAACGGGAACAGCGCGCTGGTCGGTCTGATGGTGACCTTCCTGTTTGGCCGTACCGTGGCGTTCGGGTGGCGCTACGCACGCGGCGTGGTGAATGCCAGGCCGACCGGTTACGACGTAGTCACCTCGCTGTTCGACGCAGGCCTTCAGCCGGTGGCCTGCCGATGGATCGGCGAGACAGAGGACACCAGACGCTATGAAGCCGATACGCATGATGGACGCCTGCTAGACGTCACCGTGCTCGACCGGGACAGGCAGGCGGTTGGTCTGGTCTACCGGCTGTATCGGCGGATCAGGCTGCGCGGCCCCGCCCAACGTCGCAACCTGCTGTCGCTTAGGCGCGCGGTGGACCAGGAAGCGTTGATGTCCTACGCACTGCGCGATGCGGGCATCCGGACGCCGCGTCTCGTCGCGGTGCGTGAACTGAGCGCTGACGCCGCGGTGCTCGCGTACGAGCGCGTCGAGGGCCGGACGCTGGAGAAGCTGACTCCCGACGAGCTGACCGACGAGTTGCTCACCCGGATCTGGCAGCTCCAGCAGCAGATGCAGCTTCACCAGGCCGCGCACCGCCGGTTCGCGCTCGACTCGTTGCTGGTGGACCGCGATGGCCAAGTGTGGCTGCTTGACCTACGCAATGGAGAGATCGCGGCGAGCGCGTTGCAGACCCGGCTCGACACCGCGGAGCTGATGGCCACTCTGGCGCTGCGGTACGGACCAGAGCGCACGGTACGCATCGGCGCTCAGGTACTCGGCGCCGATGCAATGGGTGCAGCGCTGCCTATGCTCCAACCCGTCGTGCTCACGCGCACGACGCGCACAGCGGTCCGCAAATCCAAGGACCTCTTGCAGCGCATTCGCGAGCAGATCCTGACTTACCAGCCGCAGGCGACGTGGGTGGCCGAGCCGGTCAAGCTCGAGCGGCTACGGCCGCGCACCCTGCTGACCGTCGCGGCCGGCCTGGTCGCCGCGTATCTGGTGCTGTATCAGCTGGCCAGCTCGAATCTGAGCCTTTCCAAGATTCTGGCCACCGCCTCGCCGTGGTGGGCGATGGTCGCGGTGTTCGCCTCGGTGATGACGTATGTCGCGGCCGGCATGGTGCTGACCGGGTTCATCCCGGAGCGCCTGCCGGTGGTGCGCAACTTCCTGGTGCAAGTCGCGGCCGGGTTCGTCTCGATCGTGGCCCCCGCGGCGGTAGGCGGCGTCGCGCTCAACACGCGTTATCTGCAGAAGCAGGGCATCGGCACCGGCCCGGCGGTCAGCGCGGTAGGCGCTTCGCAGGCGGTCGGCTTCATCATGCACATCGCGCTGATCGCCGCGTTCAGCTTCATCGCGAATACCGGAACCGGCGCACACAGCTTCGCGCCGTCCACAGTCGTCATCGCGATCCTGCTGGCGATCGGCGTCATCGCCATGGTGACCATCGGCGTCAAACCGCTGCGTAAATATGCGGTGGCCCGGCTCAAGCCGTTTTTCGAGGGGACGCTGCCGCGGCTGCTGGACGTGGCGCAGAACCCGCGGAAGCTGTCGATCGGACTCGGCGGCACGATCCTGCTGTCCTTGATGAACGCGCTGTGCCTATGGGCGTCGGTCCTGACGATCTCGCCGCACGCCAACATCTCGTACGCGACTACCGCGGTGGTCTTCCTCACCGCGCAGGCAATCGGTTCGGTCATTCCGGTGCCGAGCGGCATCGGCACCGTGGAACTCGCCATGGCCGGTGCGCTCACCAGCATCGGCGGCCTTCCCGCCCTCGTCGGAACCCCGGCGGTGTTCATCTTCCGCCTGCTGCGCACCTATCTGCCGGTGATTCCGGGGTACTTCGCGTTTGCGCATCTACAGCGCAAGGGTGCGCTGTAGATGCGTAAACGTCGCCGTGACGTGCGTAGCTGACGAGCCGTCAACCGAGAGCGTTCTGACGATCAGTCAGCCAGCCTCGGCTGACGAACTGATCGGCTAGTAGATCGGCTTCTCCGGCTCGATCTGGTTAACCCAGCCGACGATGCCCGAGCCGACGTGCACCGCGTCGGAGAAACCGGCCGACTTCACGATCGCCAACACCTCGGCCGAGCGCACACCGGTCTTGCAGTGCAGCACGATCCGCTTGTCCTGCGGCAGCTTCGCGAGCGCCTCACCCATGATGAACTCGTTCTTGGGGATCAGCGTGGCGCCGTCGATCGACACGATCTCGTACTCGGCGGGCTCGCGCACGTCGATGATCTGAATGTTCTCGCCGTCATCGATCCACTGCTTGAGGGTGCGCGGAGTGATGGTCGAGTCCTTGGCGGCCTCGATCGCCTCGTCGGAGACCGCGCCGCAGAACGCCTCGTAGTCGATCAGCTCGGTGACCGTCGGGTTCTTGCCGCAGACCGCGCACTCCGGGTCCTTACGCACCTTGACCGAGCGGTACGTCATCTCAAGGGCGTCGTAAATCATCAGGCGGCCGACCAACGGCTCGCCGACACCCGTGAGCACCTTGATGGCCTCGGTGACCTGGATGCCCCCGATCGAGCCGCACAGCACGCCGAGCACGCCGCCCTCGGCGCAGGAGGGCACCATGCCGGGGGGCGGGGGCTCCGGGTAAAGGCAGCGGTAGCAGGGGCCGTACTCGGACCAGAACACTGAGGCCTGGCCGTCGAAGCGGTAGATCGATCCCCACACGTACGGCTTGTTCAGCAGCACGCACGCGTCGTTGACGAGGTAGCGCGTGGCGAAGTTGTCCGTGCCGTCGACGATCAGGTCGTACTGCGCGAAGATCTCCATCACGTTCTCGGAGTCCAGCCGCTCCTCGTGCAGGACCACGTTCACGTACGGGTTGATCTCGCGCACCGAGTCGCGCGCGGACTCGGCCTTGGACCGCCCGATGTCTGACTGGCCGTGGATGATCTGGCGCTGCAGGTTGGACTCGTCCACCGTGTCGAACTCGACGATGCCGAGCGTGCCGACGCCGGCCGCGGCCAGGTACATCAGCGCCGGTGAGCCCAGGCCGCCGGCACCGACACAGAGCACCCTCGCGTTCTTGAGGCGCTTCTGGCCGTCCATGGCGACTTCCGGGATGATCAGGTGGCGCGAGTACCGGCGCACCTCGTCAACGGTCAACTCCGCGGCCGGCTCGACCAACGGGGGCAGCTTCACAGACGCTGCGGACACAGCCGGTCCCCTCACTCGTGTTTGAAGAAGTCTTTTCAGGTAACCGTGCCACTCCCGCCGCCATTCCCGTCAATGGGGACCGCAGCGTGAGATCGGCGTAAAGTCGTCGATTAAGGGTGTAAACCCACCAGACGAGGGGTCCGACCATGACCGAGCAGCAGTTCACCGACGAGTACGGGGCCCCGGAGCCCGATGCCGCCGAGCAGTCGCTGCCGGTGGACGAGGACGCGCGGGACGAGCGACTTGCGGCCCGGCCGGAGCCGGAGGTGCCGCTGGAGGTCGATCCGGCGGACGCCGCTGAGCAGGCCGTTTCCGTGCCGGTGGACGAGGACGAATACCGGTAGGTCGCAGCTGGGCGAGCTGCCAGCCTGGCTTGAAGAGGTTACCGGCGCGTAGGATACGTGTGACCTGCTTCACCCGCGCACCCGACAGAGGCAACAGAGGCACCGTGAGTACAGCCGAAACGCTTTACAGCGCCGACGACCGTCCCCGGTCGGCCCGGCTTCCGCGGCTGGCCCGACGCACCCAACTGCTCGGCGCGGCGCAGGAGGTCTTCGTCGCCCAGGGCTACCACGCCGCCGCGATGGACGACATCGCGGACCGTGCGGGTGTGTCGAAGCCGGTGCTCTACCAACACTTCCCGGGCAAGCTCGAGCTCTACCTCGCGCTGCTTGACCAGCACTGCGAAACCCTGGTCCAGGCGGTGCGCACCGCGCTTGAATCGACCTCTGACAACAAGCAGCGGGTCGCCGCGACGATGAACGCTTATTTCCGCTTCGTCGAGCACGAGAGCGGCGCGTTCCGGTTGGTGTTCGAGTCCGACCTGGTGAACGAGCAGGCCGTGCGCGAGCGGGTGAACAAGGCGGAGTTGGACTGCGCGCGGCTCATCAGCGCGGTGATCGCGGAGGACACCGGGCTCGGGCAGGAAGAGGCGATGGTGCTCGCGGTCGGCCTGACCGGCATCTCGCAGGTCACCGCGCGCTACTGGCTGTCGGCCGGGATGCCGATTCCGCGCGACACCGCCGCGCAGCTGATCTCGCAGCTCGCCTGGCGCGGGATTGCTGGTTTCCCGCATCTCTGAGCTTGCGAAGAGGGTGCGGGCATGAGAACCGTCCCGCATCTCTGAGCTTGCGAAGAGGGTGCGGGCATCGACACCGTCCGCACCTGTGAGCTTGCGAACAGGGTGCGGACACGAGAACCGTCCGCACCAGTGATCACTGTTGCCGCTCACTGTTCCCTGTTCGCCTAGAGCAGAACGGCGGGCGGATCGACGCAGTACCGCCCCATCGAACACGTAGGCTTCGTTCTAGCGTCTTCTGTGTCTACGTGGAAGGAACCAACCACCGTGGAGATCAAGATCGGTGTGCAGCACGCGGCTCGCGAGCTCTCGCTGGAGTCCGAGCTGAGCGCCGAAGAGGTGGAGAAGGCGGTTTCCGCCGCGCTCACCGGGAAGACCGGCCTGCTCGTGCTCAATGACGACAAGGGTCGCAAGGTGATCGTTCCCGCCGACCGGCTGGCCTACGTCGAGATCGGCGAGCCGGCCGCCCGCCGCGTCGGGTTCGGCGCGCTGTAACCAGCTGATCAGCAGAACTTCTGACAGTCCGCCTGCCGCGCTGAGTTCGTCCGGCTCTGATCCCGGCCGCGCTCAGCCGGCCAGACCGAGGTCGTCAAGCCTGCGGGCGTGGCTCACGGCCAACTTGTCGGCGAGTTCCGGATAGCGCTCGCCGCCGAACTCGCGGGCCAGCACGATCGCCTCGCCGACCAGGCGGCGGCCCCACATCGCGATCCGCGCCGCCAACACCGCGTCCTCGGCGAGTGCCGCGCGCAACCGCCGCGCCGCCCATTCTTCGTCGGCATTCGCGTCGACGCCGGCTGACGCCTCGCCGATTCGCTCCGGCTCAGCCGCAGCTGCCGCCGCCGCCCCGATCGGTCCCCCGACCAGGATCTCGAACAACTCGTCGGTGAGCGCCGCGCCGAGGAGCGTCGCCGCCAGCGCCTCCCACCAGTCCGTCGACTCGACCCGCCTGCGCGCATCGTCCAGCGCCGGCGCCGCCGCCGCCATGGCCGGTCGCGGGTCGCCCGCCTCGCCGAAGCGATCGAGCAGTTCCCGGTAACGCCCGTGCCGCTGCGCGATCACCTCGGCGACGCCCATCCGGTCCGCGAGGCTTGGCGCGAGCGGTAGGAGGGTGGCCAGGCGCTCAAGCTCGGCGAGTGCCGCGTAAATCGCCGCGCCCGCGGGTGATTTTGTGAGGTCAGCCAGCACATAACGCAGCGTACTCGATCGTTGGCGAACCGCCTGGTAATATGGTGACTTGACTGCATCGGCGGAGGCTCGGGCGCAACCCGGGACCCGCCGATCCGTACAGGATGCCCGGTCGGCCGAACGCACCCCGATCGGCTCCGACCGCACGGCCCGCCTCTGACGACGACGGCAGCGGCCCTGCGATTGGTCGGGTGAAGACCCGGCGGCACCGGCCCGGGCCCGCACGCCCGGCGCGGTCCTCGCCGACGCCCGGCTGAACCCCGGTCGAGCAGCCCGCGGCCCAAGTGCCGCGACCAGGCTGGACTCTCCGGGGCGCCCGCCGTCACCGAGGACGAAAAGGTCAAGACCATCAGCATCCACGAACAGCTTTCAAGCACAACAGACACCATCGACAACGACAACGACAACGACACCGCGCTGGCCGTCCCGGCCACCGACGTCGAGGCGGTCGCTCCCGCCCACAGCTTCGCCGAACTCGGCGTGCTCCCGGAGACCGTCGAGGCGCTCGACGCGCTCGGCATCACCGCTCCGTTCCCGATCCAGTCCGCGACCATCCCGGTCGCGCTGACCGGCTCGGACGTGATCGGGCAGGCCAAGACCGGCACCGGCAAGACCCTCGCTTTCGGCATCCCGGTGCTTCAGCGCGTCAGCGGTCCCGGCTCCGAACCGACCATCGAAGACGCCGCAGCGACTTCCGCCGCCGCGGCGACCGACGCTTCCGCGACCTCCGGCGGTTCGCGCCGCCGGCGCCGCTCGCGTTCCGCCGCCCCCGCCGGGCAGACGCCCGCGCACGGCGCGCCGCAGGCTCTCGTCGTCGTACCGACCCGTGAGCTGGCCGTTCAGGTCACCAATGACCTGCTGGACGCGGGCAAGGTCCGCGCGATCCGGGTGCACGCACTGTACGGCGGCCGCGCCTACGAGCCGCAGGTCGCCGCCCTGCGCGCGGGCATCGACGTCGCGGTCGGCACCCCCGGCCGGCTGCTCGACCTGACCCGCCAGCAGCACCTGGAGCTCGGCGGCGTGCGCACGCTCGTGCTCGACGAGGCCGACGAGATGCTGGACCTGGGCTTCCTGCCCGACGTCGAGCGGATCATCGCGCAGCTCCCGGTCGGCCGGCAGACCATGCTGTTCTCCGCGACCATGCCCGGCCAGGTCATCTCGCTGGCCCGCCGGTACATGTCCCGGCCGACGCACATCCGCGCCGCCGACCCGGCCGACGAGGGCACCATGGTCAAGGCCATTGAGCACTTCGTCTATCGCGCGCACTCCCTCGACAAGGTGGAGATGCTCGCGCGCATCCTGCAGGCTGACGGCCGCGGGCTGGCCATGGTCTTCGCGCGCACCAAGCGCACCGTGGCGAAGATCGCCGAAGAGCTGTCGGACCGTCACTTCGCGGTCGCCGCGGTCCACGGTGACCTCGGGCAGGGCGCGCGCGAGCAGGCGCTGCGCGCGTTCCGCAACGGCAAGATCGACGTGCTGGTGGCCACCGACGTGGCCGCGCGCGGCATCGACGTCGAGGGCGTCACGCACGTGATCAATTTCCAGTGCCCCGAGGACGAGAAGGTGTACATGCACCGGACCGGCCGCACTGGCCGCGCCGGGGCCAAGGGCATCGCGGTGACCTTCGTCGACTGGGACGAGGTGCCGCGCTGGCAACTGATCAACAAGGCGCTCGGCTTGTCGTTCCCCGAGCCGGCGGAGCTTTATTCAACCTCGCCGCAGCTTTACCAGGACCTCGGCATTCCCGAGGGCATCAAGGGTGTGCTGCCGCGTCGGGAGCGCGTGCGCGAGGGCCTGGAAGCTGAGGAGATCGAGGACCTGGGCGAGACCGGCCGTGGCCGCGCGCCGCGCGGCGGTGGCGGCGCTCGGCGGGGTCCCAAGGAGGCGCCGAAGCAGGAGCGCCCCGCGCGCACGCCTCGGCAGCGCAGCCGGACCCGGCGCGGCCAGGAGGTCGGGCAGTCCGCCGATGGAGCGCCAAGCGCGTCCGTCGAGATCGAGGCGGTCAACATCGAGACGGCCACGATCAAGAGCGTGACGGGCGGCGCCGATCACCCGGCCGAGCCGGTCCCCGCCACCGAGGCGGCCCTGGGCACGGAGCCGGTTGCGCGCAAGCGGTCCCGTTCCCGCAAGCCGGCCGGGGCGGCAGGCGGCGGCAGCGTGAAGCTGGCTCCCGGATCGCTCGCCGGACCGATCGTTCCGGCGCGCGAGGCACAGCCCGCTGTTTCGGCCGAGTCGCCGATCGAGCAGGCGGCCGCCGAGCAGGCCGAGCCGCGCAAGCGCACCCGGACCCGCAAGCAGGCCGCCGCGAAGGTTGAGGTCGACGCGGCCCCGGGCGCTGTTCCCGCGATCGACGCGGTCCAGTCGGAAGGCCCCGGGCCGGTTGCCGCCGAGCCGCGCAAGCGCACTCGGACCCGCAAGCCGGTTGTCGAGGCCGTCGCCACGGCCGAGGCGGGAGCAGCAGCGTCCGACGAGGACGCCGCCGGGCCGGTCGCGAACCCGCGCCGCACCCGAGTGCGGGCCAGCCGCAGCCGCAAGTCGGCGGCAGCTGAGCCCGTGGTCGAGACCTCGGAGGCCGAGTAGCAGTAGCAGGAGTCCGGGACAACGCGGCAGATCACCCACGGAGCGCAACGTGTCTACGCCTCTCTCCACGGTCCTGCCGCGCTGCGCCCGGCGCGTCGATCTGCCGGTGCCGGACGGCTCGCTCGCCGCGATCGAAGCGCGACCGGACCGCCCGGCAGTGGCGGCGACGCTGCTGGTGCCAGGGTTCACCGGGTCCAAGGAGGACTTCCTCCACATCCTCGAACCGCTCACCGCGGCGGGCGTGCACGTGCTCGCCATCGATCAACGCGGCCAATGCGACTCGACCGGGCTAGCCGACCCGGCCGGTTATGCCGAGTCAGGCGCGGCAGGCAAGGGCCATGGCTCCAGCGTGTTCGGGTCCGACATCCGCGTGCTGGTGCGCCGGCTCGCGGCCGAGACGCGGCAGCCGGTGCACCTGCTTGGCCACTCGTTCGGCGGACACACCGTCCGCGAGGCGGTGCTCGGCGCCCACTTCGACGCGCAGGCCGAGCCCGAGCAAGACCCGAGCCTCGGCGCGCTGCTTCCGCTCGCCTCGGTGACCTTCCTCGACTCCGGACCGGCCGCGGTACTCGGCAAGGCCTCGCGCGACCGGCTCGAGCTGCTGCTTTCCGTGGCGGACCAGCTGACGCTGCAACAGATCCACGAACTGAGCCCGATGGATCAGCACCCCTATCCGCTGGTGAGCGCGTTCCTGCTGCGCCGCTGGCTGGCGAACGACCCCGGATCGATCTTCGCCATGGCGCGCCGGCTGCTGCATGAACCCGACCGCACCGACGACCTCAAGGCGCTGCTGGACGCCTGGGACCTGCCCTGCCTGATCATGACCGGCGCCGACGAGGATGTCTGGTCGGCGCAGCTGCTGCGGGAGACGGCGGACCGGCTCGGCGCCGAGTTCGCGCTCATCCCGGGCGCCGGCCACTCCCCCAACACCGATCAGCCCGGCTTCGTCGCGGACAGCCTGCTGGAGTTCTGGCTCGGCTGACGGGCGCTCAGGCGGTCTTGGAGAAGGCGATCGCCGCGTCCGCGACCATCTGCACCGCGATGGCGGCCAGGAGCAGACCGGCGATCCGGGTCACCAGCGTGACCCCGGAATCCTTGATCACCCGGATGATGTACACCGAAAATCGCATGGTCAGCCAGATGATCACATGAGTGAGCAGGATCGCGGCCGCCACAGCGAGGAAGTCCCCCACCGCGTGGATCCGCTGCACGAACAGGATCACCGCGACGATCGCGCCAGGCCCGGCGAGCAGCGGCGTGCCGAGCGGCACCATCGCGACGTTGACGTCCGCCGTCTCGCTCGGTTCGTCCGCGCGACCGGTCAGCAGTTCCAGCGCGATGAGCAGGAGCAGCAGGCCGCCGGAGCCCTCCAGCGCGGGCACCGTGATGCCCAGGTATTTCAGGATCTGCTGCCCGAACGCGGCGAAGCAGGAGATGACCACGAGCGAGACCAGGGCGGCCTGCCGCGCCAGACGACGGCGGGCCCGCTGCGAGCGCCCAGAGGTCAGCGCGAGGAAGATCGGCACGGTACCCGGCGGGTCCATGATCACGAAAAGCGTGATGAACGAGGTGCCGAACAGGGTGAGATTCACGCGAACAACGCCTCGTACGCCTCAGGCGCCGTGGTGTTCTGACCAATGCGCACGGTCTTGCGCTCGCCGTGGTAGTCGCTCGAACCGGTCGGTACCAGGCCGAGCTGCGCGGCCAGATCCCTGATCCGGGCGCGCGCCGCCGCGTCGTGGTCCACATGGTCGACCTCGATGCCGCGCAGCCCCGCCTTCGCCAGGTCCGCGATCTGATCATCCGTCACGATCCGGCCGCGGCGACCCGCCGCCGGGTGCGCGAAGACCGCGACACCGCCCGAGGCGCGCAGCAGATCCAGCGCGCGGTACGGATCGAGCGCGTACTTATCGACATAGGCGCGCCCGCCGTCCGCCAGCCAGTCGGAGGAGAACGCCTCGTCCACCGAGCCGACCACTCCGGCCTCGACCAGCGCACTGGCCACATGTGGTCGGCCGATCGAGGCGTTACCCGCGATTTCCCGCACCCGCTGCCAGGTGATCGGCGCGCCCAGCTCCCGGCAGCGCTGCACGATCAACTCCGCGCGCCGCTCGCGGTCGTCGCGCAGCAGGTTGCGCTCGCGGGCGAACTGCGGCTCGGCGCGGTCGAAGCGATAGCCGAGCAGGTGGATCTGAATGCCGTTCAGCCGGCAGGACAGTTCGGCGCCCGGCACCACGGTCACGCCGAAACGCTCGCCGGCCGCGGCGGCCTCGTCCCAGCCGGCCGTGGTGTCGTGGTCGGTGAGCGCGACGACGTCCAAGCCCGCGGCTTTGGCGGCCTCGACCAGTTCGGTCGGGGTGTCAGTGCCGTCCGAGCATGAGCTGTGCGTATGCAGATCGATGCGCATCCTGATCCCGAGTCGTCCAACACCAAGCAGGTGATCACCGGCCGAACGCCAATCACCTTACCGGGACGCGCTCCGCGGTCTGGACGCGGTCGCGCGCCGGGATCAAGCGAAGAAGCGCGAGGAGAGGGAGCCGACGGGCAGGTGCGCGATCTCCGAGCCCGCGTCGCGCAGGTCGGTGAGCACCATGTCCTCGTACAGCAGCGTGCCGGCCAGCGCTGGCCACAGCACCAGCCACAGCCACATGCCGCGCGCCTCGCCGACGAAGACCGCGCGATCGCCGGTGTCCGGCACCGACCACATCGGGGTCGGCCGGCCCGCCGCGTACACCTTCGCGTGCGCCGCGGTGTCCTCGAAGATCGGGCCGGGGTCAGGTCCGGCCAAGCCGGCGAACCGGGCCCCCAGCCCTATCCCCATCTCCTCGGCGATCAGCAGCATGTCGCCCTCGCCGCCGAACGGGGACGGCCCGCTGGCCGCTATCACCGTCGCGCGCGCACCGGTGTGATGATCGCCCGCGTAAGCGACCCCGCTGAACGCCCAGCGATGCGGTAGCGGCCAAGGCAGCCACAGCGGAACCTGCGAGCGATGCATTACCGAACTGAGTACCGCAGGGCTCGGTGCGAGAATCGGCTGCACCGGGTAAACCGAGCCGTGCAGCTCACACGTCCACAATTCGGTCCCTGATGCGGCCGAGTGCAGCGGCAGCAGATCGACCGGAAGGTCGGCCAGATTCTCCGGGATGGTGTCCGGAACAGGTCGCGCCAAGTCTTCTGGAACCACTGGCAACGGGGCCGACGGGTCGCCGGGAGCACGCACGCGGCTCCCGCACCGTGGGCAGCTTGGCTCGCCCTTCATAGGCTGAACAGTCCCCCGTTCAGGTGTCTCCAGTCAAGCGTCCGTCACTCTGACGGGGTCGCGCGGCCGGGCCCGGTGATCCGCAGGGAGCGAGTATCAGCCGGGTGTGTCGGGCCGGTGGTGTTTTAGGGTAGCGGTTCCGGCCTGCCCGGCTGCTCCCCGCCCCTGGTCTCGCCGTAGGAGCGCTTGGGCACCAGGACTTTGCGGCGGAATACGCACACTACGGTGCCATCCTGCTTATAGCCGCGAGTCTCGACATAGACGACACCGCGGTCATCCTTGGACTTCGACTCGGTTTTATCCAGCACCGTGGTCTCGCCGTAGATGGTGTCGCCATGGAAGGTCGGAGCGATGTGCCGCAGCGACTCGATCTCCAGATTCGCGATCGCCTTGCCGGAGACATCGGGCACTGACATGCCCAGCAGCAGCGAGTAGATGTAGTTGCCGACCACGACGTTGCGTTTGAAGTCGGTGGTCTGCTCGGCGTAGTGCGCGTCGAGGTGCAGCGGGTGGTGGTTCATGGTGATGAGGCAGAACAGATGATCGTCGTACTCGGTCACGGTCTTGCCCGGCCAGTGCTTGTAGACGGCACCGACCTCGAACTCCTCGAAGTAGCGGCCGAACTGCATCGCGGTCAGCTCCTCATGGTGGCGAACGGGTCCAGGGCTTAGAGAAACCGAGGAGTGGGTGCCGGGCTCTAGGCGGTGTTGGGGAATGTCTCAAGGGGCGAATCCGGTGATCGACTTCGCCTGGACGCACGGCCGAAACGCCCACAGACAACCGGTATGAGGACGCTCCGGCCGCACGCCCAGGCTCGTCGCGCAGTGAACCATCT
>DASUAR010000333.1:0-7215 GCA_035763685.1 Actinocrinis sp. | reverse complement strand
GGGCTCGGAGTCGGATTCATCGAGGGCGGTTGGCCAGGGGCGAACCCCAAGGACACCGCATTCTTCAGGCGCGCTCAAACAGAGCTGGACCTGAAGCACGCGCAACTCGCCGCGTTCGGCATGACCCGCCGATCCGGAGTGCAGGCCGCCGACGACCCCCTGGTGGCCGCCTTGCGCGAATCCGGCGCGCCGATCGTGACCCTGGTCGCGAAGGCGCATCCCCGGCACGTCGAGCTCGCGCTCAAGACCGACCTGCGCGAGAACTTGGCGATGTGGCGGGACACCGTGTCGCACCTCGTCGGCGAGGGCCGGCGGGTTTTCGTCGACGCGGAGCACTTCTTCGACGGCTACCTGCTCGACCGCGCCTACGCCCTCGAATGCGTGCGTACCGCGGTCGAGGCCGGGGCGAGCCTGGTAGCCCTCTGCGACACCAATGGCGGCATGCTGCCGAACCAGATCGGCGACACCGTGGCCGACGTGATCGCCGCCACCTCGGCGCGCGTCGGCATCCACTGCCATGACGACTCCGGCTGCGCGGTAGCCAACTCGCTTGCCGCGATCGACGCCGGAGCGACGCACGTACAGGGCGCCGCCAATGGCTACGGCGAGCGCACCGGCAACGCGAATCTGTTCACCGTGGTCGCGAACCTGCAGCTGAAGAAGGGCCGCAAGGTCGTCCCGGATGACGCGCTGGCCGAGATGACGCGGATCGCGCACGCGATTTCCGAGGTGACCAACGTCGCGCCGTACAGCAAGCAGCCTTACGTCGGCTTCTCTGCCTTCGCGCACAAGGCAGGCCTGCACGCCTCGGCGCTTAAGGCCGACCCGGACCTGTACCAGCACATCGACCCGGCCGTGGTCGGCAACGACATGCGCGTTCTGATCTCCGAGATGGCCGGCCGATCGAACATCGAACTGAAGGGCCGTCAGCTCGGCTACGACTTCTCCGATGACCGCGACGCCGTGGCTCGCGTCACCGACCGCGTCAAGGAACTCGAATCCTCCGGGCACTCCTTCGAAGCCGCGGACGCCTCCTTCGAGCTGCTGCTGCGCTCGGAACTCGACGGCGCGGCAGCCACCGAATTCTTCACCGTCGAATCCTGGCGCGTGATCGTCGAGGAGACGGCCGACGGACGGCACGTGAGCGAGGCGACCGTCAAGGTACACGCCAAGGGTGAGCGGATCATCGCCACGGGGGAGGGCAACGGACCGGTTAACGCGCTCGACACCGCGCTTAGGCAGGCCCTCGGGCAGCTTTACCCGGAGCTGGCGCGGCTGGAGCTGATCGACTACAAGGTACGCATTCTCGAAGGCGACCACGGCACGTCGTCACGCACCCGCGTGCTGATCGAGACCAGCAACGGCGAAGAGAGCTGGTCCACGATCGGCGTCGAGGAGAACATCGTCGCCGCGTCCTGGACCGCGATCGTCGACGCCGTCACCTACGGCCTGCTGCGCGCGCGGAAATAGAGCTCCCGAGTTATCCACAGCCCCCGCGATATCCGTCCGGCTCCGCGCCGGCCGCCAGGTAGGCTCAGACCCGTGCGTATCGCGAGATTCTCCCTGCCCGACACCGCGGCCGACGCCGGCGCGGTGCGCTTCGGGCTGGTCGAAGGCGAGCTGGAGCGGCCGCAGGCGTTGGTGATCGCCGAGCTGGCCGGGCACCCGTTCACCCCCGACCCGCTGCCGACCGGACGGGCCTGGCCACTGGACGAGGTGCGGCTGCTGGCCCCGGTCCTGCCCAGCAAGATCGCGGCGATCGGCCGCAACTACGCCGACCACGCCAAGGAGTTCGGCCACGAGGTGCCCGAGGTGCCCATCACCTTCCTCAAGCCCTCCACCAGCGTCATCGGCCCGAACGAGACCATCGCGTACCCGGAGATCTCCAAAGAGGTCCACTTCGAGGCCGAACTGGCGGTCGTCATCGGCCGGCTGTGCCGCCAGGTTCCCCGCGAACGCGTGAAAGACGTGGTACTCGGCTACACCTGCGCCAACGACGTGACAGCGCGCGACCTGCAACGGGCCGAAGGGCAGTGGGGGAGGGCGAAGGGCTTCGACACCTTCTGCCCGCTCGGCCCGTGGATCGAAACCGAGGTCGACCCCGCCGACCTCGCGCTGACTTGCACGGTCAACGACGAGCTCAAGCAGGCGGGCCGCACCTCGCAGATGATCCGCGACGTGGCCGACCTGGTCGCGCACGTGAGCGAGGCGATGACGCTGCTGCCCGGGGACGTGATCCTCACCGGCACGCCCGCAGGCGTCGGCCCACTCCAGATCGGCGACACCGTCTCCGTCACCATCGAGCACATCGGCACCCTGACCAACCGCGTAGTCAGCCGCGACTGAGCCAGAGCGATAGAGAGAATTGGCGTGACCAGCAGCCCCGACCCAGCCGCGACAGCCACCGACGCCGCCACCGCCGCCGGCACCGTCCGCGTTCGCTTCCCCCCGTCCCCCACCGGCGACCCGCACGTCGGCATGGTGCGCTCGGCCCTGTTCAACTACGCCTTCGCGCGCCACTACGGCGGCGCGTATGTGTTCCGCATCGAGGACACCGACGCGGCCCGCAACACCGAGGCGTCCTACCGCGCGCTGCTCGACACGCTGCGCTGGATGGGCCTGGAGTGGGATGAGGGGCCGGAGGTCGGCGGCGCGTACGGCCCGTACCGCCAGTCCGAGCGCACCGAGATCTACGCGGGCATCGCCGCGCGGCTGAAGGAAGCCGGCTACGCGTACGACTGCTACTGCACCGCCGAGGAGCTCGAGGCCGGTCGCGAGCGCGCGAAAGCTGAGAAGCGCACTCCCGGATACGAGGGCACCTGCCGCAATCTGACGGCCGAGCAGATCGCGAAGCACCAGGCCGATGGCCGCACCAGCGTGCTGCGTTTCCGGATGCCCGACAAGCCGCTGAGCTGGAACGACCTGGTCCGCGGCGAGATCACCTTCGCGCCGGAGAACGTGTTCGACTATGTGCTCGTGCGCGCCGACGGGTCACCGCTCTACACCCTCGTGAATCCGGTCGACGACGCCCTGATGCGCATCACCCACGTCTTGCGCGGCGAAGACCTCCTGTCTTCCACCCCCCGTCAGATTCCCCTGCACGAGGCCCTGATCGACCTCGGCCTCGCCGAGCGCGTCCCCCAGTTCGGCCACCTGCCGTATGTGATGGGGGAGGGCAACAAGAAGCTGTCCAAGCGCGACCCGGAGGCGTCGTTCAGCTACTACCTCAAGCAGGGCTTCCTGCCCGAGGGGCTGCTCAACTACCTCGCGTTGCTCGGCTGGTCCATGGGTGACGACCAGGAGCTGTTCAGCAAGCAGGAACTGGTCGCCGCGTTCGACGGCACGCGCATCTCGGTCAACCCCGCGCGCTTCGACCTGAAGAAGTGCGAGGCGATCAACGCCGTGCACCTGCGCCGCCTCGACCCCGAGGACCTGGCCAAGCGGATCCTGCCCTTCCTCGCCGAGGCCGGCTTGCTGTCGGGCACCGCTTCAGACGGCCACCTGGCCACCGACGCCGAATGGCAGACGCTCCTGGCCACCATCCCGCTCATCCAGGAGCGAATGGTCGTACTTTCCGACGCCCTCGGCATGATCGGCTTCCTCTTCACCCCCGAAGAGGCCTTCCGTGTCGACCCCGACGACGCCGCCAAGGTCCTCACGCCCGAGTCCAAGCCGGTCCTCGAGTCCGCCATCGAAGCCCTCAACAGCCTCCCCGACTGGAGCACCGCAGCCATCGACGAGGCCCTTCGTACCGCGCTCATCGAACGCCTAGGCCTCAAGCCCAAGGTCGCGTTCACCGCGATCCGGGTCGCAGTCACCGGCCGCCGCGTCTCGCCGCCGCTGTTCGAATCCATCGAACTGCTCGGGCGCGACCGTACCCTTGCCCGCCTGCGCTCCGCCGCTCAGACCATCGCCTGACGGTCTGACAGCCGTGTCGCGCAACGCCCCCGCCGTCTCCGCGGTCCTGTTCGACCTCGATCGCACCCTGATCGACCTGGAACGGGCCACCCGCCTCGGGATCGACACGCACCTGGCCGCCCTCGGCCACGCTGCCGATCCCGGGGCGTACCCGGAGTGGAAGCGGCTCGAGCGCATCCACGTCCAGCGCTATCTGGACGGCGCCGCCACCGTCGAGAGCCAGCGCCGCGACCGCGTGCGTGAAATGACCGGCCTGCCGTACACCGACGACGAAGCCGACGCCTGGTTCGCGGGATACCGAACGCACATGGAGGCCGAACTTCGCCTCTTCGACGATGCCCTCGGCGCGCTCGACCACCTCGAATCGGCACTCGGCGTCCCGGTCGGCATCGTGACCAACATGCACACCGACTACCAAGCAGCCAAGATGGCGGCGGTCGGCCTGTCCGTCGACCGGTTCGCCTGCTTTCTCGGCCTTGATCAGCTGCCCGCTCCGAAGCCGCACGCCGACGCATTCCGCCACGCTTGCGCGACGCTCGGTCTCGACCCCGGCCCGGACGTGGTCTTCATCGGCGACGAGCCGCACATCGACGCCTTCGGCGCCCACCAGGCCGGTCTGCGCGGCATCTGGCTCGACCGCCCCGACGCGCTGGCTCCCACCGATCCCGCCCCGCCGGCCTGGGTCGAGCGCATCACCGGCCTCGCCGAACTGCCGGCCCTTCTCGCCGGCCCCGCGCCCGTGCCGCCGTCTACTCCCGCGTCCGCAGCGTCCGCCGCCAGCACCGCTACGGGCTGATCCGCCCCTGCTCTTACCGAGTTGGGTGATCCCGCCCCTCTCGGGTACAGTAATCCACGCGACGCAGCCGAGCGCAGGATGCACGCGGCCGCAGCGCTTGCCAAGCAGTATCAATGGGGTATGGGGTAATTGGCAGCCCAGCAGATTCTGGTTCTGTTAGTCTAGGTTCGAGTCCTGGTACCCCAGCAGAGCTTTTCGAAAGCGCGAATGCCCACCGCATTCGCGCTTTTCCTTTCCACTTCACCCCAGCCACTCCCGCCCACATCCCCGCCGCTGCGCTAACCTTCCAACCCCCTCCGCCGCACCAGCCCGTCAATCCTGGGCTCACGCCCGCGCAGCTCCCGGAACGCCTGCATCGGATCGACACTGCTGCCGCGCGAGAGCAGCACCCGCCGAAACCGCTCGCCGTTCTCCCGCAGCATCCCGCCGTTCTCCTTGAACCAGTCGACGGTCTCGGCGTCCAGCACTTCGCTCCAGATATACGAGTAGTACCCGGCCGCATATCCGAACTGGAACGCGTGCGCGAAATACGTCGACCGATAGCGCGGCGGAATCTCCGGGAACGCGATGCCCGCATCCGCTAAAGCGCGAGCCTCGAACTCCGGCGCGTCACCCGGATCCGCGCCCGCCGGGATCGTGTGCCAGGCCCAGTCCAGCAGCGCCGCACCCAGATACTCCACCGTCTTGAACCCTTGCCCAAACCTCGCCGAGGCCTGCATCCGAGCCACCAGTTCCGGCGGAATCGACTCGCCAGTCTGATAATGCTTCGCATAATTCCCCAGCACCTCAGGCCAGATCATCCACATCTCATTGACCTGCGACGGGTATTCGACGAAATCCGTCGGCACCTCGGCGAGCCGTGGCGCGTACACGTCCGTGAACAGGCCGTGCAGCGCGTGCCCGAACTCGTGGAACAGCGTGCGGACCTCGTCGAAGGTCAGCAGCGTCGGCTCGCCCCCGGCCGGCTTGGCGAGGTTGAGGTTGTTCACGACCACCGGATCCGTGTCGAACAGCCCGGACCGCGGCACCAGCGCGTTCATCCAGGCCCCGCCGCGCTTCGACGCCCGCGCATAGAAGTCGCCGACGAACAGCCCGAGCGGCGTGCCGTCCTCCTCGAAAACCTCGAACACCCGCGCGTCCGCGTGATACGCGGCAAGATCCGTGCGCTCCTCGAACCGCAGCCCATAGATCCGCCGCGCCGCGAAGAAGACCCCGTCCCGCAGCACCCGCTCCAGCTCAAAATACGGCCGCAGATCAGACGCATCCACGTCGAACTCGGCTTTGCGCACCTTCTCCGCGTAGAACTGCCAGTCCCACGGCGCGAACTCCTCCGCCGCGAACCCGTCAGCAGCGAACGCCGCGCGCAACGCCGCCGCCTCCCGCCGCGCATTCGCCACCGCCGGCGCCACGAGTTGCCGCAGCAGCGACTCAACGGCCGAGACCGATCCAGCCGTCTGGTCCGCGACCACGTAGGCGGCATGGCTGGGATACCCCAACAGCGCGGCACGCTCGGCCCGCAGCTGCGCGATCCGCACCACGAGCGTGCGGTTCAGTACGGACCCGCGCCCGACCGACGCCTCGTACAGCCGCTGCCGCACCGACCGCCGAGCCAGCGACGCGAGCAACTGCTGGTTCGACGGCAACTGAAGGCTCAGCAGATACTTGCCCGCGAGCCCATGCGCAGCCGCGTTCGAGGCCGCAGCGCTCACCGCGTCGTCTGACAACCCCTCCAACTCAGCTGCCGATTCAAGGACTACCGCTCGCGCCCGCGTGTCCTCGAACAAGTTCCGCTCGAACTCGGTGGCCAGCCGCGCCAGCTCGCCGTTCAGCTCCCGCAGCCGGTCCTGAGCCGCGGCGTCGAGCAGCGCACCCGCCCGCACGAAGTCCGTGTAGTACCGCTCCACCAGCCGCGCGCCCGCCACCGTGTCGCCCCCGCGTCCGCCCTCGCCCCCGTGCACCCCAGCCCCCTCGCTTTCCCCCAACTTGCCTCCGCGCCCCGGCCCACGCTCCCTCAATCCCCGATCCTGATACACGGCCCGCACCCGCGCGAACAGCGCGGCGTCCAGATGAATCGCATCCTCGTGTGCGGCCAGCCGAGGCCCGAACTCGGCCTGTACCGCCTGCACCCCCGGCGTCGTATCCGCCGCGGCCTGGTTGTGAAACACGCGCAGCACCCGCCGCAGCACCTGCCCCGAGCGCTCCAGCGCCAGCACCGTGTTGTCGTACGACGGTTCCTCGAGTACCCCGGTCAGAGCCGCAATCTCCGCCAGTTGCGCGGCCATCCCCAGCTCGAGCGCGGGTCCATAGTCCGACTCGCGAATCGAGGCGAACGGCGGCAGCTGATACGGCAGGCCGCTCGCCGCTAGGAAGGGGTTGGTGCGCATGTCCGAGTCGGCATCCGGGTCCATGCGCCGACCTTAGCCGCACCCGCCCGATCTCGGCCCAGCCCAGCACCAGCCATATCGATTTGGCCGGACCCCAGCCCGTCACCTATGCTTGAC
>DASUAR010000332.1:0-8472 GCA_035763685.1 Actinocrinis sp. | reverse complement strand
GCCGCGCATCGCGCAGTTCTGCCGGGACAACGGGATCGTGTTCGTCGCGGACGAGATCCAGACCGGTTTCTGCCGCACCGGCGACTGGTTCGCCTGCGAGCACGAGGGCGTGGTCCCGGACCTGGTCACCACGGCCAAGGGGCTGGCCGGCGGACTGCCGCTGGCTGCGGTGACCGGCCGCGCCGAGATCATGGACGCCGCGCACGCCGGCGGCCTCGGCGGAACCTACGGCGGCAACCCGGTGGCCTGCGCCGCGGCCCTCGGCGCGATCGACACGATGCGCGCTGAGGACCTGGCCGGCCGGGCTCGCAAGATCGGCGAGGTGATGATCGGGCGGCTGCGCGCACTCGCGCAGCGGCATCCGGAAATCGCCGAGGTGCGCGGCCGCGGCGCGATGGTGGCGATCGAGCTGGTCAAGCCGGGAACCCTGGAGCCCGCGCCCGAGATCGCGGTCAAGGCGGCGGCCTTCTGCCACGCCGCCGGGGTGGTCGTGCTCACCTGCGGCACATTCGGTAACGTGCTGCGCTTCCTTCCACCCCTGGTTATCGGCGATGATTTGCTGAGTGAAGGCCTGGACGTGATCGAGCAGGCCTTCGACTCCACGAGCTGACCGCATTGTCCCCGGGAGTGCGGCCCGAGGACACAGCGCGGCGTCCGCCCCCGACCCCGGGCGGGCGCCGCGCTCGTCTTTGCGGCGCGGCGCGTTGCGACCGCGAAGGCGGTGAGTGTGAAGAACCTGTGCACGCCTCCCGGCGCTCCGTCCCACGTGAGCCGCGCAGCGTACCCTCGAAGGGATGCCGCGCACTTTCGAAGAGACGCCGAATTCTCGGCCGGAGCCGATGACAGCGACGCCGAAGGCGACCAGCCTGTCGCCGGCCATCGGCGCTTCTACCGGCTCGTCGCCGGGTTCCTCCGGGCGTTGGTGGCTCGCACCGCTCGTGCTGCTGCTCGGCTTCGCATTCCTGCTCTGGCAGGTCAAAGCGCACGGCCCGGTCACCCGATTGGACCTACACCTGCGTGACGGAATACAAGGCGACGCTCGCGATCCTGCGCTGTCCTGGATGTGGCGGCCGGCGCGCGCCATGGCCGACCTCGGTGACCAATCCGTCGCGCTGTCGGTCCTGTTCGCCAGCACCGCCCTCGCGGTGCGACTCACCCGAACCTGGCTGCCCGCCATCGTCGCCGCGGCGGCCGCTGTCGCGCTCACGACCGTCATCCCGCTCAAGCTGTGGATCGATCGCCCCGGCCCCAGCCAGAACGTGCTCGGCGACGCGGCACTCGGCTTCTTCCCCTCCGGCCACACCGCCGACGCCACGCTTTGCTACGGCACCAGCGCGCTGCTGCTGTGCGTCTTCGTCCTCCCGCGCAGCCCGGAACCGATCACGAGGCACAGCCGCGCCCTAAGCCGCGCGCTCACCGCCGGCGCGGCGCTCCTCGTGCTGCTGACGATCTTCGGGCTGCTCTGGTCCAACTTCCACTGGCTCTCCGACACCCTCGGCTCGCTGTGCTGGTGCGGCGCGGCGCTGCTCGTCATTCGACACTTCACGCTGCGCCGCGTGTTAAGTCGCCCGTAGCACGCCGTTCGTTGATGCCATCCGCCGGCTAGACGTTCTGCGGGAAGCCGAGGTTGATCCCGCCGTGCGAGGGGTCGAGCCAGCGCTGGGTGACCGCCTTGGTGCGGGTGTAGAAGTGCACGCCCTGCGGACCGTAGGCGTGTGAATCGCCGAACAGCGACGCCTTCCAGCCTCCGAAGGAGAAGTAGGCGACCGGGACCGGGATCGGCACGTTGATGCCGACCATGCCGACCTCGACCTCGTTGCGGAACCTGGCCGCGGCTCCCCCGTCGTTGGTGAAGATCGCGGTGCCGTTGCCGTAGGGGTTGGTGTTGATCAGCTCGAGCGCCTCGTCGTACGAGGTCGCGCGCACCACGCTGAGGACGGGGCCGAAGATCTCGTCGGTGTAGATCTCCATCTCCGAGGTCACGTGGTCGAAGAGGGTCGGGCCCAGCCAGTAGCCGGCCGAGGTGTCCACGCCGGTCTGCTCGGCGGAGTCGACCTGGTGCCCGCGACCGTCGACGACCAGGCTCGCGCCGGCCTTCACGCCCGCGTCGAGGTACGAGGCGACCTTGTCCCGGTGCGCGCTGGTGACCAGCGGGCCCATCTCCGAGGTGGGCGCGCAGCCGGCGCCGACCCGCAGCTTGGCCATCCGGTCCGTGATCTTCTGGACCAGTTCGTCGCCGACCGGGTCCACCGCCACCAGCACCGAGACCGCCATGCAGCGCTCCCCCGCCGCGCCGAACCCGGCGGAGACCGCGGCGTCCGCGGCCAGGTCGAGGTCGGCGTCGGGGAGGACGACCATGTGGTTCTTCGCTCCGCCGAGCGCCTGCACCCGCTTGCCGTAGCGCGTGCCGTTCTCGTAGACATAACGCGCGATCGGGGTCGAGCCGACGAACGAGACCGCCTTGATGTCGGGGTGTTCGAGCAGCCGGTCCACGGCGACCTTGTCGCCGTGCACGACGTTGAACACGCCGTCCGGAAGCCCGGCCTCCGTCCACAGCGCGGCCAGCCAGTTCGCCGCGGACGGGTCCTTCTCGCTGGGCTTGACCACGACGGTGTTTCCGGTGGCCAGCGCGATCGGGAAGAACCACATCGGGACCATGGCCGGGAAGTTGAACGGCGAGATGATCGCGACCGGGCCGAGCGGCTGGTGCAGCTCGTAGACCTCGACGCCGGTGGAGGCGGATTCCACGAAGCCGCCCTTGACCAGGTGCGGGATGCCGCAGGCGAACTCGACCACCTCGATGCCGCGGGCCACCTCGCCGAGCGCGTCGGAGTGCACCTTGCCGTGCTCGGAGACGATGAGCGCGGCCAGCTCCTCGCGCCGGGCGCTGAGCAGTTCCCGGAAGTTGAACAGCAGCTGCACCCGCTTGGCCAGCGAGGTAGCCCGCCACTGCGGGAAGGCGGCGACGGCGGCGGCGACCGCGTCGTCCACCTCCCGGACCGAGGCGTAGTCCACGACGCCGCTGCTCTGCCCGGTGGCCGGGTCGTGCAGATCCCCGCGCCGATCAGCGACGCCTGACCAGGGCGCCCCGTCGATCCAGTGTGTGACGTGCTTGCTCACGGCTTATCGCCCCTCGGTTCAGTGCGGTTCAGCGCGGTTCAGCCGACGCTGCGGTACGGCTCTGTGCTCTGAGTTCGAGTCTGCTGGGCGGGCAAAGGAGCTGCCATTGGCACTATGTCGGCACTGGGGTCATTCGGCTTACACCAGGCTGCCCCGGAATGCCCGGCGTGCGCGGCTCAGCTGTCGAAGCCGAGCCCGGCGCGGTCGAGGGCACGCAACCATAGGTTGCGCTTGCCGTCATTGTGGTCGGCGCGGTCCAGTGACCAGCGCGTGAGGTTGACGCCGACCGCCTTGAACGGTTCCGGCGGGAAGGGCAGCGGCTTGGTGCGGACCAACTGAAGGTCCGTCAGCTCGGTCGGCTTACCGCTCAGCAGGTCAAGCATCACGTTCGCGCCGAAGCGGGTCGCCCCTACGCCGAGTCCGGTGTACCCGGCGGCGTACGCTACCCGGCCATTGTGTGCGGTACCGAAGAACGCACAGAAGCGAGTGCAGGTGTCGATGACGCCACCCCAGCTGTGCGTGAACTTCAGACCCTCCAAGTGCGGGAAGGTCTCGAAGAAATGCTGGGCTAGCTTGGTGAACGTCGCGGGGCGCTGGTCAAGTTCGGAGCGGATGCGGCTGCCGTAGTGATAGATCGCGTCGTAACCGCCCCACAGGATGCGGTTTTCGGCAGTGAGCCGGTAGTAGTGGAACTGATTACCGCTGTCGCCGATGCCCTGACGTTCATTCCAGCCCGTTTCGGCGAGTTGTCCGGTGCTCAGCGGCTCCGTCATCAGTACGTAGTCGTATACGGGCACGATGTACGGCCTGACGCGCTTGAGCAGCGGCGGATAGGCGTTCGTGGCCAATACCGCCTGATCGGCGACCACCCACTTGCCCTGCTTGGTGCGCAGCGACGGCCCGTTCACGCTCTTCTCCAGCGCGACGACCGGCGAGCGCTCGTAGATGCGCACGCCCAACTCCAGGCACGCTTGCCGCAGGCCCCAGGCGAGCTTCGCCGGGTGGATGAGCGCGCAGCCTTCCCTGTCCCAGGTCGCGGCGAGATAGGTCGGCGAGTTGACCTGGGCGCGCACCTGCTCGGCGTCCAGGAATTCGACCTGCTCGCCGTATTGCGCGGCCAGGTCGGCGAACTCCCGCAACTCAGCGGCCTGCCACGGCGCGGTGGCGACGTTCATTTCACCGGTGCGTTCCCAGTCGCAGTCGATGCGGTACTTGCGCAGCGTCGCCTCGATCGCGTCCAGGTTCTCGGCGCCGAGGCGGGTGAGGGTATGCAGTTCGTCGGGAAAGCGGTCGATTCCGTTAGGCAGACCGTGGGTCAGCGAAGCCGCGCAGAACCCACCGTTGCGGCCAGACGCCGCCCAGCCGATCCGGGCGCCCTCGAGCACGACCACGTCGCGGCCAGGATCTCGCTCCTTCGCCAGCAGCGCGGTCCACAGCCCGCTGTAACCGCCGCCGACGACCGCGAGGTCACAGCGCACGTCCTCGCGCAGCGGCGGAAGCGCGGCGGGGCGGCCGGGACCGTCCAGCCAGAATGGATGCGGTACGGCCCCGGCCAGCGCGTGGCTCACGTCCATAGTCATCGTCGCCGTGCCCGTAGGCGTCCGAGCACGAGCATGCCCGCAATACCCGTCATGGTCACAAGCATCATCATCGACCCGATCACGGCGATTTGCGTGGACACGGAGCGCGGTGACGCACCGTAGCCGTCCGTCAGCTCCAGTTCACAATCTGTTGCCCATCCGCGGCCGGAACTCTCCGCAGATTATGGAAGCCATAATTGATGATTGCGACAGACTTCGGCCCTGGAACAAAAGATTTCGTCGATGGAAATCGCTCCGGCGACGGAATCTCGCGGCAGCTGTAAGCGGCTTCGCCCACCTTCGGGCACTTGCCTCCACCGCGACCAGGTGTCAGAGTGCATCCCACCGCGGCTTGGACCAGACACTGTGTCCTGCCGCCGGTAACCAGCTTGTGCAGACCGGCCCGTCCCTCTCGAACCCTCTTGCGCCCGCGAAGGCAGCCCTCGATGCCCGACGACACCGCGATCCATCCCGGCTTTCCGACCGTCGCCGAAGTGCTCGCACTCGACGCGGTGCGGGCCGGCAATCCGCGGGTCGTCGCGGGCGCGGCGGGACTGGACCGGCGAGTGCGATGGGTCCACGTCACCGAGCTGATCGATGTGCGCGAGATCCTGCGCGGCGGTGAGCTGGTGCTCTCCACCGCGATCGCGTGGCCGGACGACCGTGAGGCGCTGGCCCGATTCGTGGCCGACCTGGCCGGTCTCGGCGCGGCCGGACTCGTCGTCGAGTTGGGCCGCCGCTATCCCGAGGCCCCGCCCAAGCCGCTGCTGCTCGCCGCGGAAAAGCACCGGCTGCCGGTGATCACGCTCGGCCGCGACACCCGTTTCGTCACGATCACCGAGGCCGTGCACGCGCGGATCATCGATACGCAGCTGGCCGAGCTGCGCGCCTCGGAAGAGGTGCACCAGACCTTTACCGAGCTCGCGGTCGAGGGCGCGGAGCCCAGCGAGGTGGTGCGGCAGATCGCCAAGATGGCGGACCACCCGGTGGTTCTGGAGAACTTGGCGCATCAGGTCCTGGTCTACGACGCGACCGGCTCGACCGACGAGGCGCTGCTCGATGGCTGGGAGGGCCGGTCGCGTGCGGTGCGTCCGGCGTCCCGCACGGCGTATGACGAGCGCTCAGGCTGGCTGACGACAGTCGTCGGGGCCCGCGGCCAGGACTGGGGACGCCTGGTCATCGTGTGTGACGGAGTCTCGGCTCCGGCCCCGACGCGGCTCACCATGCTCGCCGAGCGCGGCGCCGCGACGCTCGCCCTCAACCGGCTGATGCAGCGAGACCGCGAGTCGCTCGAACGCCAAACCCACCGCACGCTGCTCACGGCGATCCTCAACCACGACCACTCCGCCGCCGAGGTAGCCCTGCGCGCGCGTGCCATCGGCGTCGGCCTGGACGGCAAGCGGCTGGTCGGCATCGTGCTGCGCCTGCGCGGCTCGTCGCACACCTCTTCCATCCAGGGCGCCACCATCGAGAACCAGGCGCGGCTGCGCGAGCTGACCGACCAGGCGGCCGCGGCCGTCCGGGAAAAGCGCCTGTCCGCGCTCATCGGCTCGGTCGACGAGCACTCGGTCGGCCTGCTGCTCGCGCTCGGCCCTCAGGACCGCGAGGACGCCGCGCTCGGCTCGTTCGCGGCCACGGTCCGGCGGCTGGCGGGCCCGGACGGCGGCGAGTTCGCGATCGCGGTCGGCACCAGCGTCGGCGCGGTCCGCGATGCCCGCAGGTCGCTGCTCGAAGCGGTACAGGTGGCGGATGCCGCGATCCGGCAAGCGGGCGGGCCGCCGTACCACCGCCTCGTGGACGTGCGACTTAGGGGTCTGCTTCACCTGCTCAGGGACGACGCGAGGCTCCAAACGTACGTCGAGCGCGAACTCGGCCCGCTGCTCGCATACGACACGGAGCGCGGCACGAACCTGGTGGCGATGCTCGGCATCTACCTGGATCAGGGCCGCAACAAGAGCGCGGCGGCCGACGCGGCGCACCTGTCGCGCCCCAGCTTCTACGAGCGGCTGCACCGGATCGAGCGGGTGCTCGGCGTGGACCTCGACTCGGTGGAGTCCTGTCTCTCGCTGCACGTCGCCCTGCTCGCCCTCGACGCGGTGCGCGACCGCTGAGCTCCTGCGGAGCGTCATGCAAGATACATCGACGATCATCCGGAAGAATTGCGACTACCTGAGCTGATGCGGTGCGAATGGGCGGTTTCAGCCATGGGCAGTGACCGAATCGCGCTCTGATCTCTAGGCTTCCGCTCATGGTAAGCCGGACGGGGAGGAAGCCATGCTCGACAGCTCCATCGTGCCGACGCCCGAGGAGGCGCAGCCGACAGTTGTCGAACAGCGGCGGGCCGGCGCGGTGATCGAATCCGGCGCAGCGATCGAAACCGCGCCGCCGCAGGCCGCCGCGGCCGACGGCAGCGAAGCGCGGCCGGGAGCAGCCGCCGCGACAGGCACAGTTGCCCGGGTCCTCAGGAGCTCCCGGCTGGACCGGCTCAGCCGTTTGGACCGCGCCGCGATCGGCGTGGTGATCGGCGCACACGCGGCGCTCGCTATCGTCGTGTACTGCTCCGCGTGGATCCAGGGCGCGAACAACAGCCACCTGCCGCTGACCCGCGGCTACCAGCAGTGGGACGCGAACCTCTACGTCAACTACGCGCAACACGGCCTGTTCTCCGGCGCCTCGGCCCCGAACAACGCCGCGTTCCTGCCCGGCTATCCGCTCCTGCTCGCCCTGGTGCACCTGTTCGTGCGCAACTGGCTCGACTCGGCGCTGCTGCTCTCGCTGATCGCCGGATGCGTCGCGGCGGTGCTGCTCAACCGAATGGCCGGAAACTCGCGGGCCGCGCTGTTCCTGTTCACCGCACCGGCCGCGGTGTTCCTGTCCGTGCCCTACAGCGAGTCGCTCTTCCTGGCCTTCGCCCTTGGCGCCTGGTACGCCGCGCAGCGCGCGGACTGGCCGGTCGCCTCGCTGCTGGCCGCGCTCGCCGGGCTGACCCGGATCAACGGCCTCGCGCTGATCCCGGCGCTGGTCGTGTTCGCCCTGCTGCGGTCGGCGAAAGGCCGTCGCCTGACTTCGGCCTTGATCGCGGCCGCCGCCGCCATCGGGCCGTTCATGTACCTGCTCTACCTGCGCCGCGCGACCGGCAGCTGGTCCGCCTGGCAGCAGGCCAACCGCAAGGGCTGGAACATCTGGATGGACTGGCCGGCGACCGCCATCCGGAATACGTGGCGCGGCGCGTACGAGTACGGCGACGGCTCGGGCGCCTACGCGTGGTCGTTTCAGCTGGAGTTTTTCTGCACCATCGCCGTAGCTCTGCTCGTGGCCATCTTGCTGGCGCGGCGAGCGTGGCCCGAGGCGACTTACTGTGCGCTGGTCCTCGCCAGCATGCTGTTCGTCAACATGCAGCAGGCAGCGGATCGCACGCTGCTGGTTTGCTTCCCGCTCTACCTGCTGCTGGCGCGCGCCGCGAATCGGTGGCCCTGGATCGGGAGCGCGTACGTATGGGTCAACGCGCCAGTCGCCGTCGTCGCCGCGTTCCTGTACAGCGCCGGAATATGGTCAAACTGAGCTCGGGACCGCAGCTGCCTGCGGCACGCTCGAACGCTTACTCCTGCTACTGCTCGTCTTCGGGCTCGACGAGGAGACGCCCATAGTTGGCGAGAGAGCGCTGATAGCGCGGCAGATGCGGAGCCAGCGCGCGCAGGGCGAGGGACACGGCCTCACGCTCGCGGCCGACGTCGACCAGCGCGAGGGCGAGGAATCCGCGCACGGCGTCGTC
>DASUAR010000331.1:0-11312 GCA_035763685.1 Actinocrinis sp. | reverse complement strand
CGGCGGGCAGAGCCGAGGAGTGGACGTGGACATCGCCGCCGTCATCGCGCGTGATGAATCCGTAACCCTTTTCGGCGTTGTACCACTTCACCTTGCCGGTTGGCACGGGACTACCTCATCCGTCTTGTCGTCGCTGGAGTGTTTGCAGAGCCCGCGCCACGCGCGGTCGGCCGGGTAACACGGTTTCCGATTCGCGTCACCCTGATGAGTTAAGGCTAGCTGGCGATCAACCGACGGTCACCATCGTTACCCGCGCACGTTACCGAAGGTGCCGCTTCTCGTTCGGACCAACGTGACAGGCCGTCCGACCGTTCCCGACTAGAGTTAGGCGACCCTAAGTAACTATCCATCACGGGGCGGTCGCGCGGTGTCATTCAAGAGCGGGTTACCCACCTCCGGCCGGTCCGAAGCGGGAGCGTCCGAAGCGGCGCGGGCCAAATCGGCGCCGGCCGAAACCGCCGGCTGCGCGGCGATCTGCCGGCGGCTGGCCGAGCCGCTGATCGGCACGGCACCGACGGCCGCCGTGGGGTGGCTGCTCATCGAGCATCCGGGGCCGTGGCCCGCTTTCGGCCTGCCCCTGGACGTCCCCGCCCCGATCGCCCGGTTCGCCAACCAAGCCCTCGAACACGAAGTACGCACGCAGTTGATCCGGCGGCCGGATCGGATGGGGCGTCAGGTCGGCGCCGGCACGCCGATCGTCATGGTCGGCGGCGGCTCCCCCGGCCGCAAATGGCTTGAGCGGCGCGCCCTGACAGATCCGCACGTGCTGAGCGACCTCGACCCGTCTCGGATCGCTCACTCGCGACCGCCGGGCTTCGGCGTTCCGGTCGACGCCGCGCTGCTGGTCTGCACGCACGGCCGGCGGGAGGTGTGTTGCGCGAGATTCGGCAGGCCGGTGGCGCGGGCGCTCGCCGCGCGCTTCGGACCGGTGGTGTGGGAGACGACGCACGTAGGCGGCGACCGCTTCGCCGCGAACCTCGTCGTCCTGCCAACCGGCGCCTACTACGGGAGGCTCGATCCTGACGACGCGGTACGCGTCGCGGAGGCGGCCTTGGACGGCCGAATGGCGCTTGACCAGTTCCGCGGATGCGCGGGGCTTCCCGCTGCGGTCCAGGCAGCCGAGTGCCTCTTAAGGCGTGCACTCGGCGCGGTAGCGGCAAGCGCCGTGCGTTACATCGATCACCGTGATGATGACGGCGATGACAGTGATGACGTTGTGCACGGTGATGACGATCACCATGCGCGCGCCCTGACAGCCGCGACTGACGGGAAGTCAGCCGGCGCTCCGTACCGCGTTCACCGCGTGCGGTTCGAAGTCAACGGACAAGGGGCGCACACGGTCACACTTGCGCGTCAGGTGACGACCTGCCCCCGCCTCACCTCGTGCGGCACGGGCACCGTCGAGACGCCAACCGGCTACCGACTGCTCGGGATCGCCGGGCCCTTAGCGGACCCGGCCGGCAGACGCGAAGCGGTCAGAATTGCCGGGTGATGCCCCTGGCCAGTCGCCAGCCCAGGAACAGCGCCGCCAGCAACGCGGCGATCCTCGGCAGCGTGCCGAAGAAGGAAGCCGCGCCGGACAGCAGGTCCGAGGTGTTCACCGCCGTCCCGCCCCAGAAGCCGTGCTGGTGCAACCAGAACCCGAATGCGTAGAGCAGCCCGGTCGCCACCGGGACACCCACGACGAGGGCCCACTTCTCCACGGAGGTGTAGTACCGCGACGTACAGGCGATCAACGCGGCGATCAGCAGCACCACCCACTGTCCGAGCACCGCGCCGACCAGGAACACCGCGATCGCGAGCGCCTCCCACGGACGCGCCTTCGGGCCTTGCAGCCACGCCACCCGCACCCGCGTCATGATCGGGGAGTACTGGGCGCTCGGGTCGCCGACCTCGCCGAAGTCCGGTAGGACCATCGTCATGGTCGTGGCCGTCTCCGGGGCGGAGTTCGGCACCGAGACGGCAGCGAGCGCGCCGACCGTCTCGACCGAGTGATCGGGCGCGAACGGATCCGGATCGAGGCACAGCTCCGGGCCCGCGCTGGCTCGGGTGCCCGTCGCCACCGGGATGCCGGGGCCGGACGCGGACTGCGGGGTCAGCAGTTCGGCCAGGTCGTCCGTGATCGGCACCTGCGGGCCCGCGGTCGCGCGGGCGAGCCGGGCGCTGAGCCGGGCCTGGTAGTCGGGGTCGCGTTGCACCTCGCTGTCCACGAGGGTCACCGGGTCGCCGATCCGGCGCAGTATGGCGTCCAGGGTGGCCAGGTCGAGGCCGCGGCGCGCACGTTCTTGCTCAATGCTGTTGCGTAGGGATTCGACGAGCCTGGTGCGGGCGGCGGGAGACAGCTTGCCGGAAGCCTCGTTCGCCACCTCGCTCAGATACCCGAACAGCCGCTGTTCGGGTTGGATCTTCGCGCTCTTGGTCGCTGCCCCGCGCAATTCGGCCTCTCTCCGGTCTCGGTTCCCGGGCCTTGCGGCCCTGCGTGCTTGCGGTCCTGAGCTCTCAGTCCTGGTATATATTCCCAGCCTAGACGGACGGTGCACCGGCGCGTGTAGCGCGCCCCGGGGCGCCCGTGCGCATACGGGCCCAGGCCTGCGCCCCCTGTTCGCCGCTTCGAACGCCCCTATGGGAGGCTGGCGGCATGGCAAAAGCGCTGCTCGAAGTCATCGCCCTGGACGCGACGGACGCGCGATCGGCCGTGGACGGCGGCGCTGACCGGCTCGAACTTGTGAGCTCCATGCAGTACTCCGGATTCAATCCTTCCCTCGAGGCGTTCGGCTCGATCCGGGCTGCGGTAAACGTTCCGTTACGCGTCATGATCCGTTTACGTGACGGCTTCCTTACCGGCGGTCCGGGTGCTGTGAACGCGCTGGCGACTTCGGTCAAACAGCTGCGCGAGGCGGGCGCGGACGAGTTCGTGATGGGCTGGCTGGATGCGAACGGCGCGGTGGACGCGGCGGCTCTGGAAACCGTGCTGGACGCGCTCGGGGGCGCGCCGTGGACCTTCCACAAGGCGATCGACAAGGCGGCGGACCGGGACGCGGTGTACGCGGCGATCCGCGGCCTGCCCGGCCTCGACACGGTGCTGACTTCGGGTGGCCCGTTCCCCGCCGCGCAGGGCATCGAGACCCTGGCGGCGGAGGCCGCCCGCGAGGCTGCGGCGCCGAACGGCCTGAAGCTGCTGGTCGGCGGCGGGCTGAAGCTGGCCGACGTTCCGTCGCTGCGCGCAGCGGGCCTGACCGGCTTCCACATCGGCACGGCCGCGCGCTTCTCCGAGGATTGGAACGGACCGGTGGACGCGGACCTGGTCAGGACCTGGCGCGCGGCATTGGACGCACCGCTGAGCGAGGCGGCTGCATGATCGGGAGCCGCGTAATCGGGGCTGCGCGATCGCGGCCGCGCCCCTGACCTCTCAGTTCATTATGTCTAGCGGTCGGCGAGCTGGGCCGGGAGCGGTCGGGCGTGCAGCACGGTCAGTACGCTGACGGCCCGGGTCAGCACGACGTACAGCCGGCGCAGACCGAGGACTTCCGCGTATTCGGCCTCGACGATGTCGGCCGGTTCGGCGACGATCACCTGGTCGTACTCGAGGCCCTTCGCGAGGCTGGCCGGCACGAGTGAGATCCGAGGCGGCGCGGAGTTCTGCTCTAGCGCCAGCTCGTCGGCGCTCAGCTCGGCACCGTTCGACCCGTAATCGTCCGCGCTGTCACCGTCCGCGCTGTAAGCACTGTCCGCCGCGTCATCGTCGCCTCCGAGCACCATGTGCTCGATTCCGTCCTCCCGCAAGGCTTTCGCGAGCACGTCGATCGATCCGTCCGCCGCGATGATGCCGATCGAGCCCTCCCGCTCAAGACCGCCTGCGGCAGCCGTCACCAGAGCCGCGGGCAGGTCGGCGACGCTCAGCAGATCGAGCGCGCCCGCCGCCTGCCGTACCGAGGTCGGCGGCGCGAGCCGCGGCGCGGCATAGGGCAGCAGGCGAGCCGCGTACTCGATCACTTGGCGCGGCACGCGGAACCCTTGCGTCAGCTCCTCGCGCACCGCCTCCGGCTTGCCGAGATGCAGCAGCGTTTCCTCCCACGACCCGGCGGCCCATGCGGTTGTCGCCTGCGCCACGTCGCCGAGCACGGTCGCCGAACCGGTCGCGCAGCGGCGGCCGACTGCCCGGCACTGCATCGCGGAGAGGTCCTGCGCCTCGTCGAGCACCACGTGCGCCAGCGAATGGACCCGGTCCAGCTGGTCCGCGAGTTCGTCGAGCAGCACCGCGTCGGCGGGGGTCCAGCGGGCGGCACCCGGCGTGCGCGGCACCTTGACGGCCGAACCTTCCCAGCAGATCAGCGCCTGTTCTTCCGCGCTGAGCAGGCCGTCCGCGGCCTCGGCGAGCCGCTGCGCCGAGGAGAGCAGGCCGAACAGCAGCTTGATCGGATCGACCGCCGGCCAGAGCTGGTCGACGAGCAGCTTGACCGGCCGGGAGCGGGCCACCGCGTCCTGCACGCGGTCGTCCGGGGACTCCCCCGCCGCCTCCATCTGGCTCAGCACGCCGTGTGCGATCCGCTGTGCCAGCATCGCTCGGCCCGCGGCGTAACGGACGTTGCGCTCGCGGATCGCGTCGATGTGCTCTTGGAGTTGGTACGCCGGGACTCGCCACTTACGCACCCCGCGCGGCACCATCAGCGCCTCGGTCGGCGCGGACAGGCTGGACCACAGCGCGCGATGCAAGACCTCTGCCATACGCGCGTCGCCCTTGACCCGGGCCGCCTCGGCGCTGTCCGTGCCACGCACGGCGAATCGGTGCGCAAAACCCTTAGATACGAGCTCTTCGACGGTCGCCTGCGCCACGTCGACCTCGCCGAGCGCCGGGAGCACCTGCTCGATGTACTTGAGGAACTGCCGGTTCGGCCCGACGACGAGGGCGCCGCCGCGTTTCAGCCGCTCGCGGTGCGTGTAGAGGAGGAAGGCGACCCGGTGCAGGCCGACCGCGGTCTTCCCGGTGCCCGGCGCACCCTGTACGCACACTGATTCGCCGAGGTCGGCGCGGACGATCTCGTCCTGCTCCGGCTGGATGGTCGCCACGATGTCGCGCATCGGGCCGACGCGCGGCCGCTCGATCTCCGCGGTCAGGATCCTGCTCTCGGAAGACGCCGCGGCGCCGCCGGCAGTCGCGCCGCCGAGCGGCTCGTCTTCGTACGCGGTCAGCTCGCCGGCCGAGAAACCGAAGCGGCGGCGCAGGCCCAGCCCGTACGGATCCTTGGCGCTGGCCCGGTAGAAGGCGACCGATACCGGGGCTCGCCAGTCGATGACCATCGGGTCGCCCGCCGCGTCGTGTACGTGGCGCCGGCCGACGTAGTAGTGCTCGCCCCGGTACTCGCTCGGCAAGTCCGGGGAGTAGTCCAGTCGGCCGAAGAACAGCGGCACGTCCGGGTGATCGAGCAGCGCGGCGGCGCGGGCCTGTAGCGCGAGGTTGAGCACCCCGGTGGACCATGCGGTCCCGCCCTGCGCCTTCAGCGACAGCGTCTCCTCCCGCATGGCGCGCAGCGCGGCCCGGGAGGCGGCTAGATGTGCGCGTTCCGCGCGGATGGCCGGATCGTCGATCGACGGCATGGGTGAAGGTGGCACCGTGGCTCCAAGTAGTTACACAGGTCAGACCGAGGAAATGTGTATTCACCGGAGCGCAGAGGTCTCGGCGCGGTGATGTTCGCGCGCCGTACATGTGCTGGGAAGGGGAAAAATATACCGGGCGGACCGCGCGAGTCCAAACGATATTCCGTCATGGCCGGAAGATCGGTTCAGCCATTACCTGTGCCCACACCCAGGGGAGGAACCATGTCGGTGACCGCGATCGTCAACGGCGACCACGCGGAGGCGGAGGGTGTGTTCGCTCGCCCTTGACACACCCGCGAGTGACAGGCAGTGTGCAACGCGCGCTCTTGTAAGAGTCTCCAGGCGGTTTCGACAGCACAGGCGGGCTGGAGTCACGGCGATGCGGTGCCGTGACCCGGCTGGGTCGGATCTGCTTGCGGGCGGCGGCGAACCGGTCCAGCGGCGGATCGGCGAGCCCTGACTCGGGCGCTCACCGCGCTGTCGACGACGGCGCGGAAGACTCCGCCTGTCACCACGAGGTCAACGATGACACGATCATCCGCAAGGCGGTCGGCTGCGCTCGCGTCAGCCACCGCCTTCGCCGTTTTCACGGCCGGGGGCGCCGCCTACGCGGGCATGGCCGCCCCGGCCGCCGCCACGAGCGCCTCGGGCACCGCCAACGGAGCGCCCGGTGCGCCCTCCTATTTCGACCTGGCGCGCAAGGACTGCCTCGGCACCGCGCGCAACACCACGTCAAAGGTCTGGTACACGGTCGCGGGCGGAGTGCTGTCCGACGTGTACGAGCCGACGATCGACAACACGAATGTCAGCACGCTGCAATATGTTGTGACCGACGGTTCGTCCTTCACGGCCCTGCAAACCCGCGACATGACGTACACCGCGCAGGCGGACGAGACCGGCATGGTGTGCACGGTCGCCTCGACCGACGCCAAACACGGCTACCAGCTGACCACCACGTACCTCACCGACCCGCAGCGCGACAGCGTCCTGATGAACACGCGGCTCGCCCCGATCGCCGGGAGCAGCACGAACGTGAGCAGGCTGCATGTGTTCGCTCGCGTCGACGCGCACGTCAACGGCAACGGAGGCGGCGGCACCGACAACGCGGGCGCGGACACCGGCGTCGTGGACGCGACCAGGGGCGTCCCCGTGGTCTACGACACCGCCACGGTCAGCCAAGCCGCGAACCGCACGTACGCGGTGCCCACCTTCATGGCGCTGACCGCAAGCTCGCTCGGCGCGGCTTCGGTCGGCTACGCGGGCACTGCGAGCGATGGGCTGACGCAGCTCGACGCGACGCACAACCTCTCCCCGGCCTTCTCCTCCGCTCCGAACGGCCACATCGTCGCCACTGAGGAGGTCACGCCACGGCACGCGGCCTTCGGGCCCGGCCGCGACTTCACCCTCTCCCTCGGCTTTGGCCGCACGCAGGGCGACGCGGTGAGTACGGCCTCGAAGTCGCTGCGTACCCCCTTCGGCGCTGCGCTGGCCGCGTACACCGACTCCTGGCGCGACTACGACAGCTCGCTCAAGCCCGCGCCGCGTTCCGTGTCAGGGATCGACGAGTCCACGATCCGCAAGACCTACCGGCTCGATGCCAACGTGCTCAAGGCCAGCGAGGACAAGACCTTCCCCGGCGCGGTCGTCGCCTCCCTGGCCTCGCCCTGGGGCCAAGCGGTGAACGCCGGCGAATCGGTGAACGGCAAGGCGGTCTACTTCGGCTCCTACCGCGAGGTGTTCGCGCGTGACCTGTACGAAGCGTTCACCGGCCTGCTGGCGGACGGCGACCTGGCCACGGCGCGCGCCGCGACCCGCTTCCTGCTGACCAAGCAGCAGCGGCCGAACGGCGAACTGCCGCGCAACTCGCTCGTCAACGGCCAGGCCGCACCGGACACCGGCGGCGACCAGCTCGACGAGACCGCCTACCCGATCCTGATGGCATACCTGTCCGGGCTCGGCGGCGACGCGACGCTGTGGTCGCAGCACATCAAGCCGGCCGCGGACTTCCTGGTCTCGCACGGACCGTCCTTCGGCGTGGAGCGCTGGGAGGAGCAGTCGGGGTATTCGGTCTCGACGATCGCCGCCGAGATCGCGGGTCTGACCGCCGCCTCGGCGATCGCGAAGCGGCACGGCGACGCCGCCGACGCGGCCGTCTACCAGGCCACCGCGGACGACTTCCAGCGCAATATCAAGAACTGGACGGTCACCTCGACCGGCCAGGACAGTTCGAGCCCGTACTTCATCCGCCTCTCCAAGAACGGCGACCCGAACGCCGCGACCTCCTACAACCTCGGCAACGGCGGCCCGACGCTGGACCAGCGCTCGGTGATCGACGGCGGGTTCCAGGAACTGGTGCGCCTGGGCGAGCTGTCGCCGGCCGACCCGGCGTTCCGCAACTCGCTTTCGGTGCTGGACAAGCAGATCTCGGTCACCACGCCGACCGGCACGGGCTACTACCGCTACGGCAACGCGGCGAGCGCGGGCAGCGCGGACGGCTACGGCGACTGCTCGACGGTCGACAGTCAGACCTCGTGCACCGTGAACGGCGAGCCCTGGCCGACCACGGACATCGGTACCGGGCACCTGTGGCCCGTGCTCTCCGGCGAGCGGGCCGAATCAGACCTCGCCGAAGGCGATCCGGCCGGCGCGTCCGCGCTGCTGTCCTTCATGATCGAATCAGCCTCCGGAGTCGGCCTCGTCCCCGAGCAGGTCTGGGAGGACCCGAACCTGGCCGCGGCCGCGTTCGGCAGCGACCCGACCACCGCGTCGATCGGCTTCGACAGCGGACACCCGGCCGGTTCAGCTTCGCCGCTGACTTGGGCACAGGCGCAGGAGCTGCGGCTGATCGTGGACCTCGGCACGCGCCAGAGCGTCGATCGGCCGCAGATCACGACCGACCGGTACGTGACGCACGGTGCCCCCGGCGCGATCCCGGTCACGATCACCGCCCCGGCGTCCGGAGCCACGATCGAGGGCGGCAGCACGACGGTGACCGGCACGAGCGCTCCCGGCGCGTCGGTCGTCATCGCCTCCGCCGACACGGACGCCGGCGCCGCCTCGACCACGGCGACTACGACCGCTGACTCGTCCGGCGCTTTCTCGGCGCCCGTCGCCATCGGCTTCGGCACGGACATCATCACGGTCGCGGCCACGACGAAGGCCGGCGCCACCGGATACGCGCAAACGGCCGTGGTCGGCGATGTGGTCGGCGGCACGACGGTGCTCGACCTCACCGACCCGGCCGGCGACGACAACGGGCCGGGTACATATCAGTACCCGACCTCCCCCTCCTTCAGCGCGGGCTCGTTCGACCTGACCCGCTTCCAGGTGATCACCGCGAACGGCACGGTCTACCTGCGCACCACGCTGAACAAGCTGACCCCGACCTTCGGCAACGTGATGGGCGCGCAACTGCTCGACGTGTACGTCCGCGCCCCCGGCGCGGCGAGCACGTCCACCGCGGCCGCGTTCCCGCAGCGCAACTACACGATCGCGGCGGGCGACGCCTGGAGCCAGCGCCTCGAGGTCCAGGGCTTCGCCTCGCCGGTGTGGGTCGACCCGAACGGCAACCAGGTCGGTAACCCGACCGCGGTGGTCGCTTCGACGGTGTCCAACACGATCACGATCGCGCTGCCCGAGTCGCAGTTCGGGACGCCGACCGCGGGCTGGACCTTCACCCTGGCGTTGACCGGCCAGGACGGATTCAGCGGGGACCAGGCCCGCGCCTTCTCCGCTACGCCGCAGGACTACGCGTTCGGCGTGTGCGCGGTCGGCGACACGTCCCCGATCTGCTCGGTGAAGCCGGACACGGTCCCGAAGGTGATGGACACGATCACCCCGGCCGGCGTCTCTCAGTCCACTGAGCTGAACCCGACGCTCGGCCCGGTGGTGCTGCGCGGCGTGACCGCTCCGTAAGAGCGTCTGGGCGCTAAGCCCGTTCCCGGCCAGGCACGTCCAAAGGTCCCCGGCTCCTTCGCCAAGGAGCCGGGGACCTGTCGTCGTGGCGACCTGATGCTTAGCGGGTGCGCGGCTACCCGGCCCGAAAAACCCGTCTCCGGCCCTGGTCGCGGGGGCCGGAGACGGGGGTCGTGATGTGGGTTGGCGCTTGGCTAGGCGGTTTCGGTGCTCAGGTTAACAATATCGGGTGTCAGCTGGCGGCTTCAGCCAGGACCGGGTTGCCGACATCCTCGTCCGCGTCGGGTTCTCGTCCGGGGGTCTGGATGTTGAACTTCTTGATCGCGAAGGTGAACAGGAAGTAGTACACCACCGCGAACACCAGGCCGATCGGGATCAGCAGCAGCGGCCTGGTCGCGATGTCGAAGTTGAACACGTAGTCGAACAGGCCCGCGGAGAACGAGAAGCCGTCGTGGATGCCCAGCGCCTGGCACAGCGCCAGCGACACGCCGGTGAGCAGCGCGTGCACCCCGAACAGCATCGGGGCGGCGAACAGGAACGCGAACTCGATCGGCTCGGTCACGCCGGTCAGGAACGAGCACAGCGCGGCGGAGAGCATGATGCCGCCGACCAGCTTGCGCTTCTCCGGGCGGGCGGCGCGGGTCATCGCGTACGCGGCGGCCGGCAGGGCGAACATCATGATCGGGAAGAAGCCGGTCATGAACATGCCCGCGGCCTTGTCACCGTGGAAGAAGCAGGTGAGGTCGCCCCGGTACGGAGTGCCGTTCTGGGTGCAGTTGCCGCCGACGGCGGAGGTCCACACGATGTTGTTCGGGATGTGGTGCAGACCGAACGGCAGCAGCAGCCGGTTGATCACGCCGAACAGGCCGGCTCCCGCGGTGCCGTTGCGCGCGGCCACTCCGCCCAGGTTGTTGATCGGGACCGCGGCGAACTCCCAGATCAGGCCCATCACCACGCCGAGGCCGACCGCGGCGAACGCGGTGACGATCGGCACGAAGCGGCGGCCGCCGAAGAACGCGAGGTACGGAGGCAGCTTGATCCGGTAGTAGCGCTGGTAGAGCATCGCCGCCATGAGGCCGACGAAGATGCCGCCGAGCACGTAGGTCGGGTTGTGCGAGATGACGTCCGAGTACGTCACCGCGCCGGTCTTGGCGTCCGTGCCGTAGAAGGGCGCCGCCCAGTCCTTGCGCCACGCGCTGCCGGCCGGCATCGCGAACACGGCGGCGGTGACCTCGTTGTAGACGAGGTAGCCGACCGCGGCGGCCAGGGCGGTCGAGCCGTCGGCGCGCCGCGCGAAACCGATCGCGACGCCGATGGCGAACAGCAGCGGCAGGAAGTTGAAGATGCCGTTTCCGGCGGCGGCGAAGACCTGCTCGACGTACACCAGCCAATGCCAGCCGGTCGCGGTCGCGAGGTAGAGGCCGTGCTGGGTGGTGTCGCCGGGCGTGCGCGCGCCGAGGATGTCGTCGGAGCCGAGCCGGATGAGCAATCCGGCCGCGGGCATGACGGCGATCGGCAGCATCAGCGAGCGGCCGATGCGCTGGAGGGTGGCTAGGATCGCATTACTCGTAGGTGCCTGGGGTGGCAGCCCGTCGGCTGTGGCCGCGGTCATGGAGGGTCCTCCGAGGGTCTATCCGCGCGTCGTTGCGCCGACGTCGCCGGCCGGACGCGCCGCGCGGGGATTGGTGATCGGCTGTGCGGGCCTTTCGAGCGGTACCCATAGCTGATACCGGTCGGCGCGGTACGCGGAGACGGCGTACTCGATGAGCACGTCGCCGGCGTAGCTGCGCCGGGACATCCGG
>DASUAR010000330.1:0-17698 GCA_035763685.1 Actinocrinis sp. | reverse complement strand
CGACATGGCACGCGTGAAGCGGGCGGTCAACGCCCAGAAGAAGCGCCGCGCGATCCTCGAGCAGGCCAGCGGATACCGCGGCCAGCGCTCGCGCCTGTACCGCAAGGCCAAGGAGCAGGTCACCCACTCCCTGGTTTACGCATACCGGGACCGCAAGAAGCGCAAGGGCGACTTCCGGCGGCTGTGGATCCAGCGGATCAACGCCGCTGCCCGCGCCAACGGCATCACGTACAACCGCTTCGTCCAGGGCCTCAAGGCCGCCGGCGTCGAGGTGGACCGCAAGATCCTGGCCGACCTCGCCGTCAACGACGCCGCGGCGTTCACCGCGCTGGTCGAGGTCGCCCAGAAGGCGCTGCCCTCCGACGTGAACGCGCCGAAGGTCGCGGCCTGACCGCGCACCGGCTGACGCCCCCCGAAGTGGCGGGCCGCCCCGCGATCACCTCCCCCCGCTCAAGCCGGGTGGTGGCCGCGCGGCGGCTCGCCACTCGCTCGTTCCGGGCCAAGCAGCGGCTGTTCCTGGCGGAGGGCCCGCAGGCCGTGCGCGAGGCGGCAGGGCACCCGGCGGGGATCGCCGAGCTGTATTTCACAGCAGACGCCGCCGACCGGCATCCCGAAATCATCGAGGCGGCGTACGCGGCTGGTGCGACGCTGCTGCCGACCACAGACGAGGTCATCGCCTCGCTCAGCGACACTGTGCATCCGCAAGGCATGGTCGCCGTATGTCGGCACCTCGATACGACATTGCACGATGCCCTTAGCGACTCCGCGCGCCTCGTCGTTCTGCTCGCGCATGTCCGTGACCCCGGCAACGTCGGCTCGGTCATCCGCGCAGCCGACGCCGCCGGAGCGGATGCGGTCCTCGTCAGCGGCGAGTCGGTCGACGTATACAACCCCAAGGCCGTGCGCGCTTCAGTCGGTTCGCTGTTCCATCTGCCGATAGTCGTCGGCTTGCCGGTCGAGTCCGCGATCGAACAGTGCCGGGCCGCTGGCCTGCGCGTTCTCGCCGCGGACGGCACCGGACCGCTCGATCTCGACGATGAAGCCGACTCCGGCGCGCTGCGCGTCCCCACTTGTTGGGTGTTCGGTAACGAAGCCTGGGGTCTGCCCGAGGAAATCCGGACTCTGGCGGACGCGGTGGTTCGGGTGCCGATCCACGGTAGGGCCGAAAGCTTGAACCTCTCCACTGCGGCGGCCGTGTGCCTCTATGCGTCGGCGCGTGCTCAGCGCCGAGAGCCGTGAACGTGGAGTAGCGCGCGAAGCGAATGCCGCGTGCGTATGCATCCGCAGGCGCATAGATGTCGCATCGGCTGCGACTCTGGCGGAAACGGCGCGCGAGCGGCAATGATGGCGACCGGACAGCGAAATTGACGGACCAATCCCGTCGACTGCCTGCTCCGAACGGTAGTGGGCGGTGACTGTGGCTATGGGCAGCGGGCGACGTTCCTTACTCGGGGCAAGTCGTTCCATCCGTGGAAAGGGGCGCGGAATGTTGGACGCACCGAGCGCGGTAGAGCGCGCCGCCGATCCGACGGCAGCCGACCCCACCGCGGCGCTGGAACCGGGATTCGGCAACGCACTGAGCTACGCCCCGCAGGACGTCACGACGGCGGTCGCGCGCCCCTCCCGTGTTGCGCCACCGCGCCCCACGGAGGAAAGCATCATTCTCGGCAACGAAGGCACCGCAATCGACTACGACGAACTGCCTGACGGCGTCGTCATCGCCGACCGCGACGGCCGGGTGATCGTGTTCAACCGCGCCGCCGCGCGGATCACCGGGATCGGCGCCGCGTCGGCGCTCGGCAACCGCCTGGCCGACGCCCTGCCGCTGGAGGATCTCGAAGGCCGCAACTGGTGGCGTGGTACCGACCCGTACGGTGGCCTTTCCATCCGCACCGGACAGCCGGAAACCCATCTGCTGCTGCCCGGCGGACGCGACGTACTGGTCACCTCCCGCTTCGTGCGCGAGGGCGGCGCGGTACAGCGTGTCATCGTCGGCTTGCGCGACACCTCAGCACGCGCGCGCGCCGAGCGCCGGCACGCGGACCTGATCGCAACGGTCGCCCACGAACTGCGCTCCCCGCTCACCAGCGTCAAAGGCTTCACCGCGACCCTGCTGGCCAAATGGGAGCGCTTCACCGACGACCAGCGCAAACTCATGCTGGAGACCGTCGACGCCGACGCGGACCGGGTGACCCGGCTGATCGCTGAACTGCTCGACATCGCGCGCATCGATTCCGGTCGACTGCAACTGGCCCGGTACGCCGTGGACGTCGAAGAACTGGTTCGCGACCAGATCTCGGGCATGGTCGCGGCCGGGCAGCCGGAAGATCGGTTCGTCGTCGTGGCGCACGATACGCCGCCGGTTTTCGCTGATCAGGACAAGCTGCGCCAGGTGCTCGCTAACCTGCTCGAGAATGCGGTACGGCACGGCGATGGCCGGGTAACCGTCACGATCGATGCCGCGGAAACGTCGTCGTCGGAGTCGGCGTCCTCGGCGTTAGCCGCCGGAGAGGGCGCGTCCGACCTCGTGGCTGTCACCGTCGACGACGAAGGTCCCGGCATCCCGCCCGAAATGCTCGGCCGCGTATTCACCAGATTCTGGCGTGGTAATCGGCGCGGCGGCACCGGCCTCGGCCTGTACATCGTCAAGGGCATCATCGAGGCACACGGCGGCACGATCACCGTCGGTCCCGCACCATCCGGTGGCGCACGGTTCCGATTTACCGTGCCCGCCGCCTGACGAAGTGCCGCGCCTCATTCACGCCTCATCAGGTCGGCGGTCCTTACCCACCCCGCGTACGGCCTAAGCTTGCCTGGGCGCAGCCGCGCGGCTGTGCCACACATCGCGCCATGATGCCGTACCGCACAGTCCCCGATCGAGCGCGCCCGCGTGGCGCTGGAGAGCGGAAGTAGAGCAACCGGATGTCTGCACCCAACAAGACCTTCGACCCGGTCGAGGTCGAAGCGCTCAAGCCCGGGGAGGTCGAGCGCGCCCGCGACGAGGCCCTGGCCGCCTTCGCGGCCGCCGCCGACCTCGCCGCGCTGCACGAGGCCAAGATCGCCCACGCCGGGGACCGCTCGCCACTCGCCCTGGCCAATCGCGAGATCGGCGCGCTGCCGCCGGCCGCGAAGGCCGAGGCCGGCAAGCGAGTCGGCCAAGCCCGCGCCGCCGTCAACGCCGCGCTCGCCACCCGGCAGGCCGAGCTTGAAGCCGAGCGGGATGCCCGGGTGCTGGTCGAGGAGAGCGTCGACGTCACGCTGCCCTGGGACCGCGCCCCGCGCGGCGCCCGGCACCCGCTGACGACCCTTCAGGAACGCATCGCCGACGCGTTCGTGTCGATCGGCTGGGAGGTCGCCGAGGGCCCCGAGGTCGAGTCGGAGTGGATGAACTTCGACGCGCTCAACATCCACCGCGACCACCCGGCCCGCACCACGCAGGACACCTTCTTCGTCGAGACTCCCGGCGCGAACGAGGACACCGACACGCTCGTCCTGCGCACGCACACCTCCCCGGTGCAGATCCGCTCGCTGCTCACCCGCAAGCTACCGGTGTACGTGATCTGCCCAGGCCGGGTCTTCCGCAGCGACGCCCTCGACGCCACGCACACCCCGGTCTTCGGCCAGATCGAAGGCCTCGCAGTGGACGAGGGCATCACGATGGCCGACTTGAAGGGCACCCTCGACCACTTCGCCACGGTGATGTTCGGCGACGGCATCGACACCCGGCTGCGCCCGAGCTACTTCCCGTTCACCGAGCCCAGCGCCGAGATGGACCTGCGCTGCTTCGTGTGCCGCGGCGAGTCGGTGGGCAACCCGGACCGGCCGTGTCGCACCTGCAACTCCGAGGGCTGGATCGAGTGGGGCGGCTGCGGCGTGGTCAACCCGCGGGTGCTGCGCGCCGCGGGCGTGGACCCCGACCGCTACAGCGGCTTCGCCTTCGGCATGGGCCTCGAACGCACCCTGATGTTCCGCCACTCGGTCGCCGACATGCACGACATCGTCGAGGGCGACCTCCGCTTCACGCTTCCGTTCGGGGTGGAGATCTGATGCGCGTACCGCTTTCCTGGCTGCGCGAGTACGTCGAGGTGCCCGCCGGGGCGACCGGCCGCGACGTCGCCGAGCACCTGGTGCGCGCCGGGCTCGAGGTCGAGACCGTGCACCAGTCCGGCCTCGGACTGACCGGACCGCTCCTGGTCGGCCACGTGCTCGAGATCGAGGAGCTGACCGGCTTCAAGAAGCCGATCCGGTTCTGCCAGGTCCAGGTCGGCCAGAACCCGCAGGACAGCCGCGGCATCATCTGCGGCGCGACCAACTTCGCCACCGGCGACAAGGTCGTGGTCGCGCTGCCCGGCGCGGTCCTGCCCGGAGAGTTCAAGATCACCGCGCGCTCCACCTACGGCCACGTCAGCGACGGCATGATCTGCTCGGCCCGCGAGATCGGCCTCGGTGACGACCACGCCGGGATCATCGTCCTGCCGGACGAGTGCGAAGTGGGCGCGGACGCGGCCGAATTACTCGGGGTGCGCGATGAAGTGCTCGACATCGCCGTCACCCCTGACCGCGGCTACTGCCTCTCCATGCGCGGCATCGCGCGCGAGGCAGCCATCGCCTACGGCAGCGCGCTGCGTGATCCGGCGCTGCTCGACACCCCCGCACCGACGCGCACCGGACACCCGGTGCGTCTGCTCGACCCCACCGGCTGTGACCTGTTCGTCGCGCGCGCGGTACGCAACATCGACCCGCTATCGCCGTCCCCGCTGTGGATGCAACGGCGTATTCAGCTCGCCGGGATGCGCCCGATCTCGCTGATCGTGGACATCACCAACTACGTGATGATGGAAATCGGCCAGCCCTTGCACGCCTACGCGGCTGACCGGCTCACCGGACCGATCACGGTACGCCGCGCGCAGGCCGGGGAAATCCTGGAAACCCTCGACGGGCAGCACCGCAAGCTCGATCCCGAGGACCTGGTGATCGCCGACGCGTCCGGCCCGATCGGCCTGGCCGGAGTGATGGGCGGCGGCGCTACCGAGGTACAGCCGACGACCACCGACGTGCTGGTCGAGGGCGCCCATTTCGATCCGGTCGTGATCGCCCGCGCCGCCCGCCGTCACAAGCTGCCGTCCGAGGCTTCGCGCCGGTTCGAGCGCGGCGTGGACCCGAACGCCGCGGCCGCCGCGGTGCAGCGGGCCGTGGACTTGCTGGTGCTGCTCGGCCAGGGTGAGGCGGACCCGGCGGTCACCGTCGAGTCGACCCGTCCGGCCGCGGCCGAGCAGATCGTCATCGACGCGACCCTGCCGGGCCGGGTCGCGGGTCTGGAGTACTCGCGCGAGATCGTCGCCGGGCGGCTCCAGGAGATCGGCTGCACCGTCGAAGGCGCGGACACGCTGCGGGTCATCCCGCCGTCCTGGCGGCCTGACCTGACCGACCCGAACGACTTGGCCGAGGAAGTCATCCGGCTGGAAGGCTACGACCGGCTTCCCTCGACCATGCCGCAGGTCCCGGCGGGTCGCGGGCTCACGGTCAAGCAGCGCTACCGCCGCCGCGTCGGGCGCGAGCTGGCCGGCGCCGGGTATGTCGAAGTGCTCTGTTACCCCTTCGTTGGGCAGAAGGACTTCGACCAGCTCGGCCTACCCGAGGACGACCCGCGACGTACCACGCTGCGACTGCTTAACCCGCTATCCGATGAGCAGCCGGAGCTGCGTACCACGCTCCTGCCTGGCCTGTTGGCCACGCTCCGGCGCAACATCGGACGCGGTTTCAACGACGTGGCGCTGTTCGAGACCGGTCTGATCTTCTCGCCGAAGCCGGGAGCGGTCCCGCCGCCGCGCCTGTCCGGCGAACACCGGCCCAGCGAGGAGCAGCTCGCCGCGCTCGACGCCGCGCTGCCCAACCAGCCGGCGCACATCGCGGTCGTGCTGGCCGGCCTGCGCGAACCCGCAGGCTGGTGGGGTCCGGGCCGCCCCGCGGCGGCTGACGCCCATTCGACCTTGTGGGCTGACGCGATCGAGGCCGCGCGCTCGGTCGCCCGGGCCTGCGGCGTCGAATTGGACGTGACGCAGGCTCAGTACGAGCCCTGGCACCCCGGCCGGTGCGCACGACTGCTGGTCGACGGCCGCGTCGTGGGCCACGCGGGCGAACTGCATCCGAAGGTGCTGACCGAGCTCGGTCTGCCGCCGCGCACCAGCGCGATGGAGCTCGATCTCGACGTGCTGATTCCGGCCTGCGACCTGCCGGTCCAGGGGCCGCTGGTTTCCACCTTCCCGGTGGCCACGCAGGATGTGGCCCTCGTGGTGGACGACGGCGTACCCGCGGCCGCGGTCGAGTCAGCGCTCACGCGAGGCGCCGGCGTGCTTCTGGAGTCGATCAGCCTGTTCGACGTCTACCAGGGTGAGCGCATCGGCGAGGGCAAGAAGTCGCTGGCCTTCTCGCTGCGTTTCCGTGCCGCCGACCGGACGCTCACAGTGGAGGAGGCGACCCAGGCCCGCGACGCGGCGGTGAGCCTGGCGACGGAGCAGACTGGCGCGGTACTGCGCGGCGCCTGACGAGCTGTCGGTCGGAGCGAGCCTGGTTGCGCCCCTGTCTTCGTCATGAGGCAGGGGCACAACTATTCGCCGAGCCGCTGACGTGTGCATTCGTCCATTCGAGTGAGATCGTGATCAGTGGTGGCATATTCATTCGCACTGCTGTATTGTCATGCACATGACGATCCGGATCGCGGTCGCGGGAGCGACCGGCTATGCGGGCGGGGAGATCCTGCGGATCCTCCTCGGCCATCCCGCCGTGCTCGACGGGCGCGCGCAGCTCGGAGCGCTGGCCGCGTGGTCGAACGCCGGTTCGCCGCTGGGCGAGCACCAGCCGCACCTCGGCCCGCTTTACGATCGCGTCCTCGCCCCGACCGACGCCGAGAACCTCGCCGATCACGAGGTGGTGTTCCTCGCGCTGCCGCACGGCCAGTCCGCAGCCGTGGCCCAGGCCCTCGGCCCGGACGTGCTGATCATCGACTGCGGCGCTGATTTCCGGCTCGCCGACGCGGCGGCGTGGACCCGGTTCTACGGCTCGCCGCATGCCGGGACCTGGCCGTACGGCCTTCCCGAACTGCCCGGTGCCCGAGCGGCGCTGAGTGGCACGAAGCGGGTCGCGGTGCCCGGCTGTTTCCCGACCGTCGCGACACTCGCGCTGTATCCCGCGCTGGCGGCCGGCCTCGCCGCGCCCGAGGTAGTCATCACCGCGGTGACCGGCACATCAGGCGCCGGCCGCTCGCTCAAGCCACATCTGCTCGGCTCCGAAATCATGGGGAACGCGTCGGCGTACCAGGTTGGCGGCATCCACCGGCACATCCCGGAAATCGTCCAGAACCTCGGGGCGGCCGGCGCCACCGACTCGGTCTCAGTGTCCTTCACCCCGGTGCTCGCACCGATGCCGCGCGGCATCCTCGCAAGCTGCACGGCGCCCGCGCGGCCGGGAGTGACCGCGCCGGATCTGCGCGCCGCCTACGAGAAGGCGTACGCCGACGAACCCTTCGTCACGCTCCTGCCCGAAGGCCGTTGGCCGCAGACCGCAGCAGTCCTGGGCTCCAACGCGGTGCAGCTTCAGGTGGCCCTCGACGAGGCGGCGGGCCGGGTCACCGTGATCGGCGCGGTGGACAACCTCGCCAAGGGCACCGGCGGCGCGGCCGTGCAGTGCCTCAACCTCGCGCTCGGCTGGCCCGAAGGTTCGGGCCTCACCACGATCGGAGTGGCCCCGTGACCGCCCAGCCCGCGCCTCAGCCCGCTGATTCGACGTCAACGGACGCGAACCAGCCTGCCCCGAGCGCCTCGGTTCCCGCCAGCGCTCCGGTTGGCCGTTCCGCACCGTCCACGCTCGGCATCGGCGTCACGGCCGCGCGCGGATTCCGCGCCTCAGGCGTCGCCGCCGGTCTGAAGACCACCGGCGCGCCGGACGTGGCCCTCGTTGTCAACGACGGCCCCTCCCGCGCCGCCGCCGCTGTATTCACCGCCAACCGGGTCAAAGCCGCCCCGGTGCTCTGGTCCCAGGAGGTCGCCAAGTCCGGCCTGGTGCACGCCGTGGTCCTCAACTCCGGCGGCGCCAACGCCTGCACCGGCCCGCTCGGCTTCCAGGACACGCACGCCACCGCCGAGCACACCGCCGATCTGCTCGACACCTCCGCCGCCGAGATCGCCGTCTGCTCCACCGGCCTGATCGGCGTGCGGCTGCCGATGGACAAGCTGCTGTCCGGCGTCTCCGCCGCGGTGAAGGGGCTCTCCTTGACCGGCGGCGCCGACGCCGCCGAGGCCATCCGCACCACCGACACCGTCGCCAAGACCGCAGTCGTGGCTCACGAATCGGGGTTCGTCGTAGGCGGTATGGCGAAGGGCGCGGGGATGCTGGCTCCGGGCCTGGCCACCATGCTCTGCGTCATCACCACCGACGCCGACGTCCCGGCCGACACCCTCGATCCGACCCTGCGCGCCGCTGTCGCGTACACCTTCGACCGGATCGACTCCGACGGCTGCATGTCCACCAACGACACGGTGCTCCTCATGGCCTCCGGCGCCTCGGGCGTCACACCGGACGCCGCGCAGTTCGAGGCCGCAGTGCGCGAGGTCTGCGACTCGTTGGCCCGCCAGCTGATCGCCGACGCCGAAGGCGCGTCCAAGGAGATCCGGATCGAGGTCGTCCACGCCGCGGACGAGGCCGACGCGCTCGAAGTCGCCCGCTCGATCGCGCGCAACAACCTGTTCAAGTGCGCCATCTACGGCGAGGACCCGAACTGGGGCCGGGTGCTTTCCGCCGTCGGCACCACCGCGGCGCGCTTCGAGCCCGATGAGCTCGCGGTCGCGATCAACGGCGTGTGGGTCTGCCGCGAAGGCGGCGTCGGCGAAGACCGCGAGCTGTGCGACCTGACCGCGCGTCAAGTACACGTGCTGGTCGACCTCAACGAGGGAGAGAGCACTGCCACTGTGTGGACCAACGACCTGACCAAGGAATACGTGCACGAGAACTCGGCGTACTCCTCGTGAAGACCACCGCGGGCGGCACCCGCTCCCACGAGGCCCTGACCAAGGCCCAAGTCCTCACCCAGGCCCTGCCCTGGCTCTCTCGCTTCCACGGCGCGACCGTCGTCGTCAAATTCGGCGGCAACGCCATGATCGACGACGCGCTGAAGGCCGCCTTCGCCCAGGACGTGGTCTTCCTGCGGTACGCCGGCCTGCGCCCCGTGGTCGTGCACGGCGGCGGCCCGCAGATCAGCCGGGAGCTGGAGAAGGCCGGCCTCGAATCCACCTTCACCGCCGGGCTCCGGGTGACCACACCCGAGGCCATGGAAGTGGTGCGCATGGTGCTCACCGGGCAGGTTCAGCGCGAGATCGTCGGTCTGATCAACGCGCACGGCTCCTTCGCCGTCGGCATCTCCGGCGAGGACGGCAACACCCTGCTCGCCACCCGACGACTCGCGCATGTCAACGGCGAACAGGTCGACATCGGCCGGGTCGGCGATGTGGCCGAGGTGGACGCGAAGCTCATCAACGCCTTGCTCGACGACGGCCGCATCCCGGTGATCTCCAGCGTCGCGCGCGCCGAGGACGGCGGCGTCTACAACGTCAACGCCGACACCGCGGCCGCCGCGCTCGCGGTCGGCCTCGGCGCGGAGAAACTGGTCGTGCTCACCGACGTCGAGGGACTCTACGCTGACTGGCCAACCTCCGATGAGGTGATCAGCCAGCTGTCCGGAGACGAACTCGAGAAGCTGCTCCCGAGCCTGTCCGCTGGCATGGCACCCAAGATGGAGGCGTGCTTGCGCGCGGTGCGCGGTGGAGTCAAGGCCGCGCACGTGCTCGACGGAAGGGTGCAGCACTCGCTGCTGCTCGAAGTCTTCACTGATGAGGGGATCGGAACCATGGTGGTGTCCGCATGACCATCGCGACCGCCGAGGCGCTGCCCGACCTCCACCCGCACACGGGGCTCTCCGCCGCCTGGACCGACCGCTACACCAGCTCCCTGATGAACACCTTCGGGCCGCCGAAGCGCGTGTTCGTCCGAGGCGAGGGCGCACAGCTCTGGGACGCGGACGGCAACCGCTACCTCGACCTTTTCGCGGGCATCGCCGTCAACACGCTCGGCCACGCGCACCCGCTCATCGTGCAAGCAGTCACCGCGCAGCTGACCACGCTCGGGCACGTGGGCAACTTCTTCGCCACCGCCCCGCAGATCGCCCTGGCCGAACGCCTCATCCAACTCCTCGACGCGCCGCAGGCCCGGGTCTACTTCTGCAACTCCGGCACCGAGGCGAACGAGGCCGCCTTCAAGCTCTCCCGGCTCACCGGCCGCACCAAGCTGGTCGCCACCGAAGGCGGCTTCCACGGCCGCACGATCGGCGCGCTCGCGCTCACCGGCAAGCCCGCCATCCGCGCGCCGTTCGAACCGCTGCCCGGCGAGGTCACCTTCGTCCCCTTCGGCGACACCGCCGCGCTGGAAGCGGCGATCGACGACGAGACCGCGGCGTTCATCGTCGAACCGATCCAGGGCGAGAAGGGAGTCGAGCCCGCGCCGCCCGGCTACCTCACCGCGGCCCGCAGAATCACCGAACGCCACGGTGCGCTGCTCATGCTCGACGAGGTGCAGACCGGCATCGCCCGCACCGGCACCTGGTTCCGCTACCAAGCCGAGGCCGCGCAGAACGGCGGCTGGCAACCGGACGTCATCTCCCTGGCCAAGGGGCTCGGCGGCGGCCTGCCGATCGGCGCCACCATCGCCCTCGGCCGCGCCGCTGAACTGTTCACGCCCGGCACCCACGGCAGCACCTTCGGTGGCAACCCGGTCGCCTGCGCCGCCGGTCTGGCCGTGCTCTACGCCATCGAGCGCGACGGCCTGCTGGAAAACGTCAACGTGGTCGGCGCCCGACTGCGGGACGGCATCCTCGGCCTCGATCATCCAGCGGTCGCCGGAGTACGCGGCGCCGGCCTGCTGCTCGCCATCGAACTGCGCGACCCGATCGCCCCTGCGCTCGCCGACGCCGCATTGAACGCCGGATTCATCGTCAACCCGGTCAACCCGCAAGCGATCCGGCTGGCCCCGCCGCTCATTCTCACCGCCGCCCAGGCCGACGAATTCCTCGCGGCGCTTCCCGCCCTGCTCGATCCGTTCACCCCCGGGAGCAACTGATGGTCCGCCACTTCCTGCGGGACGACGACCTGACCCCGGCCGAGCAGGCGCGGGTACTCGACCTGGCCGACGCGTTCAAGGCCGATCCGCTCGGCCACAAGGCGCTGGACGGTCCCAAGGCCATCGCAGTGCTCTTTGACAAGCCGTCCACCCGCACCAGGGTCTCGTTCTCCGTCGGCATCGCCCAGCTCGGCGGCTACCCGCTCGTCATCGACGCCGGCAGCAGCCAACTCGGCCGCGGCGAACCGATCGAGGACACCACCCGCGTGCTGGACCGGCAGGTCGCCGCCATCGTCTGGCGCACGTTCGAGCAGAGCCGGATCGAGGCCATGGCCGCGGTCTCCAGGGTTCCGGTCATCAACGCCCTGACCGACGAGTTCCACCCCTGCCAGATCCTCGCCGACCTGCAGACCATCCGCGAGCACAAGGGCCGACTCGCCGGACTGACCATGACCTACCTCGGTGACGGCGCCAACAACATGGCGCACTCCTACCTGCTCGGCGGTGCGCTCGCCGGCCTGCACGTGCGCATCGGCACCCCCGCCGACTACCTGCCCGACCCCGCGATCGTCGCCGATGCCACCCGGATCGCGGCCGGGACCGGCGGCTCCGTCCAGGTGCTGCACGACGCCAAGACGGCGGCCACCGACGCCGACGTGCTGGTCACCGACACCTGGGTGTCGATGGGCCAGGAAGCCGAGCAGAGCGACCGCGCCGAGGTCTTCAAGCCGTACGCCGTTGACGAAGCGGCCCTGGCGCTCGCCGCGTCAGACGCGATCGTGCTGCACTGCCTACCCGCCTATCGCGGCAAGGAAATCGTCGCATCAGTGATCGACGGACCGCGATCAGCTGTCTGGGACGAGGCCGAGAACCGCCTGCACGCCCAAAAGGCGCTGCTCACGTTCTTGGTGGAACAGAGCTTGGCTGAACACAGCTCGGTCGATCAGGCCTCGAGCGCCCCCGAGGGCCTGCGACGATGACCAGCGAAACGGACACGCAGGCCGCCCTCAACGCGCTGACCACCGTCAACACCCGCCGCGCGCGTCACCAGCGGATCGCCGACCTGCTCGGCAAGCACAAGGTGCGCTCGCAGACCGCGCTCGCCGAACTGCTCGGCGAGGAGGGTTACTCGGTCACCCAGGCCACCCTCTCCCGCGACCTCGACGAGCTCGGCGCGGTCCGCATTCGGGATCGGGACGGCGCCCTGGTCTACGCGCTGCGCAGCGAAGGCGGCGACGGCGCCCCGCAGATCGCCCGGGACGGCAGCGCGTTAGAGGCCCGGCTCAAGCGGCTGCTCGGCGAACTGCTGGTCACCGCCGAGGGTTCGGCCAACCTGGTCGTGCTGCGCACCCCGCCCGGAGCCGCCCAGTTCCTCGCCTCAGCCATCGACCACGCGGACAATCAGGGCGTCACCGCCGGCGTGATGGGCACCATCGCCGGCGACGACACCGTCCTGGTGATCTGCCGTGAACCGACCGGCGGCCCCGACCTGGCCCGCCAGCTGATCAGCGCCGCACAGCGCGGTTAGGCCGCACGGCGCGGCTGACCCCGCCCCAGACCAAGCCCCGCGGAACCAGGTTCCGCCCCAAGACCCCGGCACCACGAAGGAGCACCCCATGACAGAACGCGTAGTCCTCGCCTACTCCGGAGGATTGGACACCTCGGTCTGCATCGGCTGGATCGCCGAACAGACCGGAGCCGAAGTGATCGCCGTCGCCGTCGACGTCGGCCAGGGCGGCGAGGACCTGGAGACCATTCGCAAGCGGGCCCTGGACTGCGGCGCGGTCGAGGCCGAGGTCGCCGACGCGCGCACCGAGTTCGCCGAGGAGTACTGCCTGCCGGCGCTCAAGGCCAACGCGCTCTACATGGACCGCTACCCGCTGGTCTCCGCCCTCTCCCGGCCCACCATCGTCAAGCACCTGGTCGCCGCGGCCAAGAAGCACGGCGCGAGCACCGTCGGCCACGGCTGCACCGGAAAGGGCAACGACCAGGTCCGCTTCGAGGTCGGCATCCAGAGCCTCGCCCCCGAGCTCAAGTGCATCGCCCCGGTCCGTGACTACGCCATGACCCGCGACAAGGCCATCGCGTTCGCCGAAGCCAAGGCCCTGCCGATCGAGACCACCAAGAAGAACCCGTACTCGATCGACCAGAACGTCTGGGGCCGCGCCGTGGAGACCGGCTTCCTCGAGGACATCTGGAACGGCCCGATCGAGGACATCTACAGCTACACCGCCAACCCGGCCACCCCGCGCGAGCCCGACGAACTGGTCATCGCCTTCGAAGCCGGCGTCCCGGTCGCCATCGACGGCAAGAAGGTCACCGTCCTGGAAGCGATCGTCGAGCTGAACAAGCGCGCCGGCGCCCAGGGCGTCGGCCGCCTCGACATGGTCGAGGACCGGCTCGTCGGCATCAAGTCCCGCGAGGTCTACGAGGCGCCCGGCGCCATCGCACTGATCACCGCGCACCAGGAACTCGAGAACGTCACCGTCGAGCGGGAACTGGCCCGGTTCAAGCGCGGCGTCGAGCAGCGCTGGGGCGAGCTGGTTTACGACGGCCTGTGGTTCTCCCCGCTCAAGCGCGCCCTCGACGGATTCATCGAGACCGCCAACGAGCACGTCACCGGCGAGATCCGGCTCTCCCTGCACGCCGGCCGCGCCTGGGTCACCGGCCGTCGCTCCGCCGCCTCGCTCTACGACTACAACCTGGCCACCTACGACTCCGAGGACGTCTTCGACCAGTCCCTGGCCAAGGGCTTCATCGACCTGTGGGGCCTGCCCTCCAAGATCGCCGCCCGCCGGGACCAGAAGGCCTGAGTACCGTGACCGACCGCACCAGCCCGCGGCTGCTCTGGAGCTCGCGGTTCAGCAGTGGTCCGAGTGACGCGCTGGCGGCGCTGTCCGCCAGCGTGCACTTCGACTGGCGGCTGGCGAGCTACGACCTGGCCGGCTCCCGGGCGCACGCTCGCGCGCTGAACCGCGCCGGCCTGCTCACCGACGCCGAACTCGACGGCATGCTCCAGGGCCTCGACAAGCTTCAGGCCGACGTCGAGTCCGGCGCGTTCACCGCCACGTTGGCGGACGAGGACTGTCACACCGCCCTGGAACGCGGCCTGATCGATCGCGTCGGCCCCGAGCTCGGCGGCCGGCTGCGCGCCGGCCGGTCCCGCAATGACCAGATCGCGACCCTCGGCCGCATGTACCTGCGCGACCAGGCCCGCGTCATCGCGAGCCTGGTGACGGACCTTCAGCAGGCCCTCGTCGAGCAGGCCGAGGCGAACTTCGACATCGCGATGCCGGGCCGCACGCACCTGCAGCACGCGCAGCCGGTGCTGCTCGCGCATCACCTGCTCGCGCATGTCCACGCGCTCGGCCGCGACGTCGACCGGCTGCGCGACTGGGACCGCCGTACCGACGACTCGCCCTACGGCAGCGGCGCGCTGGCCGGCTCGACCCTCGGCCTCGACCCGCAGGCGGTCGCGACCGAACTGGGATTCAGCTCCAGCGCCGCGAACTCGATCGACGGCACCGCCTCCCGCGACTACGTCGCCGAATTCGCCTTCGTCACCGCGATGATCGGCGTCGACGTCTCCCGGATCGCCGAGGAGGTGATCCTGTGGACCACACGCGAGTTCCGCTTCGCGACGCTCGACGACGCCTATGCCACCGGCTCGTCGATCATGCCGCAGAAGAAGAACCCGGATATCGCGGAGCTTGCGCGCGGCAAGGCCGGCCGCCTGATCGGCAACCTCTCCGGCCTGCTCGCCACGCTCAAGGCGCTCCCGCTCGCCTACAACCGTGATCTGCAGGAGGACAAGGAACCGGTCTTCGATTCCGTCGACACCCTCACCGTCCTGTTGCCCGCTTTCATCGGCATGATCGCCACGCTCGCCTTCCACGGCGAGCGCATGGCCGAACTCGCCCCGCAAGGGTTCTCGCTCGCCACCGACATCGCGGAGTGGCTGGTGAAACAGCGCGTGCCGTTCCGGGAGGCGCACGAGATCGCCGGCGCCTCGGTCCGCTACTGCGAGCAGCGCGGCATCGAACTGTCCGACCTCAGCGACGAGGATCTCGCGGCGATCGACGCCCGGTTGACGCCCGGGGTAACGCAGGTGCTCACGGTCCAGGGCTCGCTCGCCTCCCGGGACGGCCGCGGCGGCACCGCGCCGATCCGGGTCCGCGAACAGCTCGCCGAGATCGGGCAACAGCTGACGGCTCAACGCGAGTGGTTCAGTGCCTGACCCGCTTGATCCGCTGCCGCGCAGCTTCTTCGACCGGCCGGTCCTCGAGGTCGCCCCCGACCTCCTGGGCCGGCTCGTCGTGCACCACACCGAGGAAGGCGACGTCACCGCGAGGCTCACCGAGGTCGAGGCCTACGACGGTCCCAACGACCCCGGTTCGCACGCCTTCCGCGGCCGCTCCAAGCGCAACGGCACCATGTTCGGCCCGCCCGGCCACGTGTACGTGTACTTCACCTACGGCATGTACCACTGCATGAACCTGGTCTGCGGTCCGGCTGGCATGCCCACCGGAATCCTGCTGCGCGCCGCCGAGATCACCGATGGCGCCGAGCTCGCCCGCAAGCGCCGTCCCACGGCCAAAGCGGATCGCGAGCTGGCCCGCGGCCCGGCCCGCCTCGTCGAATCCCTCGGCGTAACTCGAGGCGACGACGGCGCAGACGTCTGCGGCGACGGCCCACTCACCGCTCGTCACGGCGCTGCCGTGCCCAAGGAACTGATACGCACCGGTCCCCGTGTCGGCCTTCGCGACGCCCCGGACTTCCCGTGGCGCTTCTGGATCGATGGCGACCCGACCGTGAGTGTCTATCGTCCGCACGTTCCGAAGCGCAGAACCGGTTAGCGATCGCCGCGTACCATCGGGCAGGCTTGTACCGGGAACCTTTACCGATTCCGCATGACACTTCCTGACCGCGAAGAGACGGACTGACCGTGACTGACATCGTTGACGAACTCAAGTGGCGGGGCTTGATCGCCCTCTCCACCGACGAAGAGGCCCTGCGCAAGGCCTTCGCCAACGGTCCGGTCACCTTCTATTGCGGATTCGACCCGACCGCGCCGAGCCTGCACATGGGCAACCTGCTCCAGCTGATCACCATGCGGCGGATCCAGGACGCGGGCAACTTCCCGCTCGGCCTGGTCGGTGGTTCCACCGGCCTGATCGGCGACCCCAGGCCCACCGCGGAGCGGGTGCTCAACTCGAAGGAAGTCGTCGGCGAGTGGGTCGAGCGGATCCGCGGCCAGGTCGAGCGCTTCCTCGACTTCGAGGGCGAATTCGCGGCGCGGATCGTGAACAATCTCGACTGGACCGCACCGATGTCCGCGATCGACTTCCTGCGTGACATCGGAAAGCACTTCCGCGTCGGGAAGATGCTGTCCAAGGACGCGGTCAGCGCGCGGCTCAACTCCGAGGCGGGCATCAGCTACACCGAGTTCTCGTACCAGATCCTGCAGGGGCTGGACTTCCTGGAGCTGTACCGCCAGTACGGCTGTGCGTTGCAGACCGGCGGCAGTGACCAGTGGGGCAACCTCACCGCGGGCGTCGATCTGATCCATCGGACCGAGGGTGTCGCGGTACACGTCCTGGCCACTCCGCTGGTCACCAAGGCGGACGGGACCAAGTTCGGCAAGACCGAGGGTGGCTCGGTGTGGCTCGACGCCGAGCTGACCTCGCCGTACGCGTTCTTCCAGTTCTGGCTCAACGCTGAGGACGCCAAGGTCGGCGAGTACCTGCGGTTCTTCACCCTTCGTGGCAGGGAGGAGATCGAGGAGCTGGAACGCTCGACGCAGGAAAAGCCGCACCTGCGGTTGGCCCAGCGGGCGCTGGCCGAGGACGTGACGACCTTGGTGCACGGCGCCGACCAGTTCCAGCGGGTCGAGGCGGCCAGCCGGGCACTGTTCGGGCAGGGCGACTTGTCGGCGCTCGATGAGCGCACGCTCCAGTCGGCCCTGGCCCAACTGCCTACCGCAAAGGTCGCCGCACTGGCTCCTTTCTTCGAGCTGTTCGCTGACGCGGGCATCGTCCCCAGCCGCTCGGCCGCGCGCCGCGCGATCCAGGAGGGCGGGGCTTACGTGAACAACGCGAAGATCGAGGACGTCGAGGCGGCGCCGGCCGAAAGCGACCTGCTGCATGGCCGCTGGCTGCTGCTTCGCCGCGGTCGCCGTACCCTCGCCGCCGTCGAAGTGACGCGCTGACGACTGCTGATCCGTGATGGCCCCGGGCGTAGACAGGGTCTTGATAAGCCGATTTGACCACCCGGCGCCCGGGGCCTAATGTTTACCGAGTCGCCACGAGGGGGACGCCGGGCAAACCGGGTCGATCCGACGGGCGACAGTAGAGGCAAGTACCTATCGGTAGAGGCTCGACAGGGTCGTTCGCCGGTCAGTGTGTCTGTTTCTTGAGAACTCAACAGTGTGTCGACATTTTTGTCTGTGGTGCCATTTGTTTTGGATGGCTGTTGTCCCGACCCCCGTCGGGATGTATCGGCTGGGTTTCGGATTCTTTTTTGGAGAGTTTGATCC
>DASUAR010000329.1:0-21980 GCA_035763685.1 Actinocrinis sp. | reverse complement strand
GCTGACATGCCGTCACCCCACCACCCGGGTCAGTGCGCCCTCGGTGTCGCGGCGCAGCACGAAGCGCTGATAGGCCAGCGCGAAAGCGAAGCAGATGATGAACAGGATCACGGCGACCGCGCTGGCGAAGCCGTACTGCTGCTTCTGGATGCCGAAGTTGTAGATGTAGGTCGCCATCGTGTTGGACGCCTCGGCAGGTCCGCCGCCGGTCATGATCCAGACCAGGTCGAACAGCTGGAGCGAGCCGATCACGGACAGGAAGATCCAGATCCGGATGGTCGGGCCCAGCAGCGGCAGCACGATGTGCCGGGTGACCTGCCAGGAGCTCGCCCCGTCCAGCGCCGCGACTTCGCGCAGCTCGGACGGGACCCCCTGCAGTCCCGCGAGCAGCAGAATGATGCCGAATCCGATGTACTTCCAGGTGATCACCACGAAGAGGGTGTAGAGCACGAGGCTGGGGCTGGCCAGCCACAGATGCACCTGGCTGCCGAGACCGAGTGAGATCAGCACCTGGTCGACGAAGCCGTTCGGTTGCAGCATCTGGTACCAGACGACCGCGGTGATCGCCTCGGAGAGCACATAGGGCGCGAAGACCACCAGGCGCAGGAAGGCGCGGCCCTTGAGGTTGCGGTTGAGCAGCATCGCCAGGCCGATGCTCAGCGGCAGCTGGATCACCAGCGAGAGCCCGACGATGATCAGGTTGTGCAGCACCGAGTGCTGGAAGTTGCTCCCCGTGATCGCGCTGGTGTAGTTCGACAGGCCGGCCGAGGTGAGCGGCCCGTAGCCGTCCCAGTTGTAGAAGCTGTAGTAGGCGGCCAACGCGATCGGCGCCAGCACGAAGCCGGCGAACAGCAGCGTCGCCGGCGTGAGCAGGAGCAGCAACTCCAGCCTCTTGCGCCGTCCGCTCGGACGGACCGGCCGCGCCGCCTTCACGGCGCGACCGGAGCGACCGGGCGACTTGTCGCCCGCCACGGCGGGGATGGTGTCGGCCATCCCCGCCGTGACCCGTGCTTCACTCATTACTTGCCGCCCGAACCAGAGCTCGTCACGCTCTGGATGATCGTCTGCGGCGTGCCCTTACCCGCGAAGAAGTCGGCGACCGCGTTGTCGAGCGACTGGCCAACGGCCGTCGGGAAGGCGATGTCGAAGTACATCTGGATGTACGGAGCCTTAGCCGCGTACGACGAGATCGTCTGCAGGTTCGGGTCCGTCAGCTTCGAGGACGAGGCCGGGTTCGCCGGCAGCGCGATGCCCTGCGAGGCGATCTTGTCCTGGACCGCGGTGCTGGCCAGGTACTTGAGGAAGTCCACGCAGGACGGGCCGGCCCCGGTGGTGCAGGAGAAGCCGTCGCCGCCGCCGAGCGCCACGGCCGGGTCACCCTGGCCGCCGGTCACCGCGGGGAACGGGAACCAGCCCATCTGCGACTTGAAGCTGCCGTTGGGCAGCAGGCCCTCCATGGTCGGCAGTTCCCAGTCGCCCTGCAGCTCCATCGCGGCCTTGCCCGAGGCGACCAGTCCGGCCGAGCTGCCCACGCCCTGCTGGGCCGGGGTGCCGAGGAAGCCGGTCTGGAACGGGTTGGTGGCCAGGAGGGTCTTGACGTCGTTGCCCGCCTTGGTCCAGCACGGGTCGTCCAGCTTCAGGTCCTTCGAGGCCTGCTTCAGCACGTCGGTGGAGCATTCGCGCACTGCGAAGTAGTCCCAGTAGAACGCGTCCGGCCAGCCGTCCTTGCTGCCGATGGCGATCGGCGCGATGTTGTGCGCCTTGAGCTTGACCACGTCGGCGTTGAGGTCGTCCATCGTGGCCGGCGGGGCGGTGATACCGGCCTGCGAGAACAGGTCCTTGCGATACCAGAACCCGACCACGTGCAGGTCGTAGGGGATGCCGTACTGCTTGCCGTTCGCCTGCCAGCCGGCCGCGGTCGCGCCCAGCTCGCTGATCCAGCCGGAGACCGCGGAGGTGAGGTCCATGACCTTGCCGGAGCTGATCTGGCTGGTCAGCTGGCCGCCGCCCCACTGCTGGAAGATGTCGGGCGGGTTGCCGCCGGCCAGGGCGGCCGGGACCTTCGTCTTGAACTGCTCGTTCTGGATCGGGTCCACCGTGAACTTCACGTTGGGGTGGGCGGCGGTGTAGTCGGCCGCGGCCTGCGACCAGAGCGACTTGACCGGGTCCGTGGTGCCGTTGTGCCACCAAGTCAGGTTGGCCGACCCGGTGCTTGAACTGCTCTTCGCGCCGCCGTTGCTGCTACTGCACGCCGAGGCGGTGAGCGCCAAGGCCGCGGCAGCGGCGACGAAGCTGATCGTGCGGATTCTGCGCATGACTGGTCCATTCCTGACGACGTCGGCCGAACTGGACCGGGCGAAGTGAGCCCAGGATGGCAGAGAGTTTGCGCGCAACTCGTGATCGTGTCAATCGTTGTCGATAACGATTTACAACGCTATTCTGGCCCGGTGCAACCAAGCTCCCGCGTGACTATTCGCGACGTCGCCGCCGCCGCCGGCGTGTCGGTCGCGACCGTGTCGAAGGTCATCAACCAGCGCTACGGCGTGTCGGCTGGCACCTTCGCGCGGGTGCAGGCCGTCATCGACGAGCTCGGTTACGAGGCCAGCCTCGTGGCGCAGAGCCTGCGCAATCACCGCACCAACGTCATCGGGATCCTGGTGGCGGATCTGGAGCCGTTCAGCACCGAACTGCTCAAGGGGGCGGGGGACGCGATCCGCGGCACCGGCTTCGAACTGGTCGTCTACTCGGCCGGCGGGCGCACCAGCGACCACGTCGGCTGGGAGCGGCGGTACCTCTCCCGGCTCAGCGGCACCCTGGTGGACGGCGCGGTCCTGGTCACCCCGACCGTGGTGGACGTGCAGTACGGCGCCCCCGTGGTCGCGGTCGACCCGCACACCGGTCCCTCGGACCTGCCGACCGTCGACTCGGACAATCTGCGCGGCGCACGCCTGGCCACTGAGCACCTGCTCGAACTCGGGCACCGGCGCATCGCGCTGCTCGGCGGCCGCCCGGACCTGCAGTCCGCGCAGCTGCGCGAGCAGGGTTACCGGGAGGCGCTACGCGCGGCGGGCGTGCCGGTGGACGAGCGGCTGGTGCAGGTCGGCGCCTACGACCCGGAAGTCTCGGTCAAGCCCGCGCGTGAACTGCTCAGTTCGCCCGATCGGCCCACCGCCGTGTTCGCGGCGAACGACCTGTCGGCCATCGCGACCATCGAGGTGGCCGAGGAACTCGGGCTGCGCGTGCCGCAGGACCTGTCCATCGTCGGCTTCGACAACATCCCGGAGTCGGTGCTGAGCACTCCCCCGCTGACCACGGTCGAGCAGCCGATCCGCACGATGGGTCAGCGCGCGATCGAGATCCTGGTCAAGCTCATCCGGGGGGAGAGCCCTGAGCAGACCCACATCACGCTCGCGACCCGGCTGGTCGTGCGCCAGTCGACCCGGGCGCTGTGACCGGTCGGCGGCCGGTGGATCAATCCAAAAGTAAACGCTCTTGCTCGGATCATCGCTCTGTGCGCGTGAAGGACGGACGGACCGTACGTGGCTATCGACGATCAACTGACCGCTGAGGTGTGGCGCGACCCGGCGGCCGATGTCGGCGCGCGGGTCGGCGACCTGATGGCCCGGATGACGATCCGGGAGAAGGTGGCGCAGCTTTACGGCGTCTGGGTGGGGATAGACAGCGCCGGCGGCGATGTGGCTCCGCATCAGCACGAACTGGCCGTGGTCTCGACGGATTGGGAGGAGCTGATCCGTGCCGGGATCGGCCAGCTGACCCGGCCGTTCGGCACCAAGCCGATCGATCCGCTGGCGGGTACCAGCGCGCTGGCCCGCAGTCAGCGGCAGATCATGGCGGCGGGACGCTTCGGCATCCCGGCGCTCGTGCACGAGGAGTGCCTCACCGGCCTCGCGGCGTGGCAGGCAACCGTTTTCCCGTCGCCGCTGTGCTGGGGCGCGAGCTTCGATCCGCCGCTGGTGGAGCGGATGGGCGCGCAGATCGGCCGCACGATGCGCGGGCTCGGCGTGCACCAGGGGCTCGCCCCGGTGCTCGATGTGAGCCGCGATCCGCGGTGGGGCCGCACCGAGGAGACCATCGGCGAGGATCCGTACCTGGTCGGCGTCATCGGCAGCGCGTACGTGCGCGGCGTCGAGTCGGCCGGGATCATCAGCACCCTCAAACACTTCGTGGGGTACTCGGCCTCGCGCGGCGGGCGCAACCACGCCCCGGTCTCGATCGGCCGGCGCGAGATAGCCGACGTGCTGCTGCCGCCGTTCGAGATGGCGCTGCGCTCGGGCACTCGGTCGGTGATGAATGCGTACACGGACATGGACGGCCTGCCCGCGGCGGCCGACCCGGAACTGTTCACCGACCTTTTGCGCGGTACCTACGGCTTCACCGGGACCGTGGTCTCCGACTACTTCGCGGTCACGTTCCTGAAGATGGAGCACAACGTCGCCGAGTCGGAAGGAGACGCGGCGGGCCAGGCGTTGCGGGCCGGCATCGACGTCGAACTGCCGACGGTCAAGTGCTTCGGGCAGCCGCTGCTCGACGCGATCGACGCGGGCGAGGTCGATGTCGCGCTGATCGACCGGGCGCTGGAGCGGGTGCTGCGGCAGAAGTGCGAACTCGGGCTGCTCGACGCGGATTGGTCGCCTGAGCCCGCTGAACCCGAGTCGGTACGGCTCGACGACGACGAGTCGCGGGCCCTGGCTCGGGAACTGGCCGAGCGCTCGATCGTCTTGCTGCGCAACGACGGCGCGCTGCCGCTGGCGGCCGGGAAGCGGATCGCGGTGGTCGGTCCGCGCGCCGACGAGGCGGGCGCGCTCATGGGCTGCTACTCGTTCCCTATGCATGTCGGGGTGCACCACCCGGATGTGCCGATGGGTATCGAGGTCGCGACGCTGCTCGGGGCGCTGCGTGAGGACACGGCCGGGTATCAGGTCTCGTACGCGCAGGGCGTTCCGGTGCTCGGCGGGAGCGATGAAGGCATCGCGGAGGCGGTGCGCGCGGCGCGGGGCGCGCAGGTGTGCGTCGCAGTGCTCGGCGACGAGGCCGGCCTGTTCGGCGGCGGCACCTCCGGCGAGGGCTGCGACGCGACCGACCTGCGGTTGCCCGGCCGGCAGGAGGAATTGCTCGAGGCGCTGCTGGAGACCGGCACGCCGGTGGTACTGGTGCTGCTGGTGGGGCGGCCGTACGAGCTGTCCCGGCAGGTGGACCGGCTCGCGGCGGTGGTGTGCGGCTTCTTCCCCGGTGAGGAAGGCGCGCACGCTCTCGCGGACGTGCTCTCCGGCCGGGTCAATCCGTCCGGACGGCTGCCGGTCACCTTCCCGGCGGCGGGAGTGAATCAGCCCTCGACCTACCTGGTCCCGCCGCTGGGCCAGGCGAGTGGAGTGAGCAATATCGACCAGACGGCGCTGTTCCCGTTCGGCCACGGCCTGTCCTATGCCCCGGCGACCTGGGTCAGCGTGGAGGCAGGGGCGCGCACGTGGGCGACGGATGGCACGTGCCAGGTGACGGTGGCGCTGCGCAACGGCGCGCCGGTTCCGACGTCAGAGGTCGTACAGGTCTATTTGCACGACCCGGCCGCGGAGGTGGCGCGGCCGGTGCAGAAACTGATCGCGGCGCCACGCATCGACTTGCCGCCCGGTGCCGAGCGCACGGTGACCATCGAGTTGCACGCCGACCTGACGGCATACACGGGCCGAGCGGGCCGGCGGCAAGTGGATCCGGGCGAGGTCGAGTTGCGGATCGGCGCATCGAGCGCTGATATCCGCGGCACCGCGCGGCTTAAAATGATCGGAGCGCGGCGCGAGGTCGGCTTCGATCGGGTGATGGAGCCGACGGTGACTGTGGTCGACCGCGGCTATAGCGTCGACGGTGTCGCGGTACCGCAGAACGGGAGCGTCCCGGCGCCGCGAGCCTGATCGGACGCTGCCGGACGGACCGCCAACGAGTACAGTCCTGCCCATGGCTTTGAGCAGAGTCGACGCGCACCACCATCTGTGGGATCTGGCCCGGCGCGAGCAGCCGTGGCTCGACGGTCCCGAACTGGCCCCGATCCGTCGGACCTTTGCGCCGGACGAGTTCGCGGCGGTCGCCGCTGCCGCCGGGATCGATCGCAGCATCCTGGTTCAGGTGCTCGACGACGCCGAGGAGACCCGCGATTTCCTGGCCGTGGCCGAGGGCTCGGACGTGGTGGCCGGAGTCGTCGGCTGGACGGATCTGACCGCGCCAGGCGTGTCCGAGGCGTTGGCCGCGTTGCGCGAAGGCCCGGGCGGGGATCGACTGGTCGGCATCCGGCATCTGGTGCAAGCTGAGTCCGATCCGCGATGGCTGTGCCGGGCCGATGTGCGCCGCGGCCTGACCGCGGTCGCCGAAGCAGGCCTCTGCTATGACATTCTGACCTTCCCGCACCAGCTGCCGGCCGCGATCGAGACGGTGCGCGCGCTGCCGCAGCTGACCTTCGTGCTCGATCACCTGTCCAAGCCGCCGATCGCCGCGGGCGAATTGGAACCGTGGGCCACCGCGTTACGCGAAATCGCCGCCGAACCGAACGTGTTCTGCAAACTGTCGGGTATGGTCACCGAGGCGAATCAGGGGTCGTGGGTTGTATCAGACCTGCGTCCATACGCGCACACGGTGCTCGACGCGTTCGGCCCGGACCGGCTGATGTTCGGCTCGGATTGGCCGGTCTGCCTGCTCGCGGCCTCGTACGACCGGGTCGTCGAGGCGGCGCGGGAGCTGACCGATCAGCTGTCCGCGGACGAGCTGGCGCAGGTTTTCGGCGGCGCGGCCGCGCGCGCGTATCGGCTGAAATTCTGATCCCTCCTCGCCTTCGAATCAGCCTTCTTTAAAGCCGAGTTTCTCTCGAATAACCGTTTCGAGCGCACTTCGCCGCACGTCACGGGCCATGGCGTGCGTCTCGCGCGCCCCCGTTTCCGCCTGGTCGCGGCGCCCCGGTTTCCTTATCGTCAGCGCTGGACCAGAACCCTGAATCAGGGTTCGAAAGGGCGAGGGCGGCCGTGTGCCGCCGAGCTGGGGGTGTCATGTGATTCAGGCATGGAGCAAGTCACGTCTGGGCGGGCGGGTGGCCGCGCTGCTCGCGGCCGCGCTCGCACTGATCGGGGTGGTGGCGCTGCCCGCCGCCCCGGCCATCGCGGCCTCCAACATGCAGGTCTTCGTCGGATACGCCGACAACCTGCGGGCGAACCCGGCCGACTTCCCGACGCCGTGGGCCGGTTCGCCGTCGGTCGTCTTCAACGGCTGCACGCCGAACTGCACCTTCGACGCCGGGGCGGTGCGCCTCGTCAACAACGCGCCGATCGCGGTGACCGTGAACTCGGTAGTCGTGAAGGTGGGCACCTGCACGTTCGACATGTGGCAGCACGACCAGGTGCTTCAGGCCGGCGAGCAGCTGATCGTGACGCAGACCACGACGGAGCTCGCCCCGGACTGCGCCGGGACCGGCGGCGGCTTCGACACCTCCGACATCGGGCCGAACGGCGGCGGGACGAACTGCACCCCGGACGGCCTGATCCCCGAGGTGGACACCACGATCGACGGTGTCGCCAATGCGTACCCTGACTCCGGCCAGGTGCTCAACACCGGCGGCGTCGACCGCGCGGCGTGCGCCGGCGGTCCGAATGAGTCGGAACAGTGGTCCTCGATCGGCACCCAGTCCTGTCCAGGCGCCGAACTCTCCCTCGCTCCCGCGACGCAGACCGACCCGATCGGCTCGTCGGCGACCGTCACCGCGCACCTGGCCAACAGCTGCGGCACGGCGCTACAGGGCGCGAAGATCGACTTCGCGGTCCAGAGCGGTCCCAACGCCGCCAAGAGCGGCAGCGCGACGACCGACCAGAACGGAGACGCGCCGTTCAGCTACACCGGCTCGGCTCTGGGCACTGACACCGACGTCGCGTCCACCACGAACCCGGCCGGCACGATCACGTCGAACACGGTCACGGTGGTCTGGCAACAGCGGCAGTCCTCGCTGGCCATCACCGGCGGCGCGACCAGCGCCGACTACCACGACCCGGCCACCGTCGCCGCGGCGCTGACCGACAGCGCCGGTCCGATCGCGGGGCAGAGCGTGAGGTTCGCGTTGAACGGCGCGGAGGCCTGCTCGGCGACGACCAACAGTAGCGGTGTGGCGTCCTGCTCGATCACGCCGCAGGAGGCTGCGGGCGGGTACACCCTTACCGCCACCTTCGCGGGCGACGCGACCGACCTGGGAACGTCCGCCTCAGCCAACTTCACCGTCACGCACGAAGAGACGACGACCACGTACACCGGTCCGGCCAAAGCCGCGAACGGTGCGCCACTCACCCTCTCCGGAGTGCTGAAGGAGGACGGCACGGCGCCGATCGCCAACCGCCCATTGGCCTTCACGATCGGCTCTGGCGGCTCGGCGCAGTCCTGCTCCGGCACGACCGATTCGTCGGGCTCCGCTTCGTGCACCATCGCCTCGGTGAATCAGCCGGCTGCGACGACCTCCGTGCCGGTCACGGCGGCCTTCGCCGGTGACGCCTACTACCAGCCCTCCTCGGCAAGCGCGACGCTGAAGTTTCAGTACCTGACCGGTCGCGCCTTCGGCCTGTCCGCCGGCGGACTGGTCGGCATCGCGCCGGTGCCGGACACCGGCCAGATCGCGACGGCGGCGGCAGGCACCTTCGGCCCGCCGTGTGTCGCGGCGATCAGCGGCCTGATCTCGGCGCACACGCTGTGCGCGAAGGTCGTCACCGCGCTGAACCCGGGCACGTCGACGGGCTCGGCCTCGGTCCAGGACGCGACGATCGGCGTGCTCGGCCTGCCGGTGATCAAGGTCGGCCTGGTCCAGTCCTCCTCGACGACGACCTGCGCCGGCTCCTCCGGCGACACGACCGTCACCTCGCTGAGCGTCGGCGGGATCCCGGTGAATGTGAACCTGCATCCGGGGGCGAACACCACGGTGAGCGTGCTCGGCGTGACGATCGTCCTCAACGAGCAGAGCGCGGTGCCGGGCGCCGATCAGGGCCTGACCGTGAACGCGGTGCACATCAAGGCACTCGGGCTGCTTGACGTGGTCATCGGTTCGTCGACCAGCGACATCCACAACTGCAACTAGCCACTATCGCGGGATGGGAGCCCGGCCGGGTGCATTGCGCCCGGCCGGGCGTCGCTATGCCTTCTCCTCGCCCCGGGTGTACGGCAGGTCCATGTGCAGGCGGACACAGGTGCCATAGCTCCGATCGGAGCGGATCTCGACCAGGTCGCACAGTTGGTGCACGAACCACAGTCCGCAGCCGCCGATCTGGTTCGCCGCGGGCCGTATCCGGCCGACCATCGGGTTGCTGATCACCCCGGCGTCCCGGAACTCGCACACCAGCGCGCCGTCCTCGACCCAGATGCGCAGCGTGCCCGCGCCGCCGCCGTGCCGGATGCTGTTCGAGGCGACCTCGGTGACCGCGAGCAGCAAATCGCGGGTCCGATCCGTCGACAGGCCATGGGTCGTCGCCCACTCGGTGACAAGTTCCCGCAGCGCGGTCAGGTCTTCGATCGTGTAGGACTTCTCATCGAATGGAGCGTGCGGCTCCGCGAACGGCGCGAAAGCGTACGGTGCAGCCGCGTATTGCTGCGCGGTGTTGGTGGTGGCCCCGTCCCACACCAAGGGGTGGGTGCGTCCGAGGGCTTGGATGGTCTCCTCCGACTGGCCGACGGTGTCATACGGACAGAGCAGCGACCATGCTGGTGCCTGCGCGAATGCCACGTTGAGCAACCACTCGTGGTACCGCAGCTCGGATAGACGCGCCGCGCTATGGCCGCTCCAGACGGACTCACCAATGCCGTGTACCGCACCCTCGCTACCACGCCGCTCGATCCACTCCCGCCAGGCCGGAATCAGGCGGCCGGGGTTGTTGCCGAGGGCGGTCGGGTCCATGAAGGCCACCGAGTCACCGTTGTGCAAGTAGCCGCGCAGCAGGTCGCAGCGGTCCTCCGGCACGCAGACCACCACGCTGCCGCCGGCGGCGCGCGCCTGGCCGATGTAGGCCAGCAGCCCGTCGACATAGTCGCTCGGGCCGGAGTACGGATAGAGCATGTGGCGCAGGCCGGAGGCTCCGGGCTGTTCACAGGGGACGGGTGCGTCACTCACGGCGAGGTCTCCTGCGCCATTTTCACCACGTCCTGGCCGCCCGAGGTTGCGGAGCGAGGCGCCTGGTTGGCGCCGCCGGCGCTACACACGGGCCGCCGGGGTGGCCGCCCGGCCGAGCACCGAGTCGAAAATCGACCATAGCGCACCGGACGCCAGTCTCAAGTCAGGGCGCGGCAGCTTGGCACGGATGTACCATCATCAGCCGCCGAACGCCGCCAAGCTGCGAGGCGCCCCAATGCGGGCCGCGCGCGATCAGCCGCGACCGACGATGGAACTCGCCCCCGAGGAGACGAATCCGACGACGCGGTCGCTCGGTTTCGCGGGCTCGGGCCACACGACGGCCTGCGCGACGATCGTCTGCTCGCCGTTCACGGTGAGCGCCGGGCCGCCGTGCAGGACATAGCCCAGGTCGAGGGCCTCACTCACGCGCCGGCAGAACGCTTCATCGTCCGGGCCGGTCAGCACGCGATAGCGGGGAAGGTCATTCGGAGGTTTCGCCATGATTCGAGCATGGCACGCGGCTGATCGGCGCGGTGTGGCAGAACGCCTTTGGGGCGTTCGCTGTCAGCGAAAGCGAACGCGCCGAGGGCGCCGCCACTCCAAAACGGTGCCCGCGGATCGATCGGCGCGGCGTTAAATCGCTTGCCCACCGCGACGACGTCTTGCTCTAATCGCTGCGACCTACCGCCAAAGACCAGGAGAAACGCGAATGCGCGCTGCGTCTATGTCCACCCGGAAGATCTCCTCCTTCTACGTCAAGGACATGACGCTTCGTGAGCACGTTGAACCTCGGGATTCTGGCGCATGTCGACGCCGGTAAGACCAGCCTGACCGAGCGGCTCCTGCACGCCGCCGGAGTCATCGAGCAGCCGGGCAGCGTCGATGACGGCAACACCCGTACCGACACCCTCGAGCTGGAGCGGCGGCGCGGCATCACCATCAAGTCCGCCGTCGTGTCTTTCGAACTCGGCGGCGTGACGGTCAACCTGATCGACACACCCGGCCACCCCGATTTCATCGCTGAGGTGGAGCGGGTCCTCGGCGTGCTCGACGGTGCGGTACTCGTCGTTTCGGCCGTCGAGGGCGTGCAGGCGCAGACCAGGGTGCTGATGCGGGCGCTGCGGCGGTTGGACATTCCGACGCTGATCTTCGTCAACAAGATCGACCGCGGCGGCGCAGACCGCGAGCGGGTACTGCGCGGCCTGCGGGAGAAGCTGACCGACGCGATCGTGCCTATGGGCACGGTGGTCGGGGCGGGCACGGCCGACGCCGCGTTCACACCCTTCCCCGCCCACGACGCCGAGTTCGCCGCCGCGGCGATCGACGTGCTCGCAGACCACGATGACGCCTTCCTCGCCGACTATCTGGCTGACGAGAACGCCGCATCGCCCAAGCGCCTCCACCTCGGGCTCGCGGAGCTGACCGGGAAGGCCGCCGCGCATCCGGTCTTCTTCGGATCCGCGATCACCGGCGCGGGCATCACGGAGCTGACCGCCGGCATCAGTGATCTTCTCCCCAGCACTTCCGCACAAGACGTCCCAGCCGAGCCATCCGGCGCCGTGTTCAAGGTCGAGCGCGGCCCTGCCGGGGAGAAGGTCGCGTACCTGCGGATGTTCTCAGGAAGCGTACATACCCGCGACCGCCTGATCCTGCGCCGCGCCGGAACGCAACTGGAGGGCAAGGTCACCGCGATCAGCGTGTTCGAGCGCGGCACGGACGTGCGGCGCGATGCCGTGACGGCCGGGCACATCGGCAAGGTCTGGGGCCTGGCCGACGTCAGGATCGGTGACGGAGTCGGAGAGCCGCACCGGCCGAGACGCGAGCACCACTTTTCCCCGCCGACCTTGGAGACCGTGGTCGTGCCGATCCGCCGCGCCGAGAAGGGCACACTGCACGCGGCCCTGGCCCAGCTCGCCGAGCAGGATCCACTCATCGATCTGCGGCAGGACGATGTTCGCCAGGAGCTGTACCTGTCGCTCTACGGCGAGGTGCAGAAGGAGGTGATCGAGGCGACGCTGGCTGAGGAGTACGGGATCGAGGTTGGTTTCCGGGAGAGTACGACCATTCACATCGAACGGCCCGTGGGCTCTGGCTCGGCGTTCGAAGCGATCAAGAAGGGCGACAACCCGTTCCTCGCCACGGTCGGCCTGCGCGTCGAGCCCGGCGAGATCGGCAGCGGCGTGCAGTTCCGGCTGGAAGTCGAACTCGGCTCGATGCCGTATGCGTTCTTCAAAGCCGTTGAGGACACGGTCCACGAGACCCTGCGCCAAGGCCTGCACGGCTGGCAGGTGATGGACTGCGTCGTCACCATGACGCACTCGGGCTACTGGCCGCGGCAGAGTCACGCGCATCAGCGCTTCGACAAGTCGATGTCGAGCACCGGCGCGGACTTCCGTAGCGTGACACCTCTCGTCGTGATCGAGGCGCTGCGCAGGGCCGGCACCAGAGTGTATGAACCCGTACATCGTTTCCGGCTCGACCTGCCGGCCGACTCGCTCGGCCCGATCCTGCCGGTCCTCACGGCGTTGCGCGCGGTTCCGCAGACCTCCCGGATGCACGGCCCGACCTGCCTGATCGAGGGCGAGGTCCCGGCCGCGCAGGTGAACGCGCTCGAACGGCAGCTGCCCGGCCTGACCGGCGGCGAGGGCGTTCTCGAGTACGAGTTCGACCACTACGAACCGGTGCGCGGCGAGGCCCCGGAGCGGCCGAGGTCCGATCACAATCCGCTGGACCGCAAGGAGTATCTGCTGCACGTCCAGCGGCGCGTGTAGGGCACTGGCGATCCTCGGCCCGGACCGCGAGACTGCAACCGGAGCCAGGATGAGGAGTGACGCATGCTGTTCGCTGGAATCGCGTGGTCGGCCGACGGCTACGAGATCGCGTTCGCGGACCAGGCCGGGCGACCGGAGACCCCCGCGCGACGGTTCGGTGGCGGCGAACTGCCGGACCTCGTCACCTTCCTCACCCGTGTCGACCGGCCACTCGCCATCGTGGTCGAGAGCACGAACGGCGCGGTGGACGGGTTCCTGCTCGCCGCAGGACTCACCGTCTACCGCGCCGATCCGCCGGCGCTCGCCGACTCGAGACCAGACTTCGGCTCGATCGCCGCATCATCACTCGCGCGACTGGCCGCGAAGGGACTCAGTTCACTGTCGGAGTTGGTGGCCGAAGAGGGCAGCCTCACTGGCCGCCATCTGCCGCCTTCCGCCGCATTCGCGCCTGTGGGCACCGAATTGGAAGCGCGCGGGCGGGCGCTGGGCTGCGTGAAGCACGGTCCGCGCGACAGCCTGGCCGTCGCGCTCAGCTTCGATGACGGCCCGCATCCGGTTTACACGAACCAGATCCTTGAGGTCCTCGCACGGTACGACGCGCGTGCGACTTTCTTCCCGATCGGCCTGAGCACGTCAGGGCTCGGGCATCTCCTCGCGAAGGCCGCCGCCGCGGGGCACGATGTCGGCAACCACACCTGGTCACATCCGTACCTACCCGACCTCTCAGCCGCCGGGCTGCGCGAGCAGATCGAGCGCACCAGCGACGCGATCTCAAATGCGACAGGTGCCCGACCCTCACTCGTCCGCCCGCCGTACGGCTCGCTGACTGCCGACGTGGTGGACAAGTGGACTGGCTTCGAGGAGCGCATCGCGCTCTGGGACGTCGACTCCGCGGACTGGGCCCGACCGGGTGCCGACGCGATCGTGAGCAAGGTGCTCGGTGAGATCCAGCCGGGCTCGATCGTGCTCATGCACGACAGCGGCGGCGACCGCTCGCAGACGGTAGAGGCTTTGCCGAGCATCATCGAGGGCTGCCTCGAACGCGGCTACAACCTCGCGACCGTGCCCGAACTGGTGCCTCGCCTTCATTCCGAATAAGCCGCCGGCCGCCCTCCCGCTTTTCCCCAATAAACCCCCGCGATGAGATCTCCGCGACGCGGCCGGACTACAGCGGCAAGTTTCGTTTACAGCTTTGCTTGACCCCAGACGCTCGTGCGCGCTGTGAGGCTCGCGATAGCTTTGCCGACGGCGGATGAGGGTTACGCAGGACACGCGTCGACGGATCTTCAGAAAAGCGGGTACCAGCCCCAGCCGCCGGTTTCCCTATCAGGCCGCGTACCCGTCCGCCCGGCCGCCGCCGGGGTTGGGTGGCGGGTGTTTCCGGGTTTTCACCCGTTTGCGCGTGGTGGGGTGAAAAACCTGTCGACGCGTATCCCGCGTTACCCTCATCCGCCGTCGGCAAAGCTATCGCGAGCCTCACAGCGCGCACGGACGTCTGTGGTCGAGCAAAGCCGTGAACGAGACTTGCCGCTCCCATCAAGCCGCGTCGCGGAGATATCATCGCGGGGGTTTATTGGGGGGAAAGGCGGGAGGGCGGGCGGCGGCAGACGGGGAGGGAAAAGCGGGTTGTCCCGCTGAGCGGGACAGGCGGCGGTCGTCCAGTTGAACGGGACAGCGAGACCGTGTCCTAGCAGGACGCAGCGGCTGGCGGTGGTGTTCGCCGCCCTGGCCCAGCTAGGACACGGTTTATGCGCAGCCCGGCACGCTCCGGCTGGGTTACAGCCGGTCAGCCTCGTTCCGGTCGCCGAGGGTCGCGTCAGCCTGTGGCACCGGCGCCCCCATCACATCGGACGTGGGCTGCACGGGTTCGCCCATCACGTCGGGGATGGGCGCGTCCGACTGGTCGCTCGCCTGATGCCGCACGACACCGGGCTCGGCCTGGGTGTCCGACGGGATGGCGCTGGTGTCGTCAGGGTCGATCCGGCCCGGCGCGTCCAACGCTTCCGGGTCCATGGCCTCGCCTGTGGTCGCGTCGCGCGGCCCCATCGTCTCTTCGGGATCGTGCATGGTCCGCCTTCTTCCTTCACTGCGCCGCTGCGCTTCGCCCTACGCGGACCCTCCCCTGCTCACCGCACTAACCCGTGAATGGCCGTTCGAATCCTTTGCGGCGACTGAAGGGGTCAAGAAACTGTCCAGTTGGCGCCGGGTACGCGCGGCCAGCAGCAGGGCGCGGATCGCGGCACGCTCGCCCCATAGCGGATCGCGGGCGGTACCCCGATACGCGGGGTGCAGCTGGGTCCAGCGCCGGGCAAAGGGGCACAGCGCCAGGACTGTGCGCTGGCTGGCGCGGGCATCGTCGAAGATCCGCCGCATCAAAAGTGAGCCGATGCCTTTGTCGTGGTCTTCCGGCGCGACGCGCACGAAAGGCACCAGCACGGTGTCCCGCACGAGGATCCACTGCGCCGACCCCACGAGCCTGCCATCCAGATAGGCGGTATAGCGTTCGCAGCCTTCCTCAGCCTTGATCTCGAGTGTCATGGCCGGGCGCGGGACTGGCGATGGCCAACGCGGTCATTCGTCGGGGCCCGCTCCTCCTTTCGGTTCTTCTGGTTGTTCAGTCCCAGGGCTGGTTGCAGGACGGGCACACCGCCGGCCTCGCCCCGGCGGCGACCGCGCCGCAGTGCGGGCAGAGGCGCGGCAGCAGGCAGGCGGCTTCGCCCCCCTCTTCCTCCTCGCGCGCTTCCAGCCGTGCCAGCGCCTCCGGGTCGCTCGGCAGCTGGATGCGCAGGCCGGTGCGGGCGCGGTGCACGGTCAGATACGCCAGGCCGCCGGAACCCGCGGTGATCGATCGGCGCGACCCACGCGGCAGCCAGGTCAGCGTGTGCGTGGCGAGCGCGATCGCTCCGTCGTCGGCGTGCAGGGTGCCGTGCCCTGCGATGGGCAGCAGCAGCACGTCAACATCGCGCTCGGTGTGCGCCTCAACGGTGGCTCCCGGCGGGAGCCTGACCAGGTTGGCGTCAAGCTGACGTCCCGACTCGGTCAGGCGCCACAGCGCCCCGCGCTCGTCGTCGGCCGCCTGAGCCAGACACCAATCGAGGTCGGCCAGCAGGCTTGGGCTGGGTTCGGCGAGCTTCTTGGTGTCGGTGTTCATGGGATCCTCGGGTGTTTATCGGCTGGGTCTGCGGACGGACCGGACGGCGGCCGCTTGCCCTTGCCGGTTCGCCGGACGGGCAGCAGTCGCTCACGGTGCATCTCCTCGTGCAGGTCACGCCGCCGCGCGTGCAGCAGCTGGTCGAGGGTGATCAGCCCGGCCAGGCGGTGCGGCGCGGCGCGATGGACTACCAGGGCCTTGGTCACGTTGTGGTGCGCCAGGATGTTGGCGACCTCTCGCAGCGTGTGGTCAGCGTAGACGACGGCTCGGCCGGACAACGCCGGGCGGCCCTGGAAGTGTTGAGATCCGAAGCCGTCGCGCAGCACCGCGCCGTCACGAACGGCGGTGGCTTCGTGGAGGTCTGCAGGTAGCTCTACCGGGTTGCGGGTCATCACCTCGTGCGCGAACAGCGCTTCCAGCGGGTCGGTGGTGTACTCGCGGGTCAGGTGCAGGCCGCGCCGGGCGATCTTCTCGGTCAGCACGGATCGCTTGAGCAACAGCGCGGAGAGGGCGTAGGCGCTGACCGAGGCGATCAGCAGCGCCGGGAGGTCAGACCAGGCCCGGGTGAGCTCGAGGGTGAACACAACTCCGGTCAGCGGGGACCGCATCACGCCGCCGACCACGGCGGCCAGGCCGGCCATCGCCCAGAACCCCGGGAAGACGTGCGGCAAGACCGTGCCCTCAAGCGCGCCGAGCGCTCCACCAATCATGAAAACCGGCGCGAGTACCCCGCCCGAGGTCCCCGAACCGAGCGAGAGCGACCAGATCAGCGTCTTGACGATGAGGATGCCGAGGATGAGCGAGAGCCCGGCCTGCCCGGTCAGCAGTTGGTCGATGACGTCGTAGCCGACGCCCAGGGCGCGTGGCTCGATCAGACCACCGATTCCGATGATCAGACCGCCGATTGCGGGCCACCACATCCAGTGGAATCGCAGGCGGGCAAAGGCGTCCTCGGCCAGATAGACAAGTCCGGTCGCGCCGACGGCCAGCAGGCCGCCGGTCAGGCCTGGGATCAGCGAGAGGAACTGTGCACCCGCATCCGGACGGATGACGTGCGCGACCGGGAAGATCGCGCCGGTACCGAGCAGGAAGCCGCGGCAGATGACCGAGATCGACACCGCCGTGCCGACCGGTATCAGGCTGCGCGGACGCCACTCGAACAGCAGTAGTTCCACTGCGAGCAGCACCGAGGCCAGCGGCGCGTTGAAGGTCGCGGCCATTCCGCCGGCGGCCCCGGCCACCAGCAGGGTCTTGCGCTCGTCGGCGGAGAGTTTGAGGCCCTGCGCCAGGATCGAGCCGACCGCGCCGCCGGTCATGATGATCGGCCCTTCGGCGCCGAACGGCCCGCCGGTGCCGATGCTGACCGCCGCGGACACCGGCTTAAGCACGGCCACTCGCGGAGCGACCCGGCTGCCGCCGATGAGGATGGCTTCGATGGCCTCTGGCATGCCGTGGCCGCGGATCTTCTCCGAGCCGTAGCGGGCCATCAGTCCGACGATCAGACCGCCGCTGACGGGCGCGACGAGGACCAGCCAGCCGGGGTGATGCACGGCGCCCGGCGCGACCAGGCTGGTGGCGACGCGCTGGTAGAAGACCAGGTTGGTGATCAGGCCGATCAACCGCAGCAGCACGAAGGCGGCCACCGCGCTGGCCGCACCGACCGGCAGTGCGAGCAGCGTGATCAGCAGGACCCGCGGGCTGAGGGTGAAGTCGCCGAGGTGTTGCGGGCGCTCGGTCGCGGCCGGGGTTTTCTCGCGCAGCCGCGCGTGCAGGCGGTCGGCGATCACAGCGGCACCGGTCCGTTCACCGCGAGCGCGGCCGCGTCGCCGGCCAGATCCACGAAGACGGTGGCGATCTGCCGCGCCTGCTCGCGCTGCTGCGGCTCCATCCGGTCCAGGACGTCCTCCAGCAGCGCGTGCCGGCGGTCCAGCACCGCGGTGACGAGGTCGCGCCCCCGGCTGGTGACTTCGACCGTGACGATGCTGCGGCTGTGCTCAACGCTGCCGCGCTCCACCAGAGCCGCGGCCTGCAGCCGGTCGACCAGCCGTGTGACCGAAGAGGCGCCCATGCCCAGCGCCTCGGCAAGGGTTGAGGAGGGCACCCGGCCGAGCCCGTCGAGCGTCAGCAGCAACCGGAACTGCGGCACGCTCACCACTCCGTCGAGCGCGCTGAGGCTTTTCAGCGTGATGCCCACCAGCGCTCGCGCCAGCTGCTCAAACGCCGTCACGTCCGGTGTTGGCTCGGTGCGCGGCCCGACCGCGGAGATTCGATTCACATAGACAAGACTTGTCTGATGCAAGTCTTTCTGTCAACACGGCGGCCCGACAAAGCCGGGCAGGCAGGCTTAGCTAGTGCAATGATTGCAGAGTGCATGGGGATACCGAGGCCGCGACCACACTCTCTCGCGACGGGATCATCGAGTCGCTTCTGCTCGCCAGCCGCGCCATGGTCGCGCTCGCGGGGCGCACGCTCGCCGAGCTCGACCCGGACGTGACACTGCCGCAGTCCCGCGCGCTGATCGTGCTCGCTTCCCGCGGCCCGCAACGCGTTACCGACATCGCCGCCGACCTTGGCGTGGCGCCCTCCACCACGACACGTATGTGCGATCGATTGGTGCGTAAGGGCCTAATCCGACGTTACCGCACCGCTTCGAATCGTCGCGAGGTCCGGCTCAGCCTGACCGCGAGCGGGCAGAGCCTCGTGCGAGACCTGACCAAGCGCCGCCGCGCGGAACTCGCGCGCTATGTCGATGCGATTGCGCCGGAGGCGTATGGCCACGTCACCTCGGCGCTGCAGACCTTCAGCAGCGCGGCCGGTGAACTGCCCGAGCGCGACTGGTGGTTCGACGCGGAGGACGAGGATTCGTAGGCCCGTCTGGTCGTCAGCCGGCCAGCAGGATTCCGACGAAGAGCGCACTGAGAGCGCTTAGCCCGGTCAGCGCGCCGAAGACGGCCAAGCCTGCGGTGCTTCGGGCGCGCGCGTGCAGAAACGCCGTCACGCCGGAGACGACGACCAGTGCGATCTTCAGCATCAGCGTGTTCTCGTAGGCGCCGCTGACCTTGTCGCGCTCGGCGATGACGTTCCAGATCCCGGTGGCCACGAGCACCGCGAAAGCCGGCCAGGCGACCTGGTTGAACCGGCGCGCCGCGGTCGCCGGAACCTGACTCCCGACTCCGCGCAGCACCGGGACCAGCGCCGCGAGCGTCAACTGTCCGCCAACCCAGATCGTCGCCGCGAGCACGTGCAGGAAAAGCCGAACCGAATCCCAGGAAACTGCGAGCACGCCCACAGCGTACGGTCCGGGTTCGCGCGGCCTTCACCCTGGTCCCGGGTCAGTGCCAGCCGGGCACCTCGGCGGTCGGCTCCCCCGCGGCGTCGGTGAACGCGCGCAACGCCGAGACCAGATCGGCCCGCCGCTCCAACGGCATCGCCGCCACGATCCGGCCGATCTCGATGCGGCGCGCCTCGGTGACCTCGCGCACCACCCGCCGGCCGCCGGCGGTCAGGCCCAGCCGCACCTCGCGCCGGCTGTTCGGATTCGCGGCCTTCTCGATCATGTCGGCCGCCGAAAGCCGCTCGACCATGCGCAGCGCGTTCGACGAGTTGACGCCCAGCCGCTCGGCCAGCCGCACGAGGCTGCTCGGGCCATGCGTGTCGAGCACGACCAACATCCGCAATTGCGGCACCGTGAGCGAGCGGTCGACCGCGGCCAGCGAACGGGTGGCGATGGCCACGAAAAGCCGGGAGGCGGTCAGCAGCGCGCCGATCAGCTCCTCGGCGGCGTCGTCCGCCGGCCTGGCCGGATCCGGCGGGACATCATCGGACACTGATACGCGCGGCTCACCGGTTGCATGCATACGCACATTTCTACCGGCCGAGCCGCCGCCGGACCATATCCTGCGCCCAATCGCCACACGACGGACCGAATCTTGTGCAGCGCAACTCTTGCCGTCGTGAATAACTTGGCGGAAGCGGGGCAATGCGAGGCCATGGCGCACGCACCTGACCGGCGGTTTCGATGAATGACCCGTTCTCCCCGACCACGCTGCGCGATTACGCCCTGATCGCCGACGGCGAGCGCGGCGCGTTGATCGGCCCGCACGGCGAGGTCGCCTGGATGTGCGCTCCGCATTGGGACTCGGACGCCGTGTTCTCCACGCTCATCGGCGGCGAGGGCGCGTACTCGGTCACCCCGAAGCGGCGATTCGTCTGGGGCGGCCACTACGAGGACAACGGGTTGATCTGGCGCAGCCGTTGGGTCACTCACGACGGAATCGTCGAGTGCCGCGAGGCGCTGGCGTTTCCTGGCGACGCGCACAAGGCCGTGCTGCTGCGCCGCATCCTGGCCGAGGACGGCGACGCGCAGGTGCGGGTCATCTTCGAGCCGGCCGCTGGTTTCGGCGCGGATCGGGCTCGGCGGCTGGCGCAGGACGAGCACGGCAGGTGGACCGCGCAAGCGGGGGGCCTGCGGTTCCGCTGGAGCGGAGCCGAGCGGGCGAAGCGGGACGGCGGCTCGCGGTCGCATCGGCTGACCTTGGACCTGACCGTGCCGCGCGGCGAGTGCCACGACCTCGTCCTGGAGATCTGCGACGGGCCGCTCGGGGACCCGGTCGATCCGCAGGCCGCCTGGGTGACGACTGAGCGGGCGTGGGCCGATCAGGTCCCGGCTCTGGAGAACACGATCGCCGCGCCGGACGCGCGGCTTTCGTACGCGGTGCTGCGCGGGCTGACCACCGCGGGCGGAGGGACCGTCGCCTCGGCCACGACGAGCCTGCCGGAGCGCGCCGAAGAGGGCCGCAACTACGACTATCGGTATGTATGGATCCGCGACCAGTGCTACATCGGCCAGTCGATCGCCGCAGTCGGCCCGCACCCGCTGCTGGATGACGCGGTGCGCTTCGTCACGGCGCGGCTGCTCGATGACGGCCCTCAGCTGATGCCCGCGTATACCGGGCGGGGCGAGCGCATCCCCGATCAGCATCGGCTTGACCTGCCCGGCTATCCCGGCGGCTACGACCTGGTCGGCAACTGGGTGACCAAGCAGTTCCAGCTCGACGCGTTCGGCGAATCGCTGCTGCTGTTCGCCGCCGCGGCGCGGCACGACCGGCTCGACACGGACGGCTGGCGGGCCGCGGAGGTCGCCGCGAAGGCGATCAAGCAACGCTGGCAGGAGCCGGACGCGGGCATTTGGGAGCTGGAGGATCGCGCGTGGACGCACAGCCGGCTGACCTGCGCGGCCGGGTTGCGCGCCATCGCCGGGCTCAAAGCGGCCGCGACGACGGTTCACGCGGTCGATTGGACGAGCCTGGCGGACCAGATCGTGGCCGACACCTCGAAAAAGGCGTTGCATCCCGAAGGCCGCTGGCGGCGCTCGCCCGACGATGACCGGCTCGACGGCGCGCTCCTGATCCCGCCGCTGCGTGGTGCGATTCCGGCCGACGATCCGCGGACGGTGCAGACTCTGGACGCGTATGTGGCGGAACTGACGGAGGATCACTTCGCTTACCGCTTCCGCCACGACGAGCGCGGCCTGGAGGAGGCCGAGGGCGCATTCGTGCTCTGCGGCTTCATCACCGCGCTCGCGCAGCTTCAGCAGGGCCGCAAGCTGGAGGCGGTCCGCTGGTTCGAACGCAACCGCACGGCGTGCAGCGCGACCGGCCTGTTCTCGGAGGAGTACGACGTGCGGCAGCGACAGCTGCGCGGCAACCTCCCGCAGGCGTTCGTGCACGCGCTGATGATCGAGACCGCGGCGCGCATCGCCGAGCAGACGGACGGCCTGACGAACGACTAGGCGCTGTTGGGGAATGTCTCAAGGGGCGAATCCGGTGATCGACTTCGCCTGGACGCACGGCCGAAACGCCCACAGACAACCGGTATGAGGACGCTCCGGCCGCACGCCCAGGCTCGTCGCGCAGTGAACCATCTG
>DASUAR010000328.1:0-10351 GCA_035763685.1 Actinocrinis sp. | reverse complement strand
CTCGCCCGCCGAGCGGTTTGCCGCCGCCCGCCGCCGCCAGGCCGAGGAGCGGACGCAGCTGAGCGGTTTCGCCCAGCTCTATCCCTTCGGCCTAGACCAGTTCCAGCTCGACGGGTGCCGGGCCCTTGAGGAGGGGCACGGGGTGCTGGTCGCGGCCCCTACCGGCGCGGGTAAGACCGTGGTCGGCGAGTTCGCCGTGCACCTGGCGCTGGCTCAGGGCCGCAAGTGCTTCTACACCACACCGATCAAGGCGTTGTCGAACCAGAAGTACGGCGACCTGGTCAAGCGGCACGGTGCGGACAATGTCGGCCTGCTGACCGGCGACAACTCGATCAACGGCGACGCGCCGGTGGTGGTGATGACCACCGAGGTGCTGCGCAACATGCTCTATGCCGGTTCCTCGGCGCTCGACGGACTCGGCTACGTGGTCATGGACGAGGTGCACTACCTCGCCGACCGGTTCCGCGGCGCGGTCTGGGAAGAGGTGATCATCCACCTGCCCGAGTCGGTGCAGCTGGTGTCGCTCTCCGCTACCGTGTCCAACGCCGAGGAGTTCGGCGAATGGCTGGAGACGGTGCGCGGCGAGACTAAGATCATCGTCTCCGAGCACCGGCCGGTCCCGCTCTGGCAGCATGTGCTCGCCGCGGGCAGGCTGTACGACCTGTATGCGGGCGCTGACCCGCACGAGGCGGACGTGGCGCGGGTCAACCCGGAGCTGGTGCGCTTCGCCCGTGAGGAGGAGCGCTTCGGCTTCGCGCCCCGCGGCGGAAGGCCCGGTTCCTCCTTGGGCGGGGGACGCCCTGGCGGCCGCGGTGGGCGTCCGCGCCGGGTTCCGCCGCCGCCGAGCCGCGTCGACGTCATAGAGCGGCTCGACGCCGCCGGGCTGCTGCCGGCGATCACCTTCATCTTCTCCCGGGCCGGCTGCGACGCGGCGGTGCAGCAGTTCCTGCGCTCCGGAGTGCGCCTGCTGACCGACGAGCAGCGCACCAAAGTGCGGGCGCACGTTTCGGCCCGATGCGCCGACCTGCCCGCCGAGGATCTCAATGTCCTGGGATACCACGACTTCGCCGACGGCCTTGAGCGCGGCGTCGCGGCGCACCACGCCGGGATGCTGCCCACCTTCAAGGAGATCGTCGAGGAGCTGTTCGCGGCCGGGCTGGTCAAGGCGGTGTTCGCGACCGAGACCTTGGCGCTCGGCATCAACATGCCGGCCCGCAGCGTGGTGCTGGAAGCGCTGGTCAAGTGGAACGGCGAGTTCCACGCCGACATCACCCCGGGCGAGTACACGCAGCTGACCGGCCGGGCCGGTCGGCGCGGCATCGACATCGAGGGCCACGCGGTCGTGGTCTGGCGGCCGGGCCTCGATCCGCGCGCGCTGGCCGGCCTGGCCTCGACCCGCACCTATCCGCTGCGCTCGTCGTTCAAGCCCTCGTACAACATGGCGGTCAACCTGGTCGGCCAGGTCGGCAAGGTGCGCGCCCGCGCCCTGCTGGAAAGCTCCTTCGCGCAATTCCAGGCGGACAAGGCGGTGGTTGGCCTTACCCGCCAGCTGCGCCGCAACCAGGAGGCGCTGGAGGGCTACCGCGAGGCGATGACCTGTCACCTCGGCGACTTCGAGGAGTACATGGGGCTGCGCCGGGCGCTGTCCGACCGGGAGGCCGAGCTTTCCCGGCAGGGCGCGACGCAGCGCCGCGCAGCCGCGGCCTCGGCACTCGAGGCGCTCAAGACCGGGGACATCATCGTGGTTCCGGCCGGGCGTAAGGCCGGTCTCGCCGTGGTGCTGGATCCGGGACTGGACGCGGGCCGGGACGGCCCGAGGCCGCGGGTGCTGACCGCCGAGCGGCAGGTCGTCACGCTCTCGATGCTCGACTTCCCGGTACCGGTCGAGCCGAGCGGCTGGATGCGCGTCCCGAAGACGTTCAATCACAAGTCGCCGCAGGCCCGCCGCGATCTGGCGGCGACCTTGCGAAGCAAGGCCGGTCTGGGCGAGGGCGAGAAGCCGGTGCGGCCGCGCCGCGAACGGTCCACGGCCGCCGATGACGGCGAGCTCGCCCGGCTGCGCAAAGCGCTGCGCGCGCACCCGTGCCACGGCTGCGAGGACCGCGAGAACCACGCGCGCTGGGCCGAGCGCCACTCCCGGCTTGAGCGGGAGACCGAGGGGCTGGACAAGCGCGTCAAGGGCCGTACTCACTCGATCGCGCGCACTTTCGACCGGGTGTGCTCGGTGCTCACCGTCCTCGGCTACCTCGACGGTGAGCGGGTCACCGCGGAGGGCAGGCGGCTGGCCCGCATCTACTCGGAACTGGACCTGCTGGCCGCCGAGTGCCTGCGTGAGCGGGTGTGGGACGGCCTGACCCCGGCGGAGCTCGCCTCGGCGGTCTCGCTGCTGGTGTACGAGGCGCGAAGTGCGGAGGATTACGGCCCGCCCCGGCTGCCGAAGGGCAAGGCGCACGAGGCGATCGAGCGCACCGCACGGCTGTGGCTGACCCTGCACGACCTTGAGGGCGACCACTCGGTGGATTTCCAGCGCGAGCCGGACGCCGGCTTCGCGTGGGCGGCGTATCAGTGGGCGACCGGTCACCGGCTGGACACGGTGCTCGAAGAGGTCGGCCTGCCGGCCGGCGACTTTGTGCGCTGGTGCAAGCAGCTGATCGACCTACTCGGCCAGCTCGCCGACGCGGCCGCGACCATGGCGGCGCAGAGCCCGGACTCGGCCCGGATCCGCGAGACCGCGCACGCCGCCGTGGACCTGCTGCGCCGCGGCGTCGTGGCGTACTCGTCGGTGGGCTGACGCTCCGGCGAACAGGCGGGCCACGCACGCACGCACTCCGGACACGGCTGAGCCGGGCCGCCCACGCGGCCCGGCTCAGCTGCTCCCTCCTGCTCTCCCTCCCCTTTTCCTCGCCCGGCGGCGAACCCCCGGCCGGTAGGGCGCGCCCCTACGAGGAAACGCCGCGCCTGCTCTGCTTGCGCTGCTGCGGCCTGCGCCGGTACAGCAGTGACGCGCAGAGCACGATCAACGCACCGGCCAGCGCCCAGAACACCCGCGAGTTCATGATGCTGAACCCGGCGCTCGCCATCGGGTCGGGTCCGGCCAGCGCGCTGTTCGGGTTCTTCGATCCGGCGACGTAGGTGTGCTCGAACCCGGCGACGCTGATCGGCGTGCTGGTCACCGCGGCGACGGGCTTGGTCCCGGTCGTGGTGCCGCCGACCGTCCCGCCCACAGTGCCGCCGACCGTCCCGCCGACCGTGCCGACGCCTGCGGCCCCGCCCGAGGACGAGTTGCCGCTGGTCTGGCCGTTCTGCTGGGCGGATCCGACCGAGCCGCTGATCCCGCCGTTGCCGCTCGAATTGGCCAAAGCGTTCGGGGTGGCCGAGCTCTGGTTCGCGCCGGTGCCCGGGCCCGTGCCCTGAGCCGTGGTGCTGCTCGTTCCGGTGGCCGTCGTGGTCACCGGCGGCGGTGCGGCCTGGCTTGACGTCGCGGCAGGCGGCGTCGTGACCTGAGCCGCGGGCGTGCTGCTCTGAGCCGGAGGCTTAGGCGGCGTCGTGGCCGTTACCGGGGTGGCGCTCTGACTCGGAACGGTGCCGCCGGCCGAAGCGCTCGGCGTCGCGGAGGTTCCCGCCGCGGCGCTCGTGCTGGCGCTGGCAGCCATGCTCGCGCTCGCGCTGGGGCTCGGCGTGCCGCCGGTGCTGACTCGGTCGAAGGTCGCGTCCACGACCAGGCCGGCGCCGTTCATCCGCAGATGCACCGGGTTGCGCATATGCAGCAGTTGCTGGCAGCCGAGGTTCGTGTACGACTGCTGAAGCCGCATCGCCAGGAACGCGAACAGGTTCGCGGCCGCGCCGGTGTCGGGCGAGACCGTCGTGTTCGTCAGGGTTCGATCCAGCTTCGTGCGCGTGACGCCGATCGTACGCAGATTCGCGCAGTATTGCGCTGCCGAGCCGGGCACCTGCGCGAGCGGCGGCTGGTCCACTCCGGCGCGGTACAGGTCGGTCTTCTGATCGTTCTGCGCGCCCTGATTGTCCAGCACCATCGGGTCGTTGAGCGGCACGATCGCGACCGGCGCGGCCTGGTCGGCGGCCGCCTGCAGCTCGTTGAGACCCAGCGACGTGGCGGCGAAGCCTCCGTTCGCCAGGTCCGGCGCCGTGAACGGCGTGCAGCCGAGGGCCGGGTCGACGAAGTGGTCGACCAGCAGGTTGTCGCTGCCGTTGGCCAGCACGTTCGGCGCCTTGCCGCGCAGCTGCTTCGTGGCGGCCTGGGTGTTCTGCGCGGTGCGGCCGTCGGCCAGGGCGAGGTACGTGGTGGTCACGTTGTCGCTCTGGTCCTGGTCCACGATGCCGAATTCACGCGTCGTCGGGCAGGCCAGCTTGTCCGCGGCGGTCCCGATCGGCGGGATCTTGAGCTTGCCTTGAGTTATCGCGCTCTGCGCCGCGGTGAAGAGGGCCGGCGCGTTGCAGTAGGCGAACTGGCCGAACGGCGAGCCGTCCAGGCCGTTGACGCAGGAGCCGTCCTGCACGCCGTTGCCACGCAGGGTGAGGATGTTCCCGTTGAAGCCGAACCAGAGCGCGACGATCGCGTTCGCGGGCAGGGTCGGCACCACCGGCGCGACGGCCGGTTCGGATCCCCGGTCGATGACCAGCGGGTCGTAGACCGACAGCTGGCCGGTCGCCGGGTCGAGTACGAGCCCCTGCACGAAGGCCGCCGTGCCCGCGTTCGCCTCGTGGCACGCCTGGCCGTCGAAGCCGGACAGCTCATAGGGCGTCGCGAGGCCCTGCGCCGTCAGCGGCTGGTCCGGGACCTTCAGCGCGCAGGTGACAGCCGGCGGCGTGGCCGCGGCGGGCGCGTTGGGCGCGGCGAAGGCGGCCACCGCGCCGCCGACGGCCATGGCGAGGGCGAGCGGCCCGGCCTTGGCGAGCCGGCCGGAGAAGCGCGGCCGGGTGTTGTCGGCAACCGGCGCGCGGCGGCGTCCGGGGGTGCGCGGGGTCCCGGCACCGCGCCGGGAAGCCCGCTCTGTGCCGCGAGTCACCCCGCCGTTGAGGTTCGAGGCGGTGGCGACGTGGGTAGCGCTAGCAGTGTCGGCCGAGTAGCCGGAGCCGGTGAGAGGGTATCCGGACTCGTCGATGCCGAGTTCGGAGCCGTGACTAAGGCCGAAATCCCGGCCGTAGTCCCCGGAGTTGAACCCGGCACGCCGTTTACCCGTGTACTGATTCGCACCCTGCTGATTCGGACCGTGTTGATCCGGGTGATGCGGATGTGCGCCGTATTGATTCATTCCACGCTGATTCGTGTCGGCGAGACCATGACCTGTGACGGAGGGCATGTCGCTGAACTTGCCGCCGTGTTGCGCGGCGCTCCGGCCTCCGATGCGGTCGGCCGGCCTGCGTTTGTGCCCAGACATGGTGTAACCCCTTGCGGTTCTGCGCTAGCTGACGGCAGTCAAGACTCTGCAACCGCCGCGGTCGCTTTTGGCGTCCCTACCTTGCCAGGCCGAACGCTCGGGGCAACAGGCTTTCCAAGAAAATATTACGTTCGAATAACCTTGCCGCCGAGCTGCGAAATCGCAACTTTCCGGGCGGCTGCGGACGAACAGGTCAACACCGGTCACGCGAATCAATGAGCCACTCACGCCGCGTGACGTCACATCAGATGCGGGATAAGGGTGTCGCGGCGGCGATCTGCCGAGCCGCTCTGTCTACACCTTCCTGCTATGCCCGTTCCCCGCGAGGTACACCCCTTCGAGGGAAAGATCTCGGCCGGCGGCGTTCGAACGCGCGTGCCCGGCCGGCCGGTCAGGCATGACAAAGCCCTGAAAAGCACACGGCGAGGAGTTGCACACTCCTCGCCACTCTTAATGTATAGCGGACCCCGGGTCTTGCGGCAAGGCCCAGGGGGTGGCGCACAATCGTCGTCCGAGGCCAGAGCCTGCGGATATCAGGGGTCCGCGGAATACACGCGTCGTCATCAACGTGTCGTTCGCGGCTGGCCGGAAACCGATCTCTTGCATGGGGGTTTTGTGATCGAAGTGATCATCGCCGGCGGCGGGCCGACCGGCTTGATGCTGGCCGGCGAGCTGCGGCTGCACGGGGTGCGGGTGCTTGTTCTGGAAAAGGAGGCCGAGCCGGTCAAATTCGTGCGCGCACTTGGTCTGCACGTGCGCAGTATCGAGGTGATGGACCAGCGCGGACTGCTGGAGCGGTTTTTCGCGCTCGGCAAGCAATACCCGCTCGGCGGCACTTTCGGGTTCTTCGCCGGCATCGCCACCGCGTCGCAGCTCCGGGTGGACAGCGCGCACGCGTATGTACTGGGGATTGCGCAGAACATCACCGAGCGCCTGCTCTACGAGCACGCCGTCGAGGTCGGCACCGAGATCCGGCGCGGCAGCGAGCTGGTCGGGCTGAGTCAGGACGAAGACGGGGTGACCGCCGAGCTGGCCGACGGCACGCGGGTGCGCTCGCGCTACCTCGTGGGCTGTGACGGTGGCCGCAGCACCGTGCGCAAACTGCTCGGCATCGGCTTCCCGGGCGAGCCGAGCAGAGTGGAAACGCTGCTGGGCGAGATGGAGTTGACCGAGTCGCCGGAGACGCTCGCCGCCGTGATGGCGCGGGTGCGCAAGACCCAGTTGCTGTTCGGCGCCATGCCGCTGGAGGGCGGCGTGTTCCGCGTCGTCGTGCCCGCCGCGGGCGTGGCCGAGGACCGCGCGGTCCCGCCGACTTTCGAGGAATTCAAGCAGCAGCTTCGGGCGATCGCGGGCACCGACTTCGGCGCGCACTCGCCGCGCTGGCTTTCCCGCTTCGGCGACGCGACGCGGCTGGCCGAGAACTATCGGGTCGGCCGGGTGCTGCTGGCCGGCGACGCGGCGCACATCCACCCGCCGGCGGGCGGTCAGGGGCTCAATCTCGGCATCCAGGACGCGTTCAACCTCGGTTGGAAACTGGCGGCGGCGGTCGCCGGCTGGGCGCCGGAGGGGCTGCTCGACAGCTATCAGGCCGAGCGGCATCCGGTAGCGGCCGACGTGCTGAACAACACCCGCGCGCAGATGGTGCTGATGTCCACCGAGCCGGGTCCACAGGCGATGCGCCGGCTGATGGGGGAACTGATGCGCTTCGAGGAGGTGCATCGGTATCTGATCGAGAAGATCACCGCGATCTCGGTCCGCTATGACTTCGGCGAGGGGCACGAGCTGCTCGGCCGGAGACTGCGGGACGTGCGACTGAAGCGGGCGCGTCTCTATGAGCTGATGCACGACGGCCGGGGGCTGCTGCTCGACCAGTCCGGCCGGCTTTCGGTGACGGGCTGGGCGGATCGGGTGGATCACGTCGTCGATGTCAGCGAGGAGCTGGACGCGCCCGCGGTGCTGCTGCGGCCGGACGGGCACGTCGCGTGGGTCGGTGACGACCAGCACGATCTGCTCGCCGCGCTGCCGAAGTGGTTCGGCGAGCCGGTCGGCTAACCGGCCGAACCGCGCCTGTCGAGCGCAGCCGCGTCGTAGTACGGATCTGCGACGCGGCACCGCCCAGGTGTTGGTGCGGCGTCAGACGGTGACGCGGTCATAGCGGTCATAAATGGCACCGGAGATCTAGATGTACAGCCCGGTGGAGATCGGCTCGGACATCACGGGTACCGAACCTTCGTCCTGGTCGCCGTTCGCCCCGCTTTCGGCGCGCGCCTTGAGCGCATACAGCTCCGCGAGCGTCGCGGACGGGCCGACCAAGCCGTCCTCGGCGCCGAGCCACTTGGCCGCCTCGTCGCGCGGGATCGGGCCGACCTCGATCTGCGCGAGGCAGCGGCCGGGCCGGACCACCGCGGGGTGCAGGCGGCCGAGCTCCTCGTTCGTGGTGATCGCCACCAGCACGTTCTGGCCCTGGCCGAGCAGCCCGTCGGTCAGGTTCAGCAGCCGGGAGAGGGCCTGCCCCGCGGACTGCTTCGCCCCGCCGCGCACGAGCTCGTCGCAGTCCTCGAGGATGAGCAGCCGCCACTTTCGCCGGTCCGCGTTCGGGCCGCGATTGCTCTCCGCGCCCATCATGACCTGGAGCAGGTAGCCGGGGTTGCCGAGCAGCCGCTCCGGGTCCAGGACGCAGTCGATCTTGCACCAGCGCTGCCAGGCCAGGCCGAGCGCGCGCAGCGCCGTGGTCTTTCCGGTGCCGGGCGGGCCGTGCAGCAGGATCAGCCTGCCGTTGACGTCCTGTGGCGTGGTCGCCATGACGCGCTCCAGCTGCGCCCCGACGGCGCTCGCGTAGTTGCGGCGCACCGCGGCCCACTTGGGGGCCTCGATCGCCCGAACCTGCCGTTGTGCGTTGGGCCCGGCCAGGTGCCAGAAGCCCATGCGTACCGCGTCGTCCTTGCGCTTGACCTTCTTGGCCACCAGCTTGACCGCCCGCTGCGCCACGTCGCGGGCGAGGTCGGCGGAGGTGGCCGTGACCATCGCCTCACCGTTGCCGCCGAACCATCGGCTCAGCTCCAGCGTCCACCCGTCGCCCACCACGATCCTGACCGCGAAGTTCTTCTGCTCGAGGCTGCGCAGCAGCAGGCCGCCCTCGGGCAGTGCCCACTCGCCCTTCTTGAAGGCGGGGATCGGGACGGCGTATGCGTACGGCTCGCGGCCGTCGGCGAAAGCGGCGTACGCGAGGTACGCGGCGATGTTGCTCAGCCCGCCGTTTTCGGTGGTCAGGCCCCAGCTCAGCCAGCGCGTGCTGGGTTCGGGGACGGTCGGCGGCGCGGGCGGCGCGATCCTCTCGGCGGCGGGAGAGATCTTTTCAGGCGCGACGTCCTTTCTCGGGGCGGCGATCCTCTCGGGTGCGATGGTCATGACCTGATTATCAGGGTTCGATTGGTATCGGTCCAATGATTTTCCCTGATCCGGAGCGGCGTCGCCGCGTCGGGCGGTCACTCGCCGCCGAGCGTGAGGTCTTCGAGATCGAGCATGCGCTGCAACTTGCGCCGGGTGCGGTCGGTGATCGTTCCGGCGGCGTGCAGCTGGTCGAGTTCACCCTGCTCGACCTCGATCAGGTCGCGGCGCATCAGCCGGTACACGGTGACGATCGCCGGGGTCTCGCCCGCGTCGGCCGCGTCGGCGGTGTACGCGAGCCGCGTGCCGTACTCGGAGCGCAGCCGCTCGATCACCGCGGGCGGCGCGGCTTCGCTGTCGGCCAACTCGTCGAGCCGAGCCAGCGCCGCCTGGGCGAGCTGGATGCGGGCGGTGGTGTCCTCCTGATGCAGCGCCCCGGGCGTCACCGCGACCCCGGCCCACTTCACCATCGGGGCGAGCGTGAATCCCTGGACCAGCAAGGTGATCACGACCGTCCCGATCACCAGCACCAGCAGCAGGCCGCGGTCCGGCAGCGGGTTGCCGTTGTCGGCGGTCAACGGGATCGAGAGCGCGGCTGCCAGCGGGACGACGCCGCGGGTGCCGGACCAGGAGATGACGACCGGCACCCGGAAGGAGAGCCGCTGCTCGCCCGGCCCGGCCTTTCTGCCGAGGCGTGCGCCGCCGCGCAGCTGAGCGGCCGCGGAGAGCGGAAAGACGCTGAGGAAGCGGGTGGCGACCAGGGCCGCGGTGATCGCGAGCACGGGCAGAACCCATGGCTGGTCCCGCGACGGCAGCTCGCGCACCAGCGCCGGGAGTTCGAGCCCGATGAGGCCGAAGACGGTGGATTCGAGCAGGAAGATAAGCGTCTCGTAGACCGCGTGGCGCTGAATGCGCGTGTGCGAGTTGGTCACCTTCGTCGCCTGCGTGCCGAGGATGACTGCTGCGACGACGACGGCGGTGACGCCCGAGGTTCCGAGGGCCTCGCCGATCACGTACGCGGCGTACGGCGTGACGAGTGAGATGACGGTATCGACCAAGGGATCTTCGACGCGGCGGCGCACCAACCGCGCCGCTCCGGCGACGGCCGCGCCGAGCCCGGCTCCGCCGCCTGCAAGTTTCACGAACTCCAGGGTGATGTGTCCGGCGGACATCGCGCCGCCCGCGACCGCCACCGAGATCGCGACCTTGAACAGCAGCAGCGAGGTCGCGTCGTTGAACAGCGACTCGGCCTGCACCAGCGTCTGCATGCGCGGAGGCAGGAAGAGGCGGCGGGCCAGCGCGGTCACCGCCACCGGGTCGGTGGAGGCCAGGATCGCGCCGAGCACGAAGGCGAGCGCCGGCCGCAGCGGCGTCATCGCGGCCGCCACCAACGCGACCGCGAAGGCGGACACCAGCACCAGCCCGACCGCGAGGATCGCCACCGGCCGCCATACCGCGCGCAGGTCCCGCACTGAAAGTTCCTCGCCGGAGGCGTAGAGCAGCGGCGGCAGCACGACGAGGCTGATCACCTCGGGGGAGATGCGCACGTCCGGAACGCCGGGCAG
>DASUAR010000327.1:0-12174 GCA_035763685.1 Actinocrinis sp. | reverse complement strand
GTGGAAGTCCTCCGGGCTGATCGCGCCCGAGGCGAAGGCGCGGACCGCGTCCGCGAGCGACGGCTGAAGCACCTGGCCGCCGCCGGAATCGTCACCGTTATAGCCGTACACAACCCACGAGCGTAGCGGGCCACTAGGTGGTGCGGGCACCATCCAAGTCACCGTGCAAGCTTGCGGGAAGTTACCCATGAGTAGCATCATGAAGTTACCGCTTAGTTCTACTCGCAGGTAGCAGCCGAGGACGCAAAGGACCACCCGATGGGGCACTACAAGTCCAATCTCCGTGACATCGAGTTCAACCTCTTCGAGGTGTTCGACTCGGGTAACCATTACGGCTCCGCCGCGTACCCCGAGATAGACGTGGAGACCGCGCGCACGATCCTGGCCGAGCTCGAACGTCTGGCCGTCACGGAACTGGCCGAGTCCTTCACCGACGCGGACCGCAACCCGCCGGACTTCGACCCGACGACGCACTCGGCCACCCTGCCCGAGTCCTTCAAGCGCTCGTTCAAGGCGTACATGGACACCGAGTACTGGCGCCTCGGCCTGCCGGAGGAGATGGGCGGCACGCTGTGCCCGCCGTCGCTGCGCTGGGCCACCGGCGAACTGGTGCTCGGGGCCAACCCGGCGGTGTGGATCTACGCCGCGGGCACCGACTTCGGCCGGGTCGTCTGGGAGCTCGGCACCGACGAGCAGCGCAAGATCGCCAAGCTGATGGCGGACCGGCTGTGGGGCGCCACCATGGTGCTCACCGAGCCGGACGCCGGCTCGGACGTCGGCGCCGGGCGCACAAAGGCGATCAAGCAGGCGGACGGCTCCTGGCACATCGAGGGCGTCAAGCGCTTCATCACCAGCGGCGACCAGGACATCAGCGAGAACATCATCCACCTGGTGCTGGCCAGGCCGGAGGGTCACGGCCCGGGCACCAAGGGCCTGTCGCTGTTCATCGTGCCGAAGTACCTGTTCGACTGGGACAGCGGCGAGCTGGGCGAGCGCAACGGCGCGTTCGTCACCAATGTCGAGCACAAGATGGGCCTGAAGGTCTCGACCACCTGCGAGGTCACCTTCGGCGCCGACCGCCCGGCCAAGGGCTGGCTGGTCGGCGAGGTGCACGACGGCATCGCCCAGATGTTCAACATCATCGAGATGGCGCGGATGATGGTCGGCACCAAGGCCATCGCCACCCTGTCGACCGGCTACCTCAACGCGCTGGAGTACGCCAAGACCCGGGTTCAGGGTCCTGATCTGCCGGAGGCGACGAACAAGAACGCCCCGCGGGTCACCATCACGCACCACGCGGACGTACGCAGGCTGCTGATGCAGCAGAAGGCTTACGCGGAGGGCATGCGGGCTCTGGTGTTCTTCACCGCCAGCTGGCAGGACCGGGTGTACGCGGCCCGGCTCACCGGCGGCAAGGACGAGCTGGCCGAGCGAATCAACGACTTCCTGCTGCCGATCGTCAAGGGCTACGGCTCGGAGAAGTCCTACGAACAGCTGGCGCAGTCGCTGCAGATCTTCGGCGGCTCCGGATACCTGCAGGACTACCCGATCGAGCAGTACATCCGGGACGCGAAGATCGACACCCTGTACGAGGGCACCACCGCGATCCAGGGCATGGACCTGTTCTTCCGCAAGATCGTCCGGGACCAGGGCCAGGCGCTCACCCACCTGAAGTCCGAGATCCAGGACTTCCTCGCGGCGCGCAGCGGCGGCGAGCGGCTGACGAAGGAGCGCGAGGCGCTGTCCGGCGCGCTCGCCGAGGTCGAGGCGATGGCGAACGTGATGTTCGGCCAGGCGGCCAAGGCGCTGGAGGACCCGCGGGAGATCCACGTCGTCGGCCAGTCCACCACCGACTTCCTCTTCGCGGTCGGCGACCTGGTGGTCGGCTGGCTGCTGCTGCGGCAGGCCGCGGTCGCGGTGGCGAAGAGCGCCACGGCGTCGGCCAAGGACGTGCCGTTCTACACTGGCAAGGTCGCCGCGGCGAGCTGGTTCGCCCGTCATATCCTGCCGCTGCTCGCCGCCCGGCGCGCAGTCGTGGAGGCCACAGACAACGCGCTGATGGACGTGCCCGAGGAGGCTTTCTAGCCGCCTGGCACGCGCCGGTCCGATCAGTGCGTCATGAACGCCCGGTCGGATTGGTGATCGGGCTGTGCGGGCCGGGTCCCCGGAAGGGATGAGCTCCTTCCGCGGGACCTGGTTCGATTTGAGCACTGTGATTTGAGCGCTGTGATTTGAGCGCCGCGAATATCGAGCGGCACGCTTCGCTGAATTCAGCCGTCGACCCCGGCCGAGCTCGAAGAGGGGTATCGTGCGCGCCGTGGTGCGACTGCTGCGGCGCTTCTTCAAGATCATAATCGGCCTGTTCGTCCGGAATCCGGCGGACCCGGCCCTTCCCTTGGTCGCGGTCGCCGACACGGGTTTCCGCCCGGCCGCGCCGCAGGGCACCACCCTCGCCGAGACGCTGCTGGCCGGTGAGGCCGGACCCGGCGGTTACCGGCCGATCGTGCCGGCGCCGGGTGAGCCGTATCTGCTGCGCGAGGAGCTGGCGAGCAGGCCGGCCAAGACGACGGTGACGGTCGCGCTGGGCACCGCGAAGCGCACGCCGATCGCCGCCTTCGCTCACCTGACGGACATTCACCTGGTGGACGATCAGTCCCCGGCGCGGGTCGAGTTCCTCGACCGGTACAACGATCCCGGTTCGCGCTTCACCGGCCTGGCCAACCTGAGTGGGGCGTACCGCTCGAACGAGATGCTGAGCGTTCAGGTGGCGGACGCGATGGTGCGGCGGATCAACGAGATCGGTGTCGGGCCCGCCTTCGGCGCGCCGCTGACCTTCGCGGTCGCGACCGGCGACAACGCGGACAACGCGCAGTACAACGAGACCCGGTGGTTCATCGACGTGCTCGACGGCGGGCCGATCCGCCCGGATTCCGGCGACCCGGACAAGTACGAGGGCGTAGCCGACTGGGTCAAGTACGACGCCCGCTATTGGCATCCGGAAGGGACGCCCGAGGGCGGCATCGATGACATGCCGCGCGCGCTGCACGGCTTCCCGGTAGTGCCTGGCCTCTTGGACGCGTCACGGCGTCCGTTCGATGCGCGCGGTTTGCGTGCCGCCGACGGAGCGCCGCTGCCGTGGTATTCGGCGTACGGCAACCACGACGCGCTGCTTCAGGGCAACCTGCCACACATTCCGGAGAGCACCGAGTACGCGACGAGTACGCACAAGGCCGTGGAGCTACCCACGGGCACTAGCCTGGTGCATTTGGCGATCGACATCGCGAGCATCTCGCCGCACGCCGTCGAGCAGCTGATCGCAGGGGACTTCCGTACCGTATCGGCGGACCCTGATCGTAGGCTGCTTGATCGCGCCGGGATGGTGCGGGAGCACTTTAAGACGAAGGGCCTGCCGGACGGCCACGGCTTCACGCACGAGAACATCGCGGAGAACACGGCCTACTACGGTTTTGACGCGGGGCCGGTGCGCTGCCTGGTGCTCGACACGGTCAATCCGCACGGCGGCGCGGACGGCTCGCTGGACGAGAAGCAGTACTTGTGGCTGGAGAGCGAGCTGTTCGCGGTCGCGACACAGTACCTGTCGGAGGAAGGCGAGCTGGTGCGCGGCGCCGGCACGAATCGGCTCGTCGTGGTCTTCAGCCATCACACCGCTGAGACGATGGGCAACTGGCTCAGCGAGCCAGGTGAGCACCGGGTGCTCGGTCACGCAGTACGTGACCTGCTGCTGCGGTTCCCGAACGTGGTCCTGTGGGTTAACGGACACACGCACGTCAACGGCGTCGTACCGCACCGCCGGCACCCGGAGTCGCCGGTCCCCGGAGGTTTCTGGGAGCTGAACACCGCCTCGCACGTGGACTGGCCGCAACAGTCGCGGCTGGTCGAGCTGGTCGACAACGGCGACCGGACGCTGTCCGTCTTCGGCACGATCATCGATCACGCGGCGCCGGCTTCGGCGCCGTCCGGCGCCGGTTCGAAATACAACCTCGACTCGCCGATCGCCCTGGCCTCGCTGTCCCGGGAGCTGGGCCTCAACGACTGGCAGTCCCGGAAGCGCTCGGTCCCAGGTGCGGACGGACGACGCGGCACACTCGCCGACCGCAACGTCGAGCTCCTGCTTCCGGCGCCGTTCTGAACCGCCACGGCGCCGCTGCGACGCCGAGTGGAAGACAGCGCCTGCGTCACCACTCGCACGCGGCCCGTAAGCTGGGCGGCATGCCACAGTTCGACCGCGCGCACACCGACAACCTGCTGACGTACCTAGCCGCCTCCCCGACCCCGTATCACGCGGTGGCCGAGGCGGCGTCGCTGCTGGACAAGGGCGGGTTCCGGCAGCTGTCCGAGACGGCGGCCTGGGACGCGCAACCCGGCGGGCAGTACGTGATCCGCGGCGGCGCGCTGGTGGCCTGGTACCTGCCCGAGGACGCGGAACCCTCGCGGCCTTTCCGAATCATCGGCTCGCATACCGACTCCCCGAACCTAAGGGTCAAGCCGATGCCGGATACGGGCACCCTCGGCTGGCGACAGGTCGCGGTGGAGGTGTACGGCGGTCCGCTATACAACAGCTGGCTGGACCGTGACCTCGGACTGGCCGGACGGCTGAGCCTGCGCGGCGGCTCGGAGCGGCTGGTCTGCGTCAACTGGCCGCTGCTGCGCGTGCCGCAGTTGGCGATCCACCTCGACCGCGGGGCGAACGGCGAGGGCCTGAAGCTGAATCCGCAGATGCACCTGACCCCGATCTGGGGCCTCGGCGAGCCGGACGAGGGCGACCTGATCGAGTTCCTGGCGCAGGAACACGGCATCGCGGCGGACGACGTACTCGGCTGGGACCTGATGGTGCACGACGTGGTCCCGCCGGCCTACCTCGGCCGCGACCGCGAGCTGATCGCGGCCCCGCGCCTTGACAACCTGATGTCCGTGCACGCGAGCGCCACGGCGCTGCTGGCCGCGGCCGAGGCCGGGATCGCGGACGGCCCGATCCCGATGCTGGCCGCGATGGACCACGAGGAGAACGGCTCGGTCTCCACCACCGGCGCGGCCGGCCCGTTCCTCGAATCAGTCCTCGAACGCCTCGTCGAAATCCGCGGCGGCGGCGTGGACGCGCGCGCCCGGGCTTATGCCGGTTCCGTGATGGCGTCGTCCGATCTGGCGCACGCGGTGCACCCGAATTACCCGGAGAAGCACGACTCCGGCCACCGCCCGCTGGCCAACGGCGGTCCGGTGCTGAAGGTGAATGTGAATCAGCGCTATGCGACGGACGGCGCGACCCGGGCGGTCTGGTCCCGCGCTTGCGAGGCGGCCGGCGTGCCGTGGCAGATCTTCGTCTCCCGCAACGACCAGCCCTGCGGCTCCACGATCGGCCCGATCGCCTCGTCCAGGCTCGGCATCGCGACCTTCGACATCGGCGTTCCGGCGCTCTCCATGCACTCGGTGCGCGAGCTGTGCGGCGCCGACGACCCGTGGCGTCTGGCGGCCGCCCTCACCGCGTTCCTGCGACTGAGCTGAATCGCGGCATTGAGCAGAGTCCTGGCGATCAGGACTCTGTTCCGCGCAGGATGAGGGGAAGCCGGTTCGGCGCGTCGGGGACGAGCCGAACCGGGATTCCCCAGTCCTGCTGGTGGACGTGGCAGGCGGGGAAGAAGTCCTCGGCGTCCTCGGGCGTTCCGGCGGGGGGTTCGTCGCAGGAGGCCGCCTTGACGGAGACGTGCAAGACGCCTGATTCGACCGCTTCGTTGAGGATGAGCGTGCGGTGCAGCGGGGTGTCCCGGCCGGCTCCGGAGAGCAGGAATTCCGGCGGCGAGGCGGACACGACGAGCTGGGTGGACGGGCCGTAGCGTTCGTCGAGCTTCTGGCCCGCCGGGGGTTCGAAGACTACTGACAGCTCCAGTTCGCCCGGCGCGAGGTCGGTTGCGGGGCGCTGGGTGCGGTACGCGGCCGACTCGACGCGCAGAGCTCCTTCGGGCAAGCGCACGCGAGTGAGGCGATGCGCGGCCGACTCGACGACGAGCAGGTCACCGTCAGCGAGGACCGCATCGGAGGGCTCGCGCAGGCCGGTGATCAGCGTGCTGACTTGGCAGGTGGCCGGGTCGTAGCGGCGAATCGCGCCGTTGTACGTGTCGCTGATCGCGACGGAACCGTCCGGAAGGGCGGTGACGCCGAGCGGGTGCTGCAGGAGGGCCTGGTCCGCGGCGCCGTCACGCAGCCCGAAGTCGAAGAGTCCCTGGCCGACGACCGTCGTGACCGTTCCCGCGGTGAGGTCGAGGCGGCGCAGCGCGGAGGATTCGGAATCGGCGATCCAGACGTTGCCGTCGGCGTCCGCGGTCAATCCGGAGGGCTGGGAGAACCAGGACTCTGCGAGCGGGCCGTCTACGAGTCCTTCGTTCGTGGTGCCGGCGAGTACGGACACTGTCCCGTCCGCCGGATCGTAGGCCCACAACTGGTGGATGCCGGCCATCGCGATGATGACGCGGCCGTCCACCGCGACCAGGTCCCACGGCGAGGAGAGGTCGACCTCGCGCGCCAGCCCCCTGGTCGCAGAGCCCTGTGACCATTGACGGCCGGTCCCCGCGAGCGTGGTGACCTCTCCGGTGCCGAGGTCGATCGCGCGCAAGGCATGGTTCACCGAGTCCGCGACGAGCGCGGTGTGCTCGTCGAGCAGGCAGAGGCCCTGCGGCTCGCTGAATCGCGCCTCGTCCGGCTTGCCGTCCAGCAGCCCGCGCTCACCCGCGCCGAATCGGCGCAGAACGGTTTCGCCGTCGGCGGCGAGTTCGACCACTGAATGGTGCGCGGTGTCAGACACCAGATACGTTCGGGTGGCGTCGGATTCACCGCGCGGCGCGATTACCTTGCCCGGGAAGCGCAAGGCGGTCGGCTCGGGCTGTGGCGGCACGTATGGGCTGTCGCCCCGACGCAGCGTGCCCTTAGCTTCGTGCTCTGCGATGAGCTCACGCAGCAGCGTACGTAGACCGTGCGCGTGCCCCTCGCCCGACATTTGCGCGACGACATAGCCCTCCGGATCGATGACACTGAGGGTCGGCCACGCGCGTACCGCGTATGCCTTCCACGTGGTCAGTTCCGGGTCGTCGAGCACCGGATGCCTGACGTCGTAACGCTCGCAGGCGGCGACCAGCGCGTCATGATCGGCTTCGTGCACGAATTTCGGTGAATGCACGCCGACGATGACCAGCACGTCCGCGAACTCGGCCTCGATCTCACGCAACTCGTCCAGTACGTGCAGGCAGTTCGCGCAGCAGAAGGTCCAGAAGTCGAGCAGCACGATCCGGCCGGACAAGTCCGGTTCGCCGGCCAGGCCTGCGTTGTCGACCGCGGTATTGATCCAGCTGCGGCCGGTCAGTTTCGGCGCGCGGACACGGGGCTGCCTGAGGTTGCGCATTGTTCGATTCTAATCGGACTAGTCCGTGCGTAAGAAGTATCGCCGGGGCCGCGGCGGTGATCGCTACAGCCGGCGGTCCTTGAGTACCGGGAAGTTCTCGCGCGTGCTGGCGACCTTATCGGGATCGAACTCGGCGTAGACGATCTCCTCGCCCATCCCGCCCTCGGCCAGAATCTCGCCCCACGGATCGATCACCATCGAATTCCCGGCCATCTCGACCCCGGACTGGGTGCCGACCGCGCTACAGGCCAGCACGAACATCTGGTCCTCGATCGCGCGGGCCCGCAGCAGGGTTCGCCAGTGCTGGACCCGGCGGGCCGGCCACGCCGCCACCTGCAGCACGGTCTGCACGCCCGCGTCGAGCAAGCCGCGGTACAGCTCGGGGAAGCGCACGTCGTAGCAGGTGGCGAGGCCGACCTTGGTGATCACCGAATCGTCGAGGTCCAGCAGATCGAAGCTGACCAGGTGCTCGCCGGGCGACATCACCGCCGCCTCGCCCTGGTCGAAGCCGAAGCGGTGGATCTTGCGGTACCCGGCCAGCAGTTCGCCCTCGGCGTCGAAGACCAGCGAGGTGTTGTACAGCTTGCCGTCCGGGGTCCGCTCGACGATCGAGCCCGCGTGTAGCACCACGCCGCAGTCCATCGCCGCCTCGCGCATCAGCTGCGCGGTCTCGCCGTGCAACGGCTCGGCGCGCTCGTGCCACAGCTCGGGGTCGAAGGCCCCGTGCAGCCAAAGTTCGGGCAGCGCGACCAGGTCGGCTCCGTCTTCGGCGGCTTCGTGCACCTTGGCCACGGCCAGCTCGCGACTCTTCTCGGGCGCGCGGCCAAGGTCCACGTCGAACTGAATCAGTGCAGCCTTCACACCAGGGAAACTACCGGGTCCGCCAGCACGCGGCCAATGTCGCGCAGGAACTTCGAGCCCAGCTCTCCGTCGATCAGGCGGTGGTCGAAGGACAGGCCGAGCGTGGTGACCCAGCGCGGCTTGATCTTCGCCTTGCCGTGCTTGTCGGTGACCACCCACGGCTGCTGCTTGACCGCGCCGAAGGCCAGGATCGCCGCCTCGCCGGGGTTGATGATCGGCGTGCCGGTGTCCACGCCGAAGACGCCCACGTTGGTGATCGTGATCGTTCCGCCGGTGAGGTCTTCCAGCGCTGTCTTGCCCTCGCGCGCGGTCGCGGCCAGCTGTCCGAGCGCGACGGCGAGGTCACGCAGCGAGAGCCGCTCGGCGCCCTTGATGTTGGGCACGATCAGTCCGCGCGGGGTGGCCGCGGCGATGCCGAGGTTCACCGAGCCGTGGATCACGATCTCCTGTGCGGCCTCGTCCCAGGACGCGTTGACCTCCGGGTGCTTGGCGACCGCGAGCAGCAGCGCCTTGGCGACCAGGAGCAGCGGCGAGACCTTCACGTCCGCGAACTCGGGCAGCGCCTTGAGCCGCGCGACCAGCTTCATCGTGCGAGTCACGTCGAGGGTCAGGAATTCGGTGACGTGCGGTGCCGTGAACGCAGAGGACACCATCGCCGCCGCAGTGGCCTTACGCACTCCCTTGATCGGTACGCGGCGGGTCTCGCCGGCGGGCCTGATCATCGGGTGCGATCCGACCGGCGGCGCGGATACACCCGCAGCGGCCCGCTCAACCTCTTCGCGGGTGATCACGCCGTCTTCGCGTTCAGGCGCGATCGTCGTCAGGTCCACGCCGAGGTCCTTGGCCAGCTTGCGGACCAAGGGCTTGGCGAGGACGTACGTCGGACGCGTCGTCACCGGCTCGGGCGCGGAAGGCTGCTCGACCAGGATCGGCGCCGAAGCGGGGGCCGGAGCAGGCGTCGGGACGACCGGCGCCGGTGCCGCAGCGGCTTGATGCGCCTGTGACGGGGCCGGCTTGCGCGAGCGGCGCTTGGTGGAGCCATGCGCGACGCCGTAGCCGACGAGCACCGGTTCGCGCTTGGCCTCCGCGCCGCCGCCCGACGAGCCCTGCGACGATCCATTGCTCGTCGCCGGCACCGCAGCGGCCGGAGCAGCCGGGGCGGATCCGCCCGGTTCCGCGTCCGCGGTCTCGATCGAAATGATCGGCGTGCCGACGTCCACGGTGCTGCCCTGTTCGACCAGCAACTCGCGCACGACGCCCGCGAACGGCGAGGGCAGTTCCACGGCCGCCTTCGCCGTCTCGATCTCGACCAGCGTCTGATTGACCTTCACTTCGTCCCCGACCGCGACGACCCATTGCAGGATCTCCGCTTCGGTCAGGCCTTCGCCCACGTCGGGCAGCCGGAATTGCTTGATTGCCATGCTTCGGCTCCCCTCTCGTCAGCGGTCGAATGCGCGGTCGACGGCGTCGAGCACGCGGTCAAGGTCGGGCAGGTACGTCTCCTCGATCCGGGATGGCGGATACGGGGTGTGGAAGCCGCCGACCCGGCCGACCGGCGCTTCTAGCCGGTAGAAGCAGCGGTCGGTCACCTGGGCGGCCAGTTCCGCGCCGAGCCCGAAGAAGACCGGCGCCTCGTGCACGACCACCAACCGGCCGGTGCGGTTGACCGATTCCACGACCGTGTTCACGTCGAGCGGGGAAATGGTGCGCAGGTCGATGACCTCAAGCGAGCGGCCCTCCTCTTCGGCGGCACGCGCGACGTCGAGGCACGTACGCACCATCGGACCGTGTGCGGCGAGCGTCAGATCGGTACCTGGCCGCACGACGACCGCCTGGTCGAGGCTGTACGCGGGACCGGCCGATTCGTCGAGCTGTGCCTTATCCCAGTACCGGCGCTTGGGTTCGAAGAAGATGACAGGATCATCGGACTCGATGGCCTGCTGGATCATCCAGTAGCCGTCGACCGGGTTCGAACACGCAACGACGCGCAAGCCGGCCGTGTGCGCGAACAGCGCCTCGGGGGATTCGGAGTGGTGCTCAACCGCGCCGATGCCGCCGCCGTAAGGGATGCGGATGACGATGGGCACGCGCATCTTGCCGAGCGAGCGTGCGTAGAGCTTGGCGACCTGCGTGGTGATCTGGTCGTAAGCCGGGAAGACGAAGCCGTCGAACTGGATCTCGCACACCGGCCGGTAGCCGCGCAGCGCCAGGCCGATAGCGGTGCCGATGATGCCGGCCTCGGCCAGCGGGGTGTCGATGACGCGCGCGTCACCGAAGTCCTTCTGCAGCCCGTCGGTGACCCGGAACACGCCGCCGAGCTTTCCGATGTCCTCGCCCATGAGCAGGACCTTCGGGTCCTGCTCCATGGCCCGGCGCAGGCCCTTGTTGAGGGCCTTGGCCAGGGTGACCGGGGCGGCGGGCGCGGCTGAGGCGGTGGTGGCAGCGGGGCTCATCGGGCCGCCTCCTCGTCGGTGAAGCTGTCGAGGTACGCGGCCAGCTCTTCGCGTTCGGCCTCGACCTGGGCATGCGGACCGGTGTACGCGTAGTCGAACATGCTCAGCGGGTGCGGGTCGGGCAGCGAAAGACACCCGGCGCGGATCTCGGCGGCCAGGGCGTCCGCCTCGGCCTCGACCCCGGCGAAGAACTCGTCGTCGGCCTGGCCTTCGCGCACCAGGTAGGTCCGGAGCCGGGCGAGCGGGTCGCGGGTGCGCCAGAGTTCAACCTCGTCGTTACCGCGGTAACGGGTCGGGTCGTCCGAGGTGGTGTGTGCACCCATGCGGTACGTGTACGCCTCGATCAGCGTTGGGCCGTTACCCGTGCGAGCGCGGTCAAGGGCGGCGCGCGTTACGGCAAGGCACGCGAACACGTCGTTGCCATCCACGCGGACGCCCGGGAAGCCGAACCCGGAGGCGCGGCGGAAGAGCGGTACACGGCTCTGCCGCTCCGTCGGCTCGGAGATCGCCCACTGGTTGTTCTGGCAGAAGAAGACCACCGGGGCGTTGTAGGAGGCGGCGAACACGAACGACTCGTTGACGTCGCCCTGCGAGGAAGCGCCGTCGCCGAAGTAGGCGATCACCGCGTCGTCGGAGCCGTCCCGCTGGATGCCCATCGCGTAGCCCACGGCGTGCAGCGTCTGCGCGCCGATCACGATGGTGTACAGCATGAAGTTCTTCTCGTTCGGGTCCCAGCCGCCGTTGTTCACCCCCCGGAACATGCCCAGCAGGTTGATCGGCGGGACGCCCCGGGTCCACGCGACACCGTGCTCCCGGTAGGTGGGGAAGGCGAAGTCGCCCGGCCGCATCGCCCGGCCGGAGCCGACCTGGGCGGCCTCCTGCCCGAGCAGCGAGGCCCACAGGCCCAGCTCGCCCTGGCGCTGGAGCGCGGTGCCCTCGGCGTCCACCCGGCGCACCAGGACCAGGTCCCGGTACAGCGCGCGGGCCTGCTCGGCGTCCACGTCGAGCGGATAGTCCGGATGGCTGCGGCGTTCCCCCTCAGGGGTGAGCAGCTGAATGAGCGGGAGCTCTTCGGCGGCCCCATACCCGTCGGCCGCAGCCGCCTCTGGTACGAGGACCGGTTCAGGCTCCGGGGCCTGCGCGGACCGGCGGGAGCGCGCCGGGGTCCGTGTCGTCACGTTCTTCACTCCTCATCGTCGGCGAGGACCACGGAGGTCTTCCGCGGTTGCGTCCTCAAGGCGGCCGGCACGGCGGCGTGCACCGCGCACTCGCCGTCCGCGGTCGATCGTCGCCGGTCGGTCGCTCCGTGTTCCCGGGATCGCCGGGCGCGGTTGGATCGTTGCCGGGTCGCCGCGCCGCCGCCTCGGGTGTCGGCCGGCGAACGCGTTGACGAGGATCACGTTACCGACCAGTTGCATCCGTCGAACAGTGCCCACCGGACTAATCGGAACG
>DASUAR010000326.1:0-16078 GCA_035763685.1 Actinocrinis sp. | reverse complement strand
GAGGAAGTCCGGGTCGTCGAAGATCGTCTTGTAGCTGGAGAAGTCGAAGTGCGTCGGCCAGAACGTCGGGTTCTGCGAGAGCAGGTCCCCGTTGGACTTCACCGTGGTCAGGATCATCCAGTAGATCGGGAACGCCATCACCAGGCCGAAGATCACGGCCACGACGTTCCACACCGTGGTCATCGCGCGGCTCTCGCCGGGCCGGCGGCCGTGGCCGCGTCCCCGGGTCGGCTGGGTCGCGGGCATCGCCCGTGCGGAAGTGAAGCCGGCCATCAGTCCTGGCCCCCGATCTTGACGACCTGTCGGATGTACGCGACCAGCACCGCCAGCATCAGCAGGATCATCGCGATGGAGATCACCGAACTCGTGCTGTAGTGCGAGCTGGTGAAGCCCTGTTCATAGAGGTAGACGCCCACGGTCCAGTAGCCGGGCTCCGGCGAGTTCTGCCGCAGCGCCCAGATCTGGGTGAACACCTGGAAGTCCCAGATGAAGCTGAGCGAGGTGCACAGCAGCAGGAAGGGCCGGATGATCGGCAGCACCACGTGCCGGAAGCTCTGCACCGGGTTGGCGCCGTCGACCCGCGCCGCCTCGACCAGTTCCTTGGGCACCTGGGTCATCGCGGCGTTGAGGCCGAGCACCAGGAACGGCAGCGCGCCCCAGATCACCGCGGCGGCGACCACGACGTACAGGCCCTCGTTGGCATTGGCGAACCAGTCGTGGTTCTTCATGCCGCTGCCGCCGAACAGATAGCAGATGTAGTCGATCACGCCGCCGATGCCGGCGAAGAGCCAGCGGAACACGGTGCCGGTGACCAGCGCGGGGATTGCCCAGACGAACATCAGCATGGTGGAGACGAAGATCTTCACCGCCGGGGAGACCCGGTTGAGCACCAGCGCGAAGACCAGGCCGAGCGCGATGGAGAGCGTCACCACTTCGAAGGTGAACAGGAAGGTGCGCCAGACGACGTGCCAGAACTGCGCGTCGGTGAAGACCTTGCTGAAGCCCTGGAAGCCGATCCAGCGGTCGAGGCCCGGCACGGCGAGGCGCAGGTAGCTGTTGACGTTCTGGAAGCTGAGCAGGATCACCCGCACCAGCGGGTAACCCATGACGCCGATCAGGGTGAGGATCGCGGGCAGGATCAAGACATACGGGATGTACCTGCCCTGTACCGTGACGCCGCGCCGGCGCCGGCCGCCGGACGGCGCCGGGACCGGGCCCCCCAGATCTTCGACCCCGCGCTGGCGGGGGTCGGATTGAATCGCGCTCATCGTGTAGAGGGGTCCTTCCCTGGAGCCCGCGGTCCAACTGCGATACCGAGGCGGCGGCTCGTGCGCAGCAGCCCGCGCGGTGCGGCGCGCGGGCTGCTGACTGAAACGTGCGTGGCCGCCGGAGGTGTGCTGAGACACCGTGCTCTCGGGCCCGGGCTGTGCGTTACACGCCGTCCTCCGTGTGGGGAGGCGCCGGGGCCCGCGAGGGGAGACTACTGCGCGTTCAGGTCGCCCAGAATGGTGGTCTGAGCGGTGCCGAGGGCGCTCGCCGGGTCGGCGCCGGCGGCGATGGCCGAGAACGCGGTCTGCAGTGCGGTCTCGTCGGCGCCGGACCAGTTCGGCGAGTTCGGGATGAACCAGGTCGACGCCTTGGCCGCCTCACCGGTGGCCTGGTTGGCCGGGCTGGCCGCCTCGTAGGCCGAGATCAGGGTCTTGTTGTTCGGGATGGCGTACTTGGCCAGCAGGGTCTGGTTCGCGGTGTCGGTGAAGATCCGCAGGAACTCCGCGCCCAGGCCGGGGTTGGCGGCGTGGGTCGGCACGGCCAGGTCGGAGCCGCCGAGGAAGGCCGGGGTCGGCGAGCCCGCCGTGGTGCCCGGAACCGGGATCTCGGCCAGGTCCTTGGCCAGCGCCGGGTTGCCCGCCTTCGGGTCGGCGACCGAGCCGGCCTCCCAGCCGGCGCCGATGATCGCGGCGATGTTGCCCTTGGCCATCAGCGCGTCCTGGTTGGACTCGTCCACCGTGGTGCCGCCCACCGAGTACTTCTTCTGCAGGTCGTTCCAGGTCTTGATGCCGTTGATGAAGGTCGGGTCGGTCAGCGTGCCGGTCCAGTTGTTGCCGCTGGCCTTGGCGATGACGCCCTTGACGCCGTAGGTGCCGGCGCCGAAGGAGACCGCCGAGTACCAGTTCTTGCCCGCCTGGTAGAGCGCGGAGAAGTTCGGCACGTTGGCGTTCTTCGCCTGGACCTTGGCCAGATCGGCGCTCAGTTCGTCGAGCGTCGTCGGCGGGGTGGTGACGCCGGCGGCGGCGAACAGGTCCTTGCGGTAGATCAGAACGCGCGCGCCCGCGTAGTACGGAACGGCGTAAGTCTTGCTGCCGTCGGCGCTCTGGCCGGAGGCGGCCAGCGAGTCGAGCCACTGCGCCGAGTTGTCGAACTGGCTCTTGACGCTGGTCAGGTCGACGAACGAGCCGGCGTTGATGTACTTGGCGGTCTGGGTGTTGCCCAACTCGAGCGCGTCGGGTGCGTTGCCGGACAGCAGCGCGGTGTCGAGCTTGGTGGTGTAGTTCGACCAGGTCTGGTACTGGACGTCGAGCTTGGCGCCGGTCTCCTTCTCGAACGCGGTCTTGGCCGCGGCGACGACGTCAGGCCAGCCCTTCTGTGCGTCCTGCATGATCCAGACGTGGACTGTCTTTCCGGCACCCTGAGTGCTGAGCGCACCCTGGGGCGTCGCGTTGTTGCCGCTCGACGACGACGAGCACGCCGAGGCGGTGAGCGCGGCCGCGGCGAGCGCGGCGGCGGCTGCGAACTTGCGCTTCAAGCCATCCTCCTGTGGATGCCAAGGCTGGGTGAGAGTGGACGGCACCGGTTCGGTCCCGAGCCGGCGACCCTGGGCTTCGCCGAGCCGGGCGGGTGCCACGCTGAACTTCTCGATTGGGGCGTTTACCGAACGGTCCGTGCCGCGTTTCTCAATGGTTTAGACCAGTTGGGAGAGTGGCATAGACCAATGTGGACCGTCAAGGGTTCCGGAGCGACCAGCCCAAGCCGTTATCAAGGCTTCACCGCCAGGGACGATGTAGCTCCTGGTGCGATCGCTGGTGCATACTGGTCTAGACCTCTTGGCCGAGTTGCCGCCGCCGCGGACCGGCCCGCACGCAACCGCCGCCGTCGCGCGCACCGGCCCGGGAGGCTGTCGGTCCTTTACAGTGCCGTGGGACCATGACACCTTGTGCCCACAACATCAGGAGGTGCCGTGACGGTCGAGCACAGCGCGATCGAGGTTCGCGCCCCGCTCGTCGGGCCGGGGGAACCGGATCAGGACGACAGCGCCCAGGCCACCGAGCCGGCCGCGCGCGTACCGAAGTACTACCGACTCAAGCGGCACCTGCTGGAAATGACCCAGACCATGCCGCCCGGCACCCCGGTTCCGCCGGAGCGCACCCTCGCGCTGGACTTCGACACCTCGCGTACGACGGTCCGTCAGGCGCTGGCGGAACTGGTGGTGGAAGGCCGGCTCGAGCGGATCCAGGGCAAGGGCACCTTCGTGGCCAAGCCGAAGGTGGCGCAGGCTCTGCAGCTGACCTCGTACACCGAGGACATGCGCGCGCAGGGCCTCGAGCCGACCTCGCGGCTGCTGGAGATCGGCTACGTCTCCGCGGACGACGACTTGGCCGACCGGCTGGTGATCAAGCCGGGCTCACGGGTGCTGCGGATCGAGCGGCTGCGCATGGCCAACGGCGAGCCGATGGCGATCGAGACCACGCACCTGTCCGCGAAGCGCTTCCCCGGTCTTCGCAAGCATCTGACTAAGTACTCCTCGCTCTACGCCGCGCTGAGCGAGGAGTACGGGGTGCATCTGGCCGAGGCCGAGGAGACCATCGAGACCGCGCTGGCCACCCCGCGCGAGGCGGCGCTGCTCGGCACCGACACGGGCCTGCCCATGCTGCTGCTTTCCCGGCATTCGAAGGACGACAACGCGGAGCCGGTCGAGTGGGTGCGCTCGGTGTACCGGGGTGACCGGTACAAGTTCCTGGCCCGCCTGACCAGGCCGAAGGCTTAACCTCCCTGCTCTTGATGTCTCATCGCCTCCACCGCAGGTCCCGGCGCTCGCTCATCGTGATCGCCGTGGCGGTGTGCGCGCTCTGCGCAATCGGCGTGGGAATCGCAGTGGGGATAAGCGGCTCGCATAGCGACGGACCGCCGAGCGCGGCGCAGCGAGCTGACTTCGCGGACATCCTGCCCGCGCCGGTCAGCGCGACGCCGACCGGCGGTCAGTTCACCATCACCGGCGCGACGTCGATTCACGCTTCGTCAGCTTCCGCGCCCGCGCTGGCGGTGGCCGACTATCTGGCGACGCTGCTTCGGCCGGCCACAGGTTATGCGCTGCCGGTGGCCAGCACCGATACCGACGGCGCCGGGGTGATCCGGCTGGTGCTGACCGGCGAGGGCGATAAGAAGCTTGATGCCGAGGGCTATCGCCTGGACATCTCGGATGATCAGATCACCGCCACCGCGGCGCAACCGGCGGGTCTGTTCGACGCGGTGCAGACGCTGCGTCAGTTGCTTCCGCCGCAGTCGGCGAAGCGCAGCGCGCAACACGACGTGGTCTGGTCGGTGCCCGCCGGCCACGTGCTCGATTACCCGCGCTTCGCGTATCGCGCCGCGGGCCTCGACGTCGCACGGCACTTCTTCGGCGTCGCCGACGTCGAGCGGTACATCGATGAGATCGCGCTCTACAAAGTCAACTTCCTGCACCTGCATCTGACAGACGATCAGGGCTGGCGGCTGGCGATCGACGGCTGGCCGAAGCTGACCGACGTCGGCGCGCGCACCGAGGTCGGCGGTGGCGCGGGAGGCTTTTACACACAGGACGATTACCGCAAGCTGGTCGCTTACGCGCAGGCTCGATACGTGACGATCATTCCGGAGGTCGACGTCCCCGGGCACGTCACCGCCGCTTTGGCCTCGTACCCGGCGCTCAGCTGCGACGGCAAGACCCGGTCGGTGTTCACGGGCATCGACCCGGGCTTCAGTTCGCTTTGCGCCGCCAAGCCCGCGACATACGCGTTCCTCGGCGAGGTTATTCGGCAGGTTGCTGCCCTTACGCCGGGGCCATACGTCGGGATCGGCGGCGATGAAGCGCAGGCGACGTCCGCGGCCGACTACGCAAAGATCGTCGACGAAGCCGCCGCGGACGTCCGGGCGGCCGGTAAGACCCCCTGGGGCTGGCAGGAGACCGCGGCCGCGTTGGCCGGCACGCCATCCGTGGCGACGTACTGGAACCCGGGCCTGCCGGACGCCGCGATCAAGCAGGCCGCCAACACCGGCACGCAACTGGTGCTGGATCCGGCCAACCACAGCTACCTGGATCAGAAATACAACGCGGACACCGCACTGGGTTTGCACTGGGCAGGCTACGTCGAGGTGCAGAACGCGTACGACTGGGATCCCGGCGCCTACCTGCCCGGCGTGAATCAGGATGCGATCCTGGGCGTCGAGGCGGACCTGTGGACCGAGACCGTGGCCACCATCGGTGACATCGATTACCTGGCGTTTCCGCGGCTCCCGGCGGTCGCCGAGCTCGGCTGGTCGCCCGAGTCCACGCACAGCTGGTCCGCATTCCGCGATCGCCTCGCCGCGCAGGGTCCGCGCTGGAGCGCATTGGGCATCAAGTACTACCGCTCGCCGGAAGTCCCCTGGGGCTCGCAACCCTAGAATCGCCCGAATGAGCATCCTCGTTGTCACGGGCACCGGAACAGGCGTCGGCAAGACGATCACGACGGCGGCACTGGCGGCCCTCGCCGCGGCGCGCGGCTCCTCGGTCGCCGTGGTCAAGCCCGCGCAGACCGGTGTGGCTGACGGCGAGGCCGGCGACCTGGCCGAGGTCGCCCGGCTCGCCGGGATCTCGGCGGCGGACACACACGAGTACGGCCGCTACCCGGACCCGCTCTCCCCCGCCGCCGCGGCGCGGATGAGCGGCCTGCCGCCGGTCTCGCTGCACGACGCGGCGGCCGACATCCGCAAGCTCGCCGAATCCCGCCGCCTGGTCCTCGTCGAGGGCGCGGGCGGGCTGCTGGTGCGCTTCGACGAGGACGGTACGACGCTCGCCGACCTGGCCCGCGAGCTGGACGCGCCGGTCCTCGTGGTCGCCGATCCGGCGCTCGGCACGCTCAACCACACCGCACTGACGCTGGAGTCGATGGCGTTGCGCGGCGTCGAGCTGGCGGGAGTGGTCCTCGGCAGCTGGCCGCAGCCTCCGCAGGAGCCGGACCTCGCGATGCGCTGCAACATCCGCGATCTGGAGACCCTCGCCGCGCGCCCGCTCGCCGGGGCTGTCGCGGCCGGCGCTGGGGACCTCGACGCCGCCGAGTTCGTGCTGGCCGCCCGCGCGGGACTCTCCCCCGCCTTCGGTGGCACCTTCGACGCCGCGGCCTTCCGCGCCCGCTTCGGCTGCTGAGCCTGAGACGGATAACCAGCGGCACGTTGCCCGTGACAGATCGTGCGTGAGAATGACCACCTCTTAAGCTCTGCTCGACCAGCGTGTGCGTCAATAGGGCAGACTGCCTGAGACGAAAAGTTGAACGAAGGGCCTCGCATGACCGTCACCGTTGAAGCCGCCGACTCCGCGACGCCGGAGGGCGCCGCCGCTGCCGACCGCGCCGCCGGGACGGGCGACATCCTGGCCGTCGCGCGCACGCAGGTGCTGGAGGAGGGGCGCGGGCTGGACGAGGCGCAGGTGCTCGCGGTGCTCGAGCTGCCGGACGATCGGCTTGAGGAGCTGCTGGCGCTGGCGCACGAGGTACGTGAGCGCTGGTGCGGGCCTGAGGTCGAGGTCGAGGGCATCGTGTCGGTGAAGACCGGCGGCTGCCCCGAGGACTGTCACTTCTGCTCGCAGTCGGGCCGCTTCCCGACCCCGGTGCGGGCCGCCTGGCTGGACATCCCCTCGCTCGTGGCGGCGGCGAAGGAGACCGCGGCGACCGGCGCGACAGAGTTCTGCATCGTGGCGGCGGTGCGCGGGCCGGACGAGCGGCTGATGGCGCAGATGCGCGAAGGCGTCGCCGCGATCAAGGCCGCAGTGGACATCAACGTCGCCGCGTCGCTCGGGATGCTGACGCAGCAGCAGGTCGACGAGCTGGCCGAGATGGGCGTGCACCGGTACAACCACAACCTGGAGACCGCCCGCTCCTACTTCCCGAACGTGGTCACCACGCACTCCTGGGAGGAGCGCTGGGACACGCTCACCATGGTGCGCGACGCGGGCATGGAGGTGTGCTGCGGCGGCATCGTCGGGATGGGCGAGACCCGCGAGCAGCGCGCCGAGTTCGCCGCGCAGCTGGCCGAGCTGGAGCCGGACGAGGTGCCGCTGAACTTCCTCAACCCGCGTCCGGGCACGCCATTCGGCGACCGCGAGCCGCTTGAGGGCCGTGAGGCGCTGCGCACCATCGCCGCGTTCCGGCTGGCCCTGCCGCGCACGATCCTGCGCTACGCGGGCGGGCGGGAGATCACGCTCGGGGACCTGGGCACCGAGAAGGGCCTGCTCGGCGGGATCAACGCGGTGATCGTCGGGAACTATCTGACGACGCTGGGGCGGCCGGCGACGCAGGATCTCGAGCTGCTGGATCGACTGTCGATGCCGGTAAAGGCATTGTCCGCAACACTCTGACCTGCGCTGTCCGTTTCAACTGGACACAGGGTCCTGATAGTCGCGCGAACGCGGCACCCCGGCCGCCGCATTCAGGCGAGCAACGGAGTGAGCGCCAACTCGGCGGCCCCGACGAGCGCGGGCGCCGGGAGGGCCGCCGCGACCACCGGCACCGCGACGGCGCGTTCCAGGAACGAGCCCTCGTGCAGCGCGTTGGACAGCGGCTCCGGAGCTACCGCGAGCAGCCTGGCTAAGAGGCCGCCGAGCACGATCCGGTCCGGATCCAACAGGTTGACCAGCACCGCGAGCCCTGCGCCCACTCGGCCGGAGACCGTGTCCGCCGCCTCGCGCGCTACCGGGTCGCCTGCCGCCGCATCGGACAGGACGACCCGAGCGCGGTATTCGAGCCCCGTGGTCGGCGTGTCCAGGCGCCCGGCGGCGCGCAGCAGGGCGCGCGGGTCGGCCTCGGTCTCCAGGCAGCCGCGCGCGCCGCACCGGCACGGCTCGCCGCCGGGATTCGCCGTCGTGTGGCCGACCTCCATCGCGTAGCCGCTCGCGCCGGTGAAAAGCCTGCCGGAGCTGATCAACCCGCCCCCGATGCCGATGTGCTCGGTCGTGACGAACAGCATGTTGCGGGCCTCCTTGCCCGCGCCGTGCACGTGCTCGGCCAGCGCGGCCAGGTTCGCGTCGTTGCCGACGTGGACCGGCAGGCCGCACAACGCGGGCACGTCGGCGAGTTCGGCGGCCACCAGGTCGCGGGCCGGGATGCCGGGCCAGTTCATGTGCCGCGGCGCGAGCGCGTAGCCGTCGGTCGCGCGTACCGGTGACGGCAGCGAGACGCCGACGCCGATGCACGGCCGGCGCGACTCCTCGGCGACGAGCCGGACCAATCGCCCTATCCGGTGCATCGTCATCTCGACGTCGGGCGAGGGCTCGACGGCCTCGCGCTCGATCCGCAGCATCGTGCCGCCGAGTTCGAACGCGCTCACGTCGAGGGTGTCCACGCGCAGGTGGACGGCGATCACGATCGGGGAGGTCGGCGCGACGCTGACCAGGTGCGATGGCCGTCCGCGGCCGCCGCCGGTCCCCGCCATCGCGCCGGTCGCGGCCTGCTGCGGGTGCTCGTCGACGGTGACGAGACCGCGCTCCACGAGGTCGGCCAGGGCGTAGCTGATCGCCGAGCGGCCGCAGTCGAGTTCGGCGGTGAGCTCGGCGCGCGTCGCCGTCCCGCCGCGCCGGTGCAGCGCGGTCAGCAGCCTCGTGGCGTTGTTCGCCGAGTCGTTGCCCGGCGTACCGCTGATCGGAGTGGACAGATCGGGGGTCACTCCACGATTATGTATTTGTACAACGTCTGCACAAAATGAGGGCCCGCGAAGGGCCGAAACACTCGCCCGAGACGGATCGAAGCCGCGCGGACGCGGACACGGGAGGGGGAAAGGACGGACGATGACCACCGCAACACTGATCGGCCTGGTCGCCGGCTCGCTGACCACGCTCGCCTGGTTGCCACAGGTGCTCAAGGCGTTTCGCACGCGCTCGACCAAGGACTTCGCCTGGGAGTGGTTCGCGATGTTCGGGACCGGGGTCGGCACCTGGCTGATCTACGGCTTTCTGGCGGCGGCCCCGGCGGTGATCGCCGCGAACGCGCTGACGCTGCTGCTGGTGCTGGCGCTGGGGGCGCTGAAGGTGGCTCACTCGGTGCGGTCGCGCTGAGCGCGGCGGTAGGCCATTAGGCGCACCGGACGCGGCATTAACCGAATCGCAACATCGCAATCGGTGCATCCGCCCTGGTACGGCAATAACCTCCCTGCGGCGTCAATGCCGACGCCGTCGCCAGGAGGTTGAGATGAGTACGGGTTCAGATCAGCCGAGCCCACCTGCCCGGGGCCGGCCAATCCTCTCCCCGCTGCGTGTTATCGCGGCGGTTTGCCTCATCGCGCCGTTCGTCGCGATGCTCTGGATCCCTTCGTACAACAAAACGAGCCCGAAGCTGCTCGGGTTCCCGTTCTTCTACTGGTATCAACTGCTGTGGGTGATCATCACCGCGGCGCTGATGATCGTCGCTTTCACGGTGGTGACTCGCGATCAGGCACAGCGCCGCGCAGCCTCGTCCGGGTCAGGTCCGGCGTCCGGTGTCGGTGAAGGCAGCGATGGAACGGGGGCCGCACAGTGACAGGTAGCGCCGTGTCAAGCAATGCTGTGCACGCGGCTTCCGCGCCGCTCGCCGCCGCCGGGAAGGCCGTCAACGGCACCGAACTCGGCGTTCTGATCTTCTTCTTCGCCGCCGTCGCGGCGCTCGGCTTCCTCGCCGCGCGCTGGCGGCGCGCCGCCGATCGTCGCCACCTGCACGAATGGGGACTCGGCGGCCGGTCATTCGGCGGCTGGGTCACCTGGTTCCTGCTCGGCGGCGACCTGTACACGGCGTACACGTTCGTCGCCGTGCCAGCCGCGATCTTCGCCGGCGGCGCGCTGGGCTTCTTCGCGGTGCCCTACACGATCCTGGTCTGGCCGATGGTCTTCATCTTCCTGCCACGGCTCTGGTCGGTCTCCCGCAAGCACGGCTATGTAACGCCCGCCGACTTCGTCAAGGGACGGCACGACTCGCGTGCGCTGTCGTTGGCGGTCGCGGTGACCGGCATCGTCGCGACGATGCCCTACATCGGCCTTCAGCTCGTAGGCATCCAGGCGTGCCTTGACGTGATCGGCATCGGCAGTAACGGCTCGACGTTCCAGAAGGACCTCCCGCTGTTCATTGCCTTCATCGTGCTCGCCGCCTTCACGTACACATCCGGTCTACGCGCCCCCGCGCTGATCGCGTTCGTCAAGGACTCACTGATCTACATCACGGTGATCGTCGCGGTCATCTACATCCCGACCCGGATTCCGGGTGGCTGGTCGCACATCTTCGACGCCGCGCAGACGAAGCTGACCACGGTGAACCCGAAGACCGGCAAGCCCTCGGGATCGATCCTGCTGGCCAAGGGCAACTCGCTCCCATACGCCACGCTCGCGATCGGGTCTGCGATGGCACTCTTCATGTACCCGCACGCGCAGATCGGCGTGCTGGCCACGAAGAGCCGCAACACGGTACGCCGCAACCTCGCCGCCCTGACCGCGTACTCGCTGATGTTGGGCGTGATCGCGCTGCTCGGCTACATGGCCATCGCCGCGCACTTCACTGCGGCCTCGCTCAACGGCAATGCACAGCACGCGGTACCGGCGCTGTTCGACTGGGCGTTCCCGTCCTGGTTCGCCGGGGTAGCGTTCGCCGCGGTGGCGATCGGGGCGCTGGTTCCGGCGGCGATCATGTCGATCGCGGCGGCGAACCTGTTCACCCGCAACGTTTGGGTGGACTTCGTGCGGCCCGGCGCCTCGCCGCAGGAGCAGACCCAGGTCTCGCAACTGGTCTCGCTGCTGGTCAAGTTCGGCGCGCTGGCGTTCGTACTGGGCCTGGACGCGACCAGCGCGATCAACTTCCAACTGCTGGGCGGGGTGCTGATCCTGCAGACCTTCCCGGCGATCGTGTTGGGCTTGTACACGCGGTACTTCCACCGCTGGGCGCTGCTGCTCGGCTGGGCGTCGGGCATCGTCTACGGCGCGCTGGTGGCCTGGTGGCAGTCCTCTGCCACGCAGCACCACTTCGGCTCGCAGGTCGCGCTGATCCCGTGGACGCATCAGAAGGCGTACATCGCGGTCACCGCGCTGGTGGTCAACCTGGTGGTGTTGGTCGTGACGAACTTCGTGCTCAAGGCGATCAAGGCACCGGCCGGCACCGACTCGACGGCGGCGGCGGACTACGAGTACGAGGAGATCGAGGCTGAAGTGCCGCAGGTGACGGCGGTGGCGCTGTAGCGAGCGGTCGCGCAGTAGATCGAATTCATGGCTCCCCATCCCCGCAGGCTGTCAGAATTGGCGCTGAGCGAGGATGGGGAGCCATGGACGTCTTGGTGCGGGAAGCGCGCGAGAGCGAACTGGACGAGGTCGGCGCGGTCACGGCGACCGTGTACGACGGTCTGGTCAGCCCTGAGTATCTGACGATCGTGCGGGACGCGCGTTCCCGCTGGGACTCTCCGGCCACTACGACATTCGTCGCACTCGACGACGGCACCGAAGGGCTGCTCGGCGCGGTCGTGTACGCCGCGCCCGGCTCGCCCTGGCGCAATCTCGGCGAGGACGAGGAGTGCGAAATCCGGATGCTCGGCGTACTCGCCGCGGCGCGTGACCGCGGCGTCGGCGAGGCGTTGGTCCGGGCGTGCATCGCACGAGCCAAGGCACAGGGCTCGCCGCGGGTGGTCCTTTGCACGGAGCCGGAGATGCAGGCCGCGCAGCGGTTGTACGCGCGGCTGGGGTTCGAGCGCGTGCCGCAGCGCGATTGGTCGGTGCGGCCGGGCATCACGTTGCTGTCGTATGCGATGGAGCTGTCGTGATGAGCGCAACGGTGACGTACTGCGGACAGTGCGGGAAGCCTGTCGCAGCGGTCGACCATCAAGCGTGTGCGGCGCGGCTTGAGCTCGAGCCGCCGCGGTACTGCGCACAGTGCGCCCGGCGGATGGTCGTTCAAGTACTGCCGAGCGGCTGGACGGCCCGCTGCTCGGTGCACGGCAGCCTGTGATCAGGGGCAGCGCGCAATCAGGGGCAGCGCCTGACAGCGGGCACGAGGCGGCTACTCGAGAACCGCGATGACGTCGCCTTCCTGGATGACGTCGCCGGGCACGACATGGACCTCGGTCACCGTGCCGCCGTACTCGCACAGCACCGGGATCTCCATCTTCATCGACTCCAGCAGCACCAGCGCGGCCCCGGCCCCGACCCGGTCGCCCACCTTGACATCGACCTCGGCCACATTGGCCACCATCTCGGCGCGCACCACCTCGGACATGCCCGAATCCTCGCACAGACCCGGGCCGGCGCAAGGCTGCGACGTGGCGCAAGCCTGAAGTGAAGCGACTGGTTCCCGCTGCCGAAGATCAGCCGGGATAGGGCTCGGCGGACTCGACGATCCGGGTCAGTGACTCGACGACGCGCGGGTCGTACTCGGTGGCCATGCCGAGCCTGATCCGCTGCAACGCGGCCAGCCTGCGGTCCGGGTCGAGCGCACCGCTGACCAGGTCGTCGTAGGCGTTCGCGGCGCGGATGATGGCACCGGCCAGCGCCACCGGCTCGTCCGCGTGGTCGGGCCGGAACGGCTGCCACTGATGCTCCAGGATCTGCGCCACGTGGTCCAGCACGCCGGTTTGCCGCACCACGTCCGCGCCGAGAGCGGCCACTGAAGCGGCCCGCTCGGGGGCGATGAGGACGGTGGCGCCGCCGGGGATCGGGTCGGTGAGCGAGAGCTGGCCGATGTCGTGCAGCAGAGCGGCGTACTCGAGATCGAGCAGCTGCGCGTCGGGCAGGGACAGATCCCGGCCGATCGCCAGGGCGAGATGGCAGACGCGGCGGGCGTGACCGGGCTCGGTGTAATCCGCGAGGTCGGTGACCCGTGACAAAGCTCTGATGGTCTGCTGGTAGGTGGCGCTGATCTCGGCGTAGCGGCGCAGCGCGCGCTGCACCACCAGGATCGGCGCGGCGGCGATCGGCAGCACCCACAGCCCGAGCGGCCGCGCCGTCAGTGCGATGGCGACGGCGAAGAGGATCACCGTCGGGCACACCCAGGCCGTGGCGATGCAGTCGTCGCGGAAGCTGGAGAACAGGCGGCGCAGCGACGGGCTCGGCCGCGCGGTCAGGCCGACCGGGTCCCAGCGCGACGGACCCGCGGTCACCGAGGGCGTGCGGCCGGGTTCGAGCAGTCTGAGCAGCGAGGCCAGCAGGTTGTCCAGGAACAGCGCCGCGATCGCGACCCCGGCGAGCAGTGCGCCGGTGACGGGCATGCTGTGCCGGTCGAGCAGGCCGCTGGCCGGACCCGGCATCAGCCAGCTGCGGAAGACCACCGCGGCGAACCCGGTCACGATGATGCGCCGCGCCAGGTAACCGGGCCGTGGATGCCGGCCCGCGTAAGCCTGGATCGAGACGCCGCACACCGCCGCCACCGCGGTCACCGCGATGACCTCGGTCGCGCCGTAGGTCGTCCGCGTGCCGTCCACCGAGAAGCACAGGGCGAACGCGAACGCCGCGCTCGAGGCCAGCGGCGCGGAGTCGCGGCCGTGCGGCAGCGCGATCCGGATGGCCTCGCCGAGCGCGATAGTCGCGCCGAACGCGGCCGCGATGGCCGGCTGGCGTAGCGCGTGCAGCAGCACGTCCAGGACTGCCGCGCCCGCGATGACCAGCGCGAAGCAGGTCAACAGCGCGGGCGCGGTCAGCGCGGCGTGACGCCGGGTCGGGGCGCCCATACCTGTCACCGGCGGCTCGCGGCAGGATTCGACGCGGCCGGATCGGGCACGACCGGATTCGACGCGGCCGGATCGGGCACGACCGGATCCGGCTCGTGCGACCGGGTCAAGCCAGCAGTCCGCGACCGAGCCGCGATAGTCCGGCGGCTCACCGGCGCCCCCAGCGCGGCGCTCGTGGCTGCGGCGCGGACCGCTCCCGATCGCCGGACTGCGCGCCGGCCTGCTGCGCGTCTGCCGCCGCCTTGTCGCCCATCGGCGAGGGCACGACGAAGGCCGGGTCGTCGTGGTCGAAGCCGTTCGCGCCGGACTCCGGGACGCCGGGCCGCGGGACGGCGTGCTCGGAGTACGCGGCGCCAGGGTGGCCGCCGACGCCGTTGGCGGCGTCGTGACTCGCGTCGCTCGCCGCGCCCTTCGCCGCGCCGTTCATGGGGATGCCCATGGTGGGACCGGCGTTGAGCGCCCCCGCGTCGAGCTCGGCCCCGCTGTGACCTTGAGCCGGCACCGGCGTTCCGTTGAGCACACGGGTCGGCAGGCCCAGTTCGTTCTGGAACGGCGCGAAGGCCGGCATGGTGCCGTCGCCCAACCACGGCCGCCCCTCCCGCTCGGCCTCGACCAGCGCGACGTGCATCGCGTCCACCATCACCGGGTCGAACTGGCTGCCCGCGCAGGCGCGCAGCTCGGCCACCGCCTCGGACACCGAGCGCGCCGGGCGGTAGGAGCGGGTCGAGGTCATCGAGTCGAAGGCGTCGGCGACCGCGATGATTCGGGCGAAACGCGGGATGCGTTCCCCGGACAGGCCGGTCGGGTAACCGCGGCCGTCCATGCGCTCGTGGTGGTGCAGGATCGCGGTGTACGCCTCGTTGAGGAACGCGATGTCACGCACGACGTCGACGCCGCGCACCGGGTGCACCCTTATGGCTTCCAGCTCCGCCTCGTCGAACTTGCCGTCCTTCTGCAGCAGCCGGGTCGGCACGCCGAGCTTGCCCACGTCGTGCAGGATCGCGGCGTAGTGCAGGATCGAGATGCGCTGCTCCTCCATGCCGAGGCGGCGCGCGATCATCTCGCTGGCCTTGGCGACCCGCTCGCTGTGCCCGCGGGTGTAGAGGTCCTTGATCTCGACCGCCTGGACCAGGGCGCGCACGGTGGCGTCGTGCGCGGCGCGCTGCTCCGAGTACTGCGCGTAGGCCCAACGGGTGACCAGCAGCGGGCCGATCATCACCAAGCCGGCCATCACCTGTGCGTGGTTGCGCCACAGCACCGCGGCGAGCAGGCCGGCGAAGCTGTAGGCCACGTTGCGCGGCAGCACGTGCCGCACCGCGTCGCGCACCGCGGCTCGCACACGGACCTGGCCGCCGAGGACGGTCATCGTTCCGACCAGCAGCGCGGGCACCGCCGAGAGCGCGAGCGCCGCGGCCACTATCGGCAGCAGCGCGCCGGGCATCTCCGGCCGCATCAGCGTCCTGGAGCCGTGCAGCAGGATGTAGACCGCGTCTCCGGCCACCGGGGTGAGGAAGATGCCGGAGAGCACGAAGATCATCCGGGAAGGGGGCGTGCCGGGGCGCAGGCAGATGCACAATCCGCCGAGGGCGACGCTGACGGCCGCGGCGCCCGGGGTGAGCAGGACCACGGCGGCGAGCTGAAGCGCGACCGAGGCGGGCACGGCCGGGCTCTCCGCGAACCTCGGGAAGGTGGTGGTGAGCACGATCAGGCCCTGGATCGCCGCGAGCACGAAGAAGAGCAGCGGATCGACCCGGCCCCATCGGGTGACCGGCAGGATGACGGCGGCGACCACGACGGCAGCCGTAGCCACTGCGGCTACATACAGCGTCGGCGTCCTCGGCATCGGCCCATCCTCGCCCTCCCGGTCCGGGTAGGCCGGACTGGTGTGGGGGGTCGGACGCGCGCCGACGGGCGAACCTGTCCCGATCGGTTCCGTCCCCCGGGCCATCCTACGAAGCCTGCGCGCCAAGTGCGCAGCAGTCCCGGATTGAGTTTTCCGAAACTCCAGTACCGTCACGTCGCCACCCCTCCGCACCGGGGCACTCCTCAGCCCCGAGCCGGTTCCGCACTCCCGACTCGATGGCCTAACGACACGATGGTGCCACCTGTCACGCCATACGGAACACAA
>DASUAR010000325.1:0-29866 GCA_035763685.1 Actinocrinis sp. | reverse complement strand
CGGGATGACGACTTCGTGTTCGTCAAAGCGGGTGAGCGCGGCCGGGTCCGCGAGGAGGACGCTGGTGTCCAGCACGAAAGTGCGCCGTTCGGGACGGGCGGAACGGCGCTTGGGTGTAACGGCCACTTAGCACGACTCCCTGTGGCGCGCCGTGCCCGGCGCGCCCTGAACGAGGGTGGGAATTGCACACCGGTCACAACGGTAAGGAAGGGGGGCGGCTCCAGGCGAGGAGTTTTCGGCTGATCACCGGACCGTGCGCGGCAGCCTTCCGAGGTCTGCCAGCGGTGCCGGTGTCACACGTCATACCAGGGCATTACCCCTTGCGGCCTATGTGAAAACGGCCTCCGGCCTGGCCCGTAGCTCAGTCCTCGGACGTGTCAGCGCGCGTTACGCGCCATAGCGGCGCTGGCGCAGGCTGTAGTCACGCAGCGCCCGAAGGAAGTCGATCTTGCGGAACGCGGGCCAGAACGCTTCGCAGAAATAGAACTCGGAATGCGCGGATTGCCAGAGCATGAACCCGGAAAGTCGTTGCTCTCCGGAGGTGCGGATCAGCAGATCCGGGTCGGGCAGGCCACGAGTGTAAAGGTGCTGCGCAATGTGTTCGACGTCGATGACCTGTGCCAGGTCCTCGATCGAAGAACCGCGCTCCGCGTGTTCCTGAAGCAGAGAACGTACCGCGTCGGCGATTTCCTGACGGCCGCCGTATCCGATGGCTGCGTTAACCACCAGGCCGGGGTTGTCTGCGGTACGTGCGCCGATTTCCTTGAGGGTGCGGGCGAAGTCGCCGGGCAGCATGTCAAGGGCGCCGAGCGGACGTACGCGCCAGCGGCCGGTTTCGGCGAGGCTGAGTACGGAACCTTCGATGATGCGCAGGAGATCCGCGAGTTCGTCGGCGGGCCGGTTGAAGTTGTCGGTGGAGAACAGCCACAAGGTCACCACCTCGACCCCGGCCTCTTCGCACCAGCCGAGCAGATCGTGGATCTTGTCCGCGCCGCGCTGGTGCCCGGTGGCGATCTGTTCGCCGACCGACTTCGCCCACCGCCGGTTGCCATCCATCACCACGCCGACATGCCGCGGCATGCGGCGCCGGTCCAGCTTCGCGGTCAGCCGTTTTTCGTACACGCCGTAGACGAGGTCTCGCACACTCATCTCCGACGCCTCTCCTCGGCCCTGCGGTTCTCCTGCGGAACCCTATAACCATCACAGCCGCCCCAACCCCCGAAGGAGCGAGGCGGCTGTGAGGATCTGGTGAAGATCCGCTCAGATGATGGACATCCGGCAGCGGGGATCGAACACCGCTCAGCCGAGCCGGGCCTGTAGTGCGCGGTATTCGTCCCACAGCGCTTCGGGCAAGTGGGCGCCGAACCGCTCGAAGTGCGGCGGGATCAGCTCGGCCTCGTGCCGCCAGGCCTCGGTGTCCACGGACAGCAGCTGCTCGAGGTCCTTGTCGTCGATCTCAAGGCCGTCCAGGTCCAGCGCGTCCTGGGTCGGGACGACGCCGATCGGCGTCTCGACGCCGTCCGCGCGGCCGTCCAGGCGGTCCCTGATCCACTTGAGCACGCGGCTGTTCTCGCCGAAGCCGGGCCACAGGAAGTGGCCGTCGGTGGCCTTGCGGAACCAGTTCACGTAGTAGATCCGGGGCAGCTTGCGCGGGTCCGCGTCGGCGCCGACCTCGAGCCAGTGCGCGAAGTAGTCGCCCATGTTGTAGCCGCAGAACGGGAGCATCGCGAAGGGGTCGTAGCGCAGTTCGCCGACGGTGCCCTCGGCGGCCGCGGTCTTCTCCGAGGCGACGTTCGCGCCCAGGAACACGCCGTGCTGCCAGGAGAGCGACTCGGTGACCAGCGGCACGGACGTGGCGCGGCGGCCGCCGAACAGGATCGCCGAGATCGGCACGCCCTTCGGGTCCTCCCACTCCGCGGCGATGGTCGGGCACTGCGCCGCCGGGACGCAGAAGCGGGAGTTCGGGTGCGCGGCCGGCTCGGTCGAGTCCGGGGTCCAGTCGCGGCCCTTCCAGTCGGTCAGGTGCGCCGGGGGCTGCTCGGTCAAGCCCTCCCACCACACGTCGCCGTCGTCGGTCAGCGCCACGTTGGTGAAGATGGTGTTTTCAGTCAAAGTGGCGATCGCATTGGCGTTCGTCGCCTCGCTGGTACCGGGCGCGACGCCGAAGAATCCGGCCTCCGGGTTGATCGCGTAGAGGCGTCCGTCCTGGCCGAACCGCATCCACGCTATGTCGTCGCCGACCGTCTCGACCTTCCAGCCGGGCAAGGTCGGTGTAAGCATCGCGAGGTTCGTCTTACCGCACGCGGACGGGAAGCCGGCGGCGATGTACCGCGTCTGGCCGGTCGGCGGGGTCAGCTTGAGGATGAGCATGTGCTCGGCGAGCCAGCCCTCGTCGCGGGCCATCACCGAGGCGATGCGCAGCGCGTAGCACTTCTTGCCGAGCAGCGCGTTGCCGCCGTATCCGGACCCGTACGACCAGATCTCGCGGTCCTCAGGGAAGTGGGTGATGTACTTGGTCGGGTTGCACGGCCACGGAACATCGGCCTGGCCGGGCTCCAGCGGGGCGCCGACCGAGTGCACGGCCTTGACGAATTCGCCGTCCTCGCCGAGTTCATCGAGGACCGCCGCGCCCATGCGTGTCATGACCCGCATGGACAGCGCGACATATGCGGAGTCGGTGATCTCGACGCCGAGCGCGGAGAGCGGGGAGCCCACCGGCCCCATGGAGAACGGCACGACGTAGAGCGTGCGTCCGCGCATCGAGCCGTCGAACAGGCCGTGCAGCTTTTCGCGCATTTCGGCAGGGGCGACCCAGTGGTTGGTCGGCCCGGCATCCTGCTCCCGCTGCGAGCAGATGAAAGTGCGATCCTCGACCCGGGCCACGTCTGAGGGGTCCGAGGCCGCGTAGAAGGAGTTGGGCCGCTTTGCGGGGTTCAGCCGCCGCAGGGTGCCCTTCTGGACCAGTTCGTCAGTCAGCCGGGTCCACTCTTCGTCGGAGCCGTCGCACCAGACGATCTGCTCCGGCTTGGTCAGTTCGGCGATCTCCTGAACCCAGGAGAGCAAGCCCGGATGACGGGTAGGAGGATTCTCGGACAAAACGGATTCTGCAAGGGCGAACGACATCGCACGCACTCCTAGAGGACGCCGGGGGTCCGCACCTCCCGGGCGTGATGAGGGGTGTTTTGGACTATAGCCACGAGTGTCCGCATCGTGGATACCCAAATCCTACTTGCGAGTAACTTACGGATGCGTAGGTTACCCTGGAGTGGGCAACAGTCACACCGGCGCGGTGTGGTGCAATGTCCCGAAAAGGAATGAAACAGCAGGCCGTATCGGCGGCCAGGAAGCGAGCGCGGTGTGACCAATCTCATGGGTCCGGGCGGTGAGGCGGTCGATCCTCGCAAGTCCGCTGTGAGGCAAGTCTCCCCGGCGCAGGCTGTGGCGTCCGCCACAGAGGCGGCCGCTCAGGCGCTGCAATACGCGAAGCCGAAGCTGCGCGGCTGGTTCCACGCCGGGGCCTTCCCGCTGGCGCTGGCCGCCGGGGTCGTGCTGATCGCGCTGGCGCCGACGGCCGGGACCTCGGTGGCGTGCGCGATCTTCGCGGTCAGTTCCTGGCTGCTGTTCGGCGTGAGCGGCGTCTATCACCGCGGCACTTGGGGGCCGACGACGCAGGCGGTGCTGCGCCGACTCGACCACACCAACATCTTCCTGATCATCGCCGGGACGTACACGCCGCTCGCGGTCGTCCTGCTGTCGCATCGCTCGGCCGAGGTGCTGCTCACCCTGGTGTGGGCGGGCGCGCTGATCGGCATCGGGATGCGGGTCTTCTGGCTCGGCGCGCCGCGCTGGGTATACGTGCCCTGCTACCTGGCACTCGGCTGGGCCGCGGTCTTCTACCTGCCGCAGTTCCTGCATCACGGAGGCGGGGCCGTGCTCGGGCTCATCGTCGCGGGCGGGCTGATGTACTCGGTCGGGGCGGTGGTTTACGCGCTCAAGAAGCCGAACCCCTCGCCGAGGTGGTTCGGCTTCCATGAGATCTTCCACCTGTTCACGATCGCTGCTTTTATCTGCCACTACATCGCGATCTCGATCGTGGTGTACGGGCAGGCGAGCTGAGCATCTTCATGACGTGCTGATCGACACGTCGATCACGTGATCGGTGGGCGATAGCGTCTGCTCACTGATGTGGAAGCCGCGCTTACTGTCGAGGCTCAGGGTGACGGTAACCACGCCCTCGAAGTCGCCATTGACGACGTAGGCTTCGGGGACGCCGTGTGGCCCGAACGACACCGGGTTCGTGGCAGGCGGGTTCAGCGTCGAGTTCCCGCTGTCGTCATGAGCCTGCGCCGAACTGAAGGTCAACTGCAGGAAGGCAGAGCCTGGCATAGAGATCGGCGCTCCAGAGCCTTCGTGCACGACCTGGTTGACGTATCGAGCTGTGAAGCCCGGGGCCTGACCGTTGAACTCGAAGGCGATGGCGCTGTAAGGGAACAGCGAAAAGTTCCCTACTGGTTCGATCGACTTGAGCACGGGCACCGGCGGAACAGTTCCAGTGAACGGACTGCTGGTCGGCGTGGTCGGCAAAGGCGGAAAACCGGCGTATGTCGGCGAGGACGCGCCGCCGCCGCGTGCCGCGCTCGGTGAACCGCCGGTTGTCCCGCTGGGCGAGACATTCGTGTGCGGCGACGCGCTGGGCGTCGGGCTCGCGGTGACCGAGACCGGGGTGTTGGTGTTGCCGACCACCGGGAGGCCCTTGTTCCCGTTGCCGGGCACGCTGGTCGCCACGCACGAGGCGACGCCGGCCGCGGTGGCGACGCAGACGGCGGCGAGCGAAATGCGCATCCTGACGCGCTGCCGCTCGCGGGCGACGATGCGAGTGGCGTTGAAGGCCGGGGGCACGGCGCTATGCGCGTACTCGTCCATGGCGTTCACCAGTTCCTGCTCGAAGGGTGACAATGGACGCTTCATGAGTCTCCCCGATCCGCGAGGCGGTTCGGCAGCAGCCGGTTGACCGAGTTCGAATCCTGGTTCGCCGGCGGCGATCCGGAAGCCGCGAAGTCCGGTTCCGTGCCCAGCGCCGCCCTGAGCTTCGCCAGCCCGCGGGCCGCCTGGGACTTGACCGTCCCGGCAGAGCAGCCCAGCGCGTGTGCGATCTCAGCCTCGGACAGGTCCTCGAAGTAGCGCAGGACCAGCACGGCACGGATTCCGGTCGGCAGCCGCAACAGCTCGGCGATCATCGACCGGCGCAGGTCCACCTGCTCGACCTGCCGGTATGGGGACTGACCGACGGACGCGGACGGCCGTGCATCGTCGAACGGTACTTCGACGACCCGCTTCCGTAGCCGCCACCGGTCTTTCAGAGAGTTGACGAGGATGCGCCGCACGTACGCTTCCGGCTGCTCGGCCGCGGCGACCTTGTCCCAGTGGCGGCAGGCGCGCTCCAGCGCGGACTGCACCAGGTCCTGAGCGTCCTGCCGGTTGCCGGTCAGCAGGACGGCGGTGCGGAACAGCGCGGCGGAGCGCGCGGTGACGAACTCCTCGAACTCGGTGCGCGCCCTCGCGTCCACCTCAACCCCCCTGAACTACGAGCGTTGACGGACCAGACCGCAGGTGAGGGCAGCTAGGTTGTCAGAGCGCCAGGAATGTGACGCACATCACACTGGCAGCATCGCACCTGGCCGCAGACGGTCAAGCGCAGAACGGCCCCGGGCAGACGAAGGCTGCCGGCACGTCCGAGAGCAGCGCCTCTGCGAGGGCGAGCCCATAGCCGGCGAAGCGCGGGGCGCGGTCGGCCAGGCGGGACGCGGCCGCGAGAGCACGGTGTGCGTCGTCGAGGTGGTCGAGGGACCCGGCGGTCACCGCGTACGCGACGAACCCGGCTGCCGCGGCGGACGTGCCGGACGGCGTCGCGTTGTCGGTCGGATCGCTCGGCCGGAAGTACAGCGCGTCCGCGTCGCCGGCGGTGTCGTGGAAACCGGCGTCCGAAACGAACTGCTCGCGCACCGTTTCCAGCAGCCGCGCGGCGCGGTCGAGCCACTGCTTGTCGCCGGTTGCCGAGTACAGCACGCAGAATCCCTCGGCGACGCAGCCGTAGTCCTCCAGCACGCCGGGGTTCGTCGAGGCGACTGCGTTCCGGGAGGTGCGCACCAGGCGACCGTCACGCAGGTGCACCTCCGCCAGCAGCCGGGCCGCCTCAAGCGCGGCGTCGAGCAGGTGCGGCATGTCAAAAGCCAGCGACGCCTCGACCAGCGCGGTGATGGCGAGGCCGTTCCAGGCGGCGACGACCTTGTCGTCCCGGTGCGGCTGCGGGCGCTCGCCGCGAGCTTCGAGCAGGGTGATCCGGGCGCGGTGGTAGCGCGGTTCATCCGCCAGGGCCGGATCGGCGAGCATTTCGAGTACTGACGTGCCGTGCTCGAAGGTGCCCTCGTCGGTCACGTGGAAGAACTCCGCAGCCCACGCCCCGTCCTCTTCGCCGAGGACTTCGCGCAACTGAGCCGGCGTCCAGACGTAGGTCAGCCCTTCGACGCCCTCGGTGTCGGCGTCGAGCGCGGAGGCGAAACCGCCTTCCGCGGTTCGCAGCGAGGCGAGCAGGAACTTAGCCGTCTGAGCCGCGATGCGCGCGAAGAAGCCTGCTCCGGCACTGGGACCGGGAGCGGAAGCGGGACCCGGATCCTCGGACGCAATCGCCTTGTGCATCAACGTATACACGCGCAGCAGCAGCGCGTTGTCGTAGAGCATCTTTTCGAAGTGCGGCACCGTCCATGTCGCATCAACGGCGTACCGCGCGAATCCGCCGGCAAGCTGGTCGTAGATCCCGCCGCGCGCCATCGCCTCGCACGTGCGCCGTGCCATGTCCAGCGCATGGAACGACCCGGTACGCGCGTGGTGCCGCAGCAGGTGCAGCAACGTCATCGACGGCGGGAACTTCGGCGCGCCGCCGAATCCGGCATGCGCATCATCGAATTCGTGCACCAGCACGGACACGGCGGCGGCCAACTCCGTCTCCCCCGGCGCGCCGCCGTCCACAGGCGCGGCAGTCTGCGCGAGCTTGCCGGCGATGTCCTCCCCCACTCGCTCGACCTCGGACCGGCGCTCCCGCCAGGTCGTGCCCACGGCATCGAGCAAGGTCCGGAACGACGGCATTCCGCCGCGCGACTGCCGTGGAAAGTAGGTGCCGCAGTAGAACGGCTTGCCCTCCGCCGTGGCGAACACCGTCATCGGCCAGCCGCCCTGCCCGGTCATCGCCTGCGTCGCGGTCATGTACACGGCGTCGACGTCGGGACGCTCCTCGCGATCGACCTTCACGCACACGAACCCGGCGTTCATCGCCGCCGCCGTCTCCGGGTCCTCGAACGACTCGTGCGCCATGACGTGGCATCAAGTGAGTTGCTAAGGCTACCAGTGGCAGGATGCGTACCCGATTGAAATCAAGAGTGGTACGTCCCGCCGCTTTGCCTCAGCAACTGCCTCCTCTCCCCATGGCCACCAGTCGACTGGATTGGTGGCGTGCTGGAGGAGGTAGGGCGAGGTCGCACTACCGAGCCGATTCATGGGCACAGTGTCCCACAGCGGCTACCGATAGTTGCCTATGTCATTCACTTGATCGCCCTTGATGCGAAACGTAAGCTTTCAGCCTGCGGAAACGCATGATCGGCAAGGAGTGACCATGGCAACAGACGCCGAAAGCGTGCTGCTAGCCAAGATCGACATGGAGGAGCGAGGCGTTCCCGACTCGCTACCGTCCCCACGCGAGCTCGCCGAAGCGGGGACACGCTGTGTGATTGCCTACTCTCGCATCAGTGATCTATCCGGCAAGCGCAACGACAGCCGCCGGAACGCCAAGGGTGTGACAAACCAGCACGCCACCAACCGCAACATCGCTCGGCGCGAGTCACTGGTGATCATCAAGCGCTACACCGACAACGACCTCAGCGCGTCGAAGGACGAGTTCCGTCCCGACTTCGAATCGATGCTGACCGACCTTCATCGAGGCTCCACCGCCGAGGGCTACCCGGTTCACGGGGTCATCACGGTCGATGAAGACCGCATCTTCAAGACTCCGACGCAGTGGCAACGGTTCGTCGAGGCGTTCCGCGCGACGCCCGACCGGGTTTTCGCCGACGACTACGGCACGCAGGACCTCTACTCGGAGAACGCCGAGATCATCGGCCTGCTCGGCGTGGCTATCGCCATGGGTGAGAACCGGAAGCGCAGATCACGCACACGGCGTTGGCACGAAGGGCAGGCGCGGCGCGGCATCGCCCATACCGGCGGCAAGGCATTTGGCTACCAGTCGGTCAGCGGTTCACCGGGAGAGATCGAACTGGTCCCCGAAGAGGCCGCTGTCATACGCAAGGCCGTGGCTGCCTGCATTGAGGGACAGTCCTGGGGCAGCGTCACGAAGATCTTCATCGACTCGGGGATTCCGACCGAGGGCGGCGCCCCGTGGCGCGTTCAGACCGTGAAACAGATCATCGCCAGCCCGCGCAATGCCGGACTTCGCTTGCTCGGTGGCGAGGTGTTCAGGGACGAGGACGGGCAACCGGTCATCGGGCAGTGGGATCCGATCATCACGCCAGCGGAGTGGGAGGCCGTCACCGCGCGATATATGCCGCGCCAGCGGCTCCCCGGCGGGAACACGAAGGACGCCCGTCCGATCAGATCTCGCAAGTATCTGCTCTCCGGGTTACTGCGGTGCGGCAACATCGTTGACGGTCGCATCTGCAACGCCGTACTGAGGGCGAATAAGAATTCTTACGGCGCGGCGAAGTACCGGTACTCGTGTCGGCCCAAGGCTGACGGCGGTTGCGCCGGATGCAGCGTCAGTGGCGAGTGGATCGATCGGGAGATATCGGATCTCGTTTTGATGGCGTTGGAGTCGCGGCCGGTCATCGACACGGAGCGACCGCCGTGGGAGTACGAGGAGGATCTGACAGCGGCAGTCGCGAAGCGCGATGAGTTCGAGTCGAGGTGCAGCAGCGGGTTGCCATCGCCCGGGCCATAGTCCGCTCACCAGCCGTCGTGTTGGCCGACGAGCCAACAGGCGCATTGGACACCGCGACGGCCGACCGTGTCATGAAGGTTCTCATCGATTCGGCGCGGTCGAACAACGCAGCGCTCGTCGTCGTGACCCACGACCCCGCAGTTTCCAGCATGGTGGATCGGGTTTTCATCATGGACTCGGGCATACTCGTGGACGCGCACGAGGACAGCTCGTGCTGATCTTTCTGGACGCGATGAAAGACTTGTGGTCCCACCGCGGCCGGTCGCTGCTGACTGTGCTGAGCCTTGTGGTAGGCGTCATATCGGTCGTAGGGGTCGTAACAGTGGGCTCGATCGTACGTGAGGTGTTTGTGGCGCAGGCCGAACAACGCAACGGCCGAGCCGTGACCGTCTCGACGGAAGTACCCGCCACCGTTCTAACGGAAAGAGGGATGCCGACGATTCTCGGAGATCTCGACCGGCGGATCAGTTTGACGGGAGGGTCATACGCTCTGACCATCGACGTTAACGGTGAGGCCGGCACGCCAGGCGGCACCGAGCAGGGTCAGGCGATCGTTCTCGTCGCGGGAAGACTCGATCGGGTCAAGCGCCTTCCCATTGCGGAAGGGCGGTGGCTTCCAGATGACAGCTCCGTGTATCCGGGCGGAGTGGTACTCAACCTGGCCGCCCGTTCGGAGTACGGTGGCCCGGGATCAATGGTGACCGTCCGGCTCAGCGACCAGTTCGAGTCGTACCAGCAACGGGTGATCGGTATCGTTGCCGACGGCGACTCCTCCCCAACCATATATCAATCGCTGAGCTCGGCATTGAATGACCAACCCGGAGCGCTCCCGGCCAGCAGCTCATTCAATCTGCTTGTGCACGATCCGACCGCGGGTGAAGCGGTGTTGCGCCGGGTGGTGACTGATGTCGGAGCCGACCTTGGAGTCGATCCGAGCGGACTGGAAATCCATCGCGCTGATACGGTCGGGGATCTGCTGGGCAACCTGCAGGCGACGCAGGGGGCATTCCTAGGAGTGGCAAGCTTAACGCTCGTTGTCGCGGCCCTTGGCATCATGAATATCGGGCTGGCCACCGTCCGGGATAGGCGACGAGAGTTGACCATTCGCAGAGCGACGGGTGCCACCCGCCTTCGCATATTCGTGCTTGTGATGAGCTCGTCAGTCATAACTGGTTTGACATCCACACTCATCGCCTGCACGAGTGCAGCGCTCACAGTAGCTTTCGTTGTACCGGGACTGCTCAGTCCAGAAAGTCCGGTACAGGCTCCGGGCTTTCCGTACGGCGCGGCTATCGCCGGACTCGTCGCCGCTCTCGTCGCGTCAGTCATCGGCGGTTGTGCGCCTGCCGCGGCCGCAGCCCGGATCGACCTCGCAGGCAGCTTGCGAGAATAAGGCAAGCCCTGACTGCACTTCTCTGCATTGGGGCACTATCGACGACGGGATTCCTCCTATGTTGCGGCTGAGCCGATGACCTCGATGAGATCCTCGGGCCGAGGCGCACTCACCCGACACCGCCCTGTCGCTGTGATTGTGTGGGGGCTTGTGTGCGGTGCGTTCGGCATCGTGCTCTCGCTCATACCAGCGCCGAGCGGCGCCGGTCAATTCTGGGTCGGCAACTTCGCCGCTCCGTGGCTCGCGCTGGCTTTCGTAGGCGGATGGCTGCTCTGCCACCGGCTGTGGGCACCAGCAGCCGGAGCGGTGTGCGACACCGCATGCGTCGTGGGTTTCTATGGCCACTTCCTGTTCATTGACGAGCATCGGATTCGTGGGCGTGGGAGCGCGATTGCCTCGCGCGTGGCGGACAACCTGTCCCATTGGTTGGTCTTCATCGCCCCCTGGGTCGCCGTAGCGCTGGTCGCAGGCGCGGCATTCGGCTGGCTCGGCGCGCGGTGGGCGCGCAGTCGATCAGTACTGGCTGGCGTCACGCTCGCCGTCCCGTTCCTTGTTGAGCCGTGGGTTTGGAGCATAGGGCTCGGGTACACCAGTGGTTCATGGCTGCCGTGGGCGGGGGAAACGTGCGTCGGCCTCCTGATCCTGCTGTGCGCCATGATGGCGCGGCGGCAAGGCACGGCTCACGGACATGCAGCGGACACGTACAGAGATAAGAGCTTTTCAGAATGAGATACTGCGACGAGGTCGCCGCTGGCGTCGTTGCGACCACGGACGAGAAGAGCGCCAGCTGGCAAAACGCCGCGAAGTCAACTAGTGTACTTAAAGTATCACGTGGCACCAGTGGCATGCCGCGTACCCGATTGAGATCAGCAGTGGCACATCGCGCCGCCTCGCCTCGGCAAACGCCTCCTCGCCCCACGGCCACCAGTCGACCGGGTTATCCGCGTGCTGGAGCAGGTAGGGCGAGGTTGCGGTGCCGAGCCGGTTCATGGATTCAGCCTCTCACAGGCTGCCGGAAGCGTATCTGCGGCGCAGCCCGGGACCTGTGCAGGCGATGCGGTGACGGCTAAGGCACGGGATTGAGCAGTGCCGACGATGCGGTAGACCGTTCACTTCCGCCCCCCGCCCCGGGCCCGCATCAACCGAATCAGTATGTACATCCGGCCGCTGCGGCGTGGCAGCGCCGACAGCACGCGAGGTGTGTAATGGCGCTGATCGCTCTTTGATCGCTGCTTCAAGGGAGGCCGGCGTTGATCGGATTGCAGGGGCGGGTGACCGGGCGGATCGCTCCGGGCCTGGTCGGCGAGGTGATGGTGCGGGTACGCGGCGGCGCCGAGGCGTTCATGGCATACGCCGCCGACAGCGGCGAGCAGATCGCGGTCGGCACGATCGTCGTCGTGCTGGAATACCATCCGCCGCGCACGGTGTACGTTTCGGCGCTCTGACAACCTTCTTACCTGACCCGGGTGTGCGGCCAAGGTTCGGCGGGTGTACACCAGTAGGCGGAAATCTGCGGCATGGGGCCGCGGCTGCGTTCTCACAGGGGACGGTGCCAACTGCTCCCCTCACTACGTTCCGGGGGAAGTGACTCCAGGTGCCTTCGGCACTCATTCTCGCAGGGATCATCGCTGCCTGCGTCATCGTGGCAGTGCTCGTGTTCAAGCTCATGTGGCGGGTGGCCGAGCCGAACCAGGCTCTGCTGATCTCCGGCGCCCGCCACCGCATCGAGGGCGTCGATGAGGGCATGGGCTTCCGCATCATCACCGGCCGCGGCACCCTCGTGGTGCCCGGGGTGCAGGTGGTGCGCAAGCTCTCGCTCGACTTGAACGAGGCGGACCTGTCCGTGGACTGCGTCACCAGCCAGGGCATCCCGGTCCACGTCCAAGGCGTGGTGATCTTCAAGGTCGGCGACGACCGGGTGTCCATCGCCAACGCCGCCCGCCGGTTCCTCGACCAGCAGAACAACATGAACGTCCGGGTGCACAACATCCTGGCCGGGCATCTTCGCTCGATCGTGGGCAGCCTGACCGTGGAGGAGATGATCCGCGACCGCGAGCGGCTGACCGAGCAGACCCGCGCTACCTCCGGCCACGAGATGGAGAAGCTCGGGCTGACCATCGACTCCCTGCAGATCCAGGAGATCGAGGACCCCACCGGATATATCAAGGCACTGGCCGCGCCGCACACCGCCGCGGTGCAGCGCGACGCGCGCATCGCCCAGGCCGCCGCCGAACGCGCCGCCACCGAGGCGGAGGCCGAGGCGAACGCGCGCAAGGCCGAGGCGATCCGCAACTCGAACATCCAGCAGGCCGGCTACCAGGCCGAGGTCGACCAGGCCCAGGCGAAGGCGAAGATGGCCGGCCCGCTCTCCGAGGCCGCCGCCCGCCAGGAGGTCGTCGTCCAGGAGACGCGCGTCGCCGAACTCGAGGCGCACAAGCGGGAACAGCAACTCCAGGCCGATGTGCGAAAGCCCGCCGACGCCAGAGCCTACGAGACGGTCACCATCGCCCAGGCGCAGCGCGAAGCCAAGGTGCACGAAGCGGAGGCCGAGGCGAAGGAGACCGAGCTGCGCGCCGCCGCCGACGCCACCCGGGTCAGGGCCGCCGCCGAGGCGGACGCCGCGGCCACCCGCGCCCGCGGCCTGGCCAGCGCCGAGTTCACGCGCGCCACCGGCGCCGCCGAGGCCGCCGCCGCTCAAGCCAAGGGCTTGGCAGAGGCCGAGGCCGCGAAGGCGAGGGGGCTCGCCGAGGCCGAAGCCGCCAAGGCGAAGGGATTGGCCGAAGCAGAGTCGATCAAGGCCCGCGCCGCCGCGCTGGCGCAGAACCAGGAGGCTGTCATCGCCCAGCAGCTGGCCGAGAACTGGCCCGCGATCGTGCACGCCGGGGCCGAGGCCTTCGCGGGCGTGGACCACATGGTCGTGCTCAACGGCGCCGACGGCGTCAACGAGTTGCTGGCCAAGGCGCTCACGATGGGCGGCACCGGGCTCGGACTGGCCCGGCAACTGCTGGCCGGTATCGCACCGGGCACGCCGCACACCGCCGCGCTCGACGGGGCCGGGTCAGATGAGGCGGCTTCGGGCGATCACCGGACGGCGATCGAGATCAAGTAGCGCGCGGCTCAGCGATTGCGCAGGTAGCGGGCGCCGAAGCGGAACGAGCGAGTCTCGCCGGGGCCGAGGAGCAGCGCGCCTGCGCATTCCGCGCGGTTGAACGCGTTGGTGACGGCCTCGACCGGTTCGAGCGCGATGCTGCGGCGCCGGTCGCGGGCCAGCGTGTCACCGGTGAATACGTGCATTGATCCGTTGAACTGCCAGACCCGCAGTTCATCAGGGGTCTGTGTGTGGCGCAGGATCGTCTCGCAGCGCTTGCCGTCGGCGGCCAGGCCGGTGAAACAGGCATCGATGACGAGGCCGCTCAGCTTGCGTGGGCGGCGGAAGTCCATCGCGGGGTTGTCGTCGAGAGACTGGTACGCGGCGTCGCCGTCGAGCGGGATCAGCGCGTCATCGGTGCGGACGATGGTGTGCGCGGGGATTTGCAGTGTCCAGTCGTCGACTGCGCCCGGCAGGCGGAAGTAAGGGTGCCAACCGGCGGCGTAGGGGGCGGCGGACGCGCCCGTGTTCGTCGCATAGGTCGTGACCGAGATCTCCTTGGCCGTGATGAGGTAGGTGACGGCGAGATCCAGCGCGAACGGATAGCCGGGGTGCCGCGCGGCATCGACGCGGCCGGTGAACGTCAGCCGGGCCGCGAGGTCGGAAACCACGGCTTCGGCGAGATCGAAGGGGTGCTCTCGCGCGAAGCCGTGGTAGATCAACCGTGCCGTCCCGCCGGGCCGCAGGTCGTATTCGACATCTGCGAAGGTGTAGCGGGCATCGGCGATGCGGTTCGGGAACGGCGCGAGCACGCCGTTGCGCACGCCGTCCTGCGCAAGCAGTTCGGCCTCGTCGCGGTAGCCGTCGGTCAGGTCGAACAGCGCGCCGAGCCGATTCACCTCCCACCGCAGCAGGGTCGCCCCGCGCCGCGCCAGGATCACGCGGGCGCCGCCGGGCGCGGAGACGATGACGACCGGCTCGGAGCCGAGGTGGCCGTGGTCGATCAGGTAGCTGTTCGGCGGATATCCGTCAGCCGGGCCGGTCGTCAGGTGTGTCATGGCAGCGTCAGTCGGCGGCCGCGGTGAGCTTCTTCGCGCCGGTCATGATCGCGACCGCGTCCTCCATCGAGTGCGTTTTCGGCGAGATGACGCCCGCGCAGGCGCCGAGCCGCTGGACGTGGATGCGATCGGCGACCTCGAACACGTTCGGCATGTTGTGGCTGATCAGGATGATCGCGAGCCCGTTGTCGCGCAGCTCGCGGATCAGCTTGAGCACCTGGCCGGTCTCCCGCACGCCGAGCGCGGCGGTCGGCTCGTCGAGGATGACCACCTTGCTGCCGAACGCCCCGGCGCGGGCGACCGCGACCGCCTGGCGCTGGCCGCCGGAGAGGGTCTCCACCGCCTGGCCGATGTTCTGCAGGGTACTGATGCCGAGGTGCTTGATGTGCTCGGCGGACCGCCGCTTCATCTCGCCGGTGTCCAGCATCCGCAGCACCGAGCCGAGCGGGCCCTTGCGGCGCACCTCGCGCGCCAGGAACAGGTTGCTCGCGATGTCGAGCGCCGGCGCGACCGCAAGGGTCTGATACACCGTCTCGATCCCGGCCTCGCGGGCGTCCTGCGGCCGGCGGAAGTTGACCTCGGCGCCGTTGACGAGAATGCTTCCGCGGTCCGGCATCAGCGCCCCGGACAGGCACTTGATCAGCGTGGACTTGCCGGCGCCGTTGTCGCCGATGACCGCCAGCACTTCGCCCGGGTACAGCGTCAGGTCCACGTCGTCGAGCCCGACGACGCGCCCGAACAGCTTCACCAGGCCTCTGGCTTCGAGGACCGGAACGTTGCCTTCCGCGCTCATGCCTTCACGCTCCTGATCCACTGGTCGACCGAGACCGCGGCGATGACCAGCAGGCCGACCGCGAGCACCTGGTAGTTGGGGTCGAGCCCGGCCAGCGCCAGTCCGTTGTCGAAGACCTGCACGATCAGGGCGCCGATCAGCGAGCCGACGACGACGCCGCGGCCACCGAACAGGCTGGTGCCGCCGATGACCACGGCGGTGATCGACTCCAGGTTGGCGTTGAGGCCGCTGTTCGGGTCACCGCCGCCGACCCGTCCGACCAGGATCCAGGCCGCCACCGCGATCGCGACGCCGGCCACCATGTAAGCGCTCAACAACACTCGGTTGACCGAGATACCGGCCAGGCGTGAGGCTTCCGCGTCGTCGCCGACCGCGTACAGGTGCCGGCCCCACGCGGTGTAGCGCAGCGCGAAACCGATGACGACGTAGAGCCCGATCATCATCAGTACGCCGGTGGTCAGGTGCAGCGAGCCGATCGAGACCGTGTTGCCGCTCCACAGGAGGAAAGCGCCGGGCTGGAGCGTGATCGTCTGGCCCTTGGCGTAGATGAGCGTGATCGCGGTGAAGATGCTCAGCGTGCCGAGGGTGACGATGAACGGTGGCAGCTTGATCCTGGTGACCAGCAGGCCGTTGACCGCCTGCGCGACCACCGCGACACCGACGCCGAGGAGCAGCGCGAGGACGCCGGGCACGTGCTGGTCGAAGGCGAGCTTCGACATGACCAGCGAGGCCAGCACCATCACCGCGCCGATCGACAGGTCGATGCCCGCGGTGAGGATGACCAGGGTCTGCCCGGCCGCCAGCGCGCCGACCACGGCGACCTGCTGCGCCACCAGGGAGAGGTTCTGCAGGTGGTAGAAGCGGGTGTTGAGCAGTCCGAAGGCCACCGCGGCCAGCACGAGCACGATGGCGGGGCTGAGCGCGGGCTGTCTGTGCAGCACCGAGTGGACGCGCTGGCCCACGGTCGGCGGCCGGTTGAGGAAGTCCTCGGCCGTGGCCGGCGCGGCCGGGCCGTCTAGCGAAATGGTCACGGCAATCCCCTTCGATGGTGACCAGCGGAACGGGTGATCTGCGGAAAAGGCGGGTGGGCGCGGGGGGTTTGGATGGGTGTGCCGGCACGTAGTGCGGACGCGTCGGCACACCCAGCTCTGGCCCCGTTCAGGGCGCGGTGTTCACTAAGGGCAGGTTCATCAAGGCCTAGTCAGCCCCGGGTCAGCTGCCCCAGCAGGCGGACGCCGCGTCCGTCGGCGACTGGATGGTCACGCCGGGGTAGCTCTTGGTCGCGACGAGCGCGGTGCCGGTGTCGAAGAAGGACTTGCCCTGCGTCACGCTCGGCTTCGAGCCGCCGCGGGCCAGCTTCGCGATCGAGTCCACGCCGAGAGCGGCCATCTTGCCGGGGTACTGCACCGCGTCGGCGGTGAACTCGCCGGTGCCGACCAGCTTCAGACCGGAGCAGCTGCCGTCGATCGCGTAGACGGCGACCTGGCTCTGCTTGCCCGCGGCCTTCAGCGCGTTGTACGCGCCTTCCGCGGCCGGCTCGTTGATCGCGTAGACCACGTTGATGTTCGGGTTCGCGGACAGGCAGTTCTCCATCGCGGTGCGGCCGCCGTCGATCGCGCCCTGGGTGGGCTGGTGGCAGGCGATGGTGTACGAGCCGCCGCCGGTGTACGTGCCGGTCTTGGCCTCCTGCGCGTTCTGCGTGGTGCTGCCCGGGTCGATACCCATGCCCTCGAGGAAGCCGTGGTCGCGGTCGATGTCGACCGAGACGACCTGGTTGTTGAAGAGGTCGAGCATGGCGATCACGGCCGGCTTCCCGCCGAGCGCGGCGGCCGCGTACTGGCCGTCGAGCTTTCCGGCCTGGGTGTTGTCGGTGGCGTAGGTGATGTCCGCGACGCTCGGCGGGTTCGGTGCGGTGTCCAGCGCGATGACGAACAGGCCGGCCTGCTTGGCCTGGTTGAGCGCGGCGTTGACCGCGTCGCCGTTCGTGGTGATCAGGATTCCCTTGTCGCCGCGGGAGATCGCGTTGTCGATCGCGCTGATCTGGCTCTGCGTGTCGCCGTCCTTGTTGCCGGCCGCGACGGTCAGGTTCACGTTGTCCTTGGCCGCGGCCGCCTTGGCGTCGTTCTCCATGCTCACGAAGTACGGGTTCGTCAGAGTCTTGAGGATCAGCGAAACGCCGACCTTTGAGCCTGCGCCCGAGCCGGAACCGGAGCCGCCGGAACCGGCGGCCGTGCCGCTGGAGGAGGAGCTACAGGCCGCGAGGGCGGCGACAGCGCACAGCGCGGTTCCAGCGGCGGCCGCGCGGGCGCGTCGGCTCAGGCGCGGCGCCGGGGTGCTCGTCGTCGAGCTGTCCATGGTTCAAGCCTCTCTGGGACGTTCGCGGGGTGAGGGTGGATCCTGAGGTCCTGCACTGGGGTGTCCCGTTGAGGCTCGTTCCGCACTTTCGAAGAACCTCGGGACAACGTTGTCTCGCCGCGATACTCTCTCTTATGCGAGAATGCGTCAAGCCACAGGCAGAGACCCGTGTGCAACGAGTCGGTAACGCAACCCCCAGGGGAGACAACGATGCCTCACGCGGAACCCGGTCCAGCGCGGCCGATCGGACGGCCCACCATGCGGGACGTCGCGGCGCTGGCCGGGGTGGCGATCAAGACCGTCTCCCGCGTGGTCAACGGGGTCAGCACGGTTGATCCGGTGCTCGCGGCCCGGGTCCGGGAGGCGGCCGACAAGCTGGGCTACCGGCCGAACCTGACGGCGAGCAATCTGCGCCGCAGCGACGGGCGGACCGCCACCATCGGGATGCTGGTCGAGGACGCGGCGAACCCCTTCTCCGCGGCGCTGATGCGCGCGGTCGAGGACACCGCGCGGGAACGCGACGTGCTGGCGCTGTTCGGCAGCCTGGACGAGGACGCGACACGGGAGCGCGAACTGGCCGGGGCGTTCATCGACCGGCGGGTGGACGGGCTGCTGATCGTGCCGGCCGGCCAGGACCACAGCTACCTGATCAAGGAGCGCGCGGCCGGGACCTGCCTGGTGTTCGTCGACCGCGAGCCGAAGCTGCTCGATGCCGACGCGGTGCTCTCGGACAACCGGACCGGCGCCATCAACGCGGTTGACCACCTGCTCGCGGCCGGTCACCGGCGCATCGCCTACCTCGGTGACCGGCTCTCCATCTCCACGGCCGCGCAACGCTTCGACGGCTTCCGGCACGCGCTGGAGCTCGCGCGGCTGAAGCCGGACGAGCGGACCGTCTGGCACGAGGCGAGTTCGGAGCGGGCCGCGATCGAGGCGACCGAGCGGATGCTGCGGCTGCCCGATCCGCCCACGGCGCTGTTCACCGGACAGAACTTGATCACGATAGGCGCGAGCCGGGCACTGCGCGCGCTGGGCTTGCAGGACGAGGTCGCGCTGGTCGGGTTCGACGACTTCCCGCTCGCGGACATGCTGCGGCCGGGGATCACGGTTGTCGCGCAGGACATCGAGGCGCTCGGCCGGCTCGCCGCGGAGACGCTGTTTCGCAGGCTGGATGGCGACACCTCGCCGACGAGCACGCACATCATCCCGACCCGCCTGATCACGCGCGGCTCGGGCGAGATCGCGGCCCCGGCGGCGCGCGGTCTAAACAGTCGAGAGCGGCGGACCGTCTCGTGACGCGGCCCCTCTGCGCCGACGAGCGGCTGCTGACGGTGATCGGGGAAGCCCTCATCGATCTGGTGCCCGGCTCAGGACCCGGCGACTACCAGGCCAGGCCGGGCGGCAGTCCGTTCAACGTGGCGATCGGGCTGGCGCGCCTCGACCATCGCACGGTGCTGATGGCCCGGCTCGCGGACAACGCCTTCGGCAGGCTGTTGCGCGAGCACGCCGCCGCGGAGGGTGTCGATCTGACCAGCGCGCCGCTCGCCACCGAACCGACGACGCTCGCGGTCGTCTCCCTGGACGCGCAGGGCCAGGCCGGGTACGACTTCTATCTCGACGGCACGGCCGACTGGCAGTGGACTGATACGGAACTGGCGCGCATCCCGCCGGACACCACGATCCTGCACGTCGGTTCGCTGGCGTCATGGACCCAGCCGGGCAACCGGCATATCCGGGCCGCGGTGGCGCGATTGCGCGAGCAAGCCAATACCCTGATCAGCTATGACCCGAACATCCGGCCTCTGCTGTTAGGGAAACCCGAGCTGGCGCGGCCCCTGGTCGAGGACTTCGTGTCCGTGGCACACCTGGTGAAGGCCAGCTGTGAGGACGTGGAATGGCTGTATCCGCAGGCCGCTATCGCAGAGGTCGGCGACCGATGGCTGAAGCTGGGCGCGCTGGCCGTAGTGATCACGGACGGCCCGAACGGAGCGCACCTACTGCGTCCCGACGCGGCGCCGGTGCACCGGCCGGGCCGCAAGATCCGGCTGGTGGACACGATCGGCGCGGGTGACGCGTTCACCTCCGGACTGCTCGGCGGCCTGGTGCGGCGCGGGCTGCACACGCCGCAGCTGCTGAGTCAGTGCCCTGCCGAACTGCTGGCCGAGACGGTCGACGAAGCGGTGCTGGTCTCCGCGCTCACCTGCGAGCGAGTGGGCGCCGATCCGCCGTTCGCGGCCGCGCTCAGCCGCGAGGGCGGCTGAAACGGGATCGAGCCGGTTGCCGCGAACTGCGGCAACCGGCTCGATCCCTTGCTCCCTTGTCGCGCCGGTCTCGGCTCGGGATCTGCTACGGCCAGATCGAGGAAAGCCGCCAGGCGGTCAGGTGTCGCACGGTGGCTGAGCCGTCGGCGGCGAACGCATCGACTCCGATTGCGCTGGAGTCGGGGAATATCTGGTCGGTGAGGACCACCTCGCCCTGGTCGGCGAAGACCTCGACCGATGAGGCGTCCACCAGGACGTGCAGTTTGAGGTCGGCGCAGTCAAGCGGCAACGGAGCGCTCTGCACACCGTAGAACGTCGGATCGAAGCCCGTGTTCCCGGAGTGCGATCGGTCGATGTAAAGCCGCTGCGTCGCCACGTCGTAGCCGATCTGCGTGTACTGGCCCGATCCGACGCGCACGTCGAGCCCGAATCGGGCTGCGTTGCCCGCATTGAGATCGGCGTTGATCTCAAGAGCCTGTCCACTTGCGCCGAGCGGCTGCGTGCCGTTCGTCACCGACAGGGCGGCTGCGTTGTAGGCATCCGGTTGACGCAGCGTTTTGAGTTGGTTGACCGGCTGCTGTACGAGCCGGACCGCGCCGTCGATCGTGCGCAGCGACAGCTCGCGCGGGAACGTGTCGGCACTGCGCCACGGCGAGGTGGGGATGTTCCCGCCGTAGTCCCAGTTGTTCATCCAGGCGATCTCGATCCGCTTGCCGCCAGGTGCGTCGTTGTAGCTGGCGGTGGCGTAGAAATCCTCGCCGTAGTCGATCCAGTGCGCGCGCTGGATGCTGCTGAGCGCGGGCGTGTCGGCGAAGGTGATCTGGTCGGCGTTGACGTGGCCCCAGCCGCCGACGTTGTCGTCCACGATCTGGAGCTGCGCCGTCTTGCCGATCAGAGAGCTGACGTTCCACGAGGTCCAGTCGAGCGCCTCGGCGTTCTGGCCGGTGGCGCTGTCCACCACCTTGCCGTCGACCAGCAGATTGACGCCGGTCTGCGGGTTGTAGGGCGCGGCGGCGGCTGAGGAGAACACGATGTGATCGACCATCAGGTGGCCCCAGCCGGTGGAGCCGTTGTTCTGGTCGACGACCTGGATCGTGGCCTGTTGCCCCTTGTATTGCGCGACGTTCCACGAGGTCCAGTCCATCTCGCCGCTGTTCTTGCCGGTCGCGGTGGCTACCACGCCGCCGTTGATCAGCAGGTTGATCGCGGTCGGGTTCGGCTGGTCCATCGGGTGATCGCCGCCCGCGATCAGGAAGTCGATGTAGTTCGAGTTGACGGTGAAGGCGGGAGAGGTGATCGTGCCCTCAGCCGGATCGCAACTCACTACGCAGGTGTCCAATGCCCGAGGATCGATCTGCCCGGGCAGGCTCTCGGCGGTCGGTCCCGCGTTCGCGAAGTCGCCGGTCGCGCTCCAGCCGCTGCCCCAACCGGAGCTGAAATCGTCGAACACCGGACCGGGAGGAGCGGTGCCGTAGGGCACGCCGCCAGGCACGTACGCGTGATCGCCGCCGCCGACCAGGAAGTTGATGTAAGGCTGGCTGACGGTGAAACTCGGGGAGGTCAGCGTGCCGGTGGTCGAGTCGCCGTTGATGAAGCTGTTGACCAGTCCGTGGCCGAGATAGCCGGTGACCGTCTGCTGGCCGGCCAGCGTTCCCTGCGCGGGTCCGTTGCCGAACGCGGCGCCGGTGGTCGTCCAACCGTCGCCGTAGCCGGATCCTTCGAAATCCGCGAAGACGTTGCCGGAAGGCGGGGTGTAGCCGGCCGGGTCATCCGAGGTGAAGGTCGTTCCGTTGAACGTCCCGACGAAGTACTGAGCGCCCGAGCCTCCCGCGTACGAGCCCGGATTGATGTTGACGACCAGGACCCACTTGACGTCCCGCGCATTCCCGTCGACCGGAAGCGGATACAGGTCGGGGCACTCCCACACGCCGCCGGTGGCGCCCGCCGGGCCGAACTCGCTCAAATACGTCCACTGCTTCAGGTCGGTCGAGGAGTAGAAGTAGACCTCGTGCAGGTCCGAGCGGGCAACCACCATCAGCCATTCGTTGCCCGGCGCGTTCCAGAACACCTTCGGGTCGCGGAAGTTCTGCGAACCGAGGTCCAGGACCGGATTGCCGGAGTACTTGGTCCAGGTCGTGCCGCCGTCGAGGCTGTAGGCCAGTGCCTGCCGCTGAACGCCGGTCGCCTTCTGGGCGCTGGTGTAGACGGCGACCAGCGGCGGGTTCAGCGCGGTGCCGAGGCCGCTGGAGTTGGTCTTGTCGTACACGACGCTGCCGGAGAAGACGTATTCGCCGGCGTCTTGCGGGATGGCAACCGGCTGCTCGGTCCAGTGCACCAGGTCCGTGCTGACCGCGTGGCCCCACTCGATGTTGCCCCAGGAGGAGCCGGAGGGGTTGTACTGGAAGAACAGGTTGTACTGACCGTGGTAGTAGATCAGGCCATTGGGATCGTTCATCCAGTTCTGCGCGGGGGTGAAGTGATACTGCGGCCGGTACGGCTCGTGATAGGCGGCAGCGCCGTCGGATCCGGCCGCGGCGGTGTCGGCTCCGGCGGCCGAGGCGGTCGCCGGCAGCAGCAGCGCGCCCAACGCGAGGGCCGCGGCGGCAAGGCGGCGGCGCCTTCGGCGTACCGGCCCCGCCTCATCAAGCGAATAAGGACGTGAACGCACGCGGTTCCTCCTCGGTCAGCCCTGTCAGGCCTGCGGCAGCCGTGGAGTCCCAGCGAGACAACGTTGTCTCGGCTGATCGCAGGACCGAGACAACGTTGTCTCAGGGGTGGCCGTCACATTACTCGCCCGACATTGGTTCAACAAGGGCTTGGTTCAACACGCGGGCGTTCAAGAAGAGTCCGGTCGCCGAGTGGATGAGCATGGCCGATACCCGCACCCCGCACCGGATCAGCGGGCAAGACTGAAAGTCTCACCCACCGCTCGACCGGCTACCGGCGCCGACCTGCGCGGCAGCCGCCGCAGCCGAGTCTCGGGATCGCCCGGTTGACACGTGCGGGCGGCGGCTCTTACCGTCCCGGGCACGTTGACGAGACCAAACATCTCAACACGCTGATGGTTTGGGCGCGCGGCATGAGCCGGCGCGCGGGCACCCCGGAACACCAGCGCGCCGGAGCTGTATTCCGGCGTCTCCAGTTTCGACGGACCTGTCTGTCCATCAGTGAGGAGCGAACAACCTTGTTAGCGTTAACAGGACGCGGGCGAACGCCCGGGTCCCGCCCCGGCCTGCGCCGCGCGGCCGTCGCCTGCGGCGTCGCCGCCCTCGGCTCCAGCGCGGTCGTGGCGGTGGCGGCGGGCGGCGCAAGCGCGGCGGCGGGCTGTCAGGCCACGTATTCGATCACCAGCCAGTGGAACGTCGGCTTCGGCGTCAGCGTCTCGGTCACCAACCTGGGCGCGCCGATCAGCTCGTGGACGGTCGGCTGGACCTTCCCCGGCAATCAGCAGATCACCCAGCTGTGGAACGGCGGCTACACCCAGAGCGGCGCGAACGTGTCCGTCACCAACGCCTCCTACAACGGCTCGGTGGGCACGAACGCGGCGCTCTCGTTCGGCTTCAACGGCTCGTATTCGGGCACGAACGCGGTGCCCGCGCAGCTCACCCTGAACGGCGCGGTGTGCAATGGCTCGGTGAGCTCGTCCTCTGCGACGCCGAGTCCCACCTCGGCCTCGCCGACCCCGTCGCCGAGCACCAGCCCGAGCAAGAGCCCGACGCCGAGCGCCAGCGCCAGCCCGACGCCCTCCTCCTCGCCCTCGTCGAACCCCGGCGCCGGCACGTGGGTCGCGGCGCCGGTGAACCAGTTCAGCGGCGGCCCGGCCACGTTCATGTGGCTGATGTCCGACGGCAGCATCCTGTCCAACGGCGCGGACCTGCACCAGTGGGTCAAGCTGGTGCCCGACGCGTTCGGCAGCTACGCCAACGGCCACTGGGTCTCCCTGGCCACCAGCCCCTACGGCCTCGGCGCGGCACAGGAGCACATCCTGCCGGACGGCCGCTTCTACCAGGCTGGCGGCGAGTACGTGTACTTCTGGCCCTCGGGCAGCTCGTCGAACGACCACAACGGCGTGCAGCTCTACAACCCGGTCACCAACACCTGGAGCCTCGGGCAGTCCGGCCTCTACGGCAACCTGCAGGACACCGGCAGTGCCAGCCTGCGCAACGGCTCCATCGTCTCCAGCGACCAGCAGAACCCGAAGACGCAGATCTTCAACCCGTCCAGCAACACCTGGAGCGGCGTCGGCTCCCGGCCGACCAGCTCGGGTGAGGACGGCTGGGTGCCGCTCTCGGACGGTTCGGTCGTCTCGGTCGGCAACTACGGTGCCTACCGCTTCGACCCGACCAACAACACCTGGCACACCCTGGCCTCCCCGCCCTCCGGCTACGCCAACGGCAACGTGGACTCGTCCATGGTCACCGAGATGTACGACGGGCGGATCTTCGTGATGGGCTCCAACACCACCGCGATCTACACCCCCGGCTCCACCACCAGCAGCCCCGGCAGCTGGGTCGTCGGACCGCCGACACCGCAGGGCACGTACACCGACGACGTGTACGCCGCCCCTGAGCCCAACGGCAAGGTCATGTTCGACTCGGTCAAGTGCAGCTGGCTGACCAACCAGTGCGGCTCGGCGTCCGGCCCGATGGTCGACGAGTTCGACCCGGCCACCAACACCATCAGCACCGTCCCCGAGCCGCCGGACTCCTCCGGCCAGGTGGTCAACTTCATCGACCTGCCCAACGGACAGGTGATGGCCGCGGCCGGCGGCCGCAACTGGATCTGGACCCCGGTCGGCGGCCCGCAGAACTCCTGGCGCCCGACCGTCAGCACGGTGACCGCCAACTCGGACGGCTCCTACCACCTGGCCGGCACGCAGCTGTCCGGCATGGTCGCCACCGGTGAGGACGACTTCCAGGCACCGGAGAACTACCCGATCGTGTACCTGAAGGACTCCTCCGGGCACGTGTACTACGCCCGCTCGTACAACTGGAGTTCGGAAGTGCCGAGCAAGCCCGGCGAAGCGCAGACCACTGACTTCGCGCTGCCTTCGGGCCTGGCGCACGGTACGTACTCGCTGTACGTGTCCTCGTGCGGCGTCTCGTCCCTGGCTGCCTACTCGTTCACGTACTGATGCCGCATTGATTCAACACTCCTGATGCTGCGGTAATCGCTACGTGAGCGCAGGCGCGGGCGGTCGATTCATCGGCCGCCCGCGCTCCGCGATCGTGCCAAGCGTGCTGGAAAGGGAGTTCGCGTCTTCACTGCCGACGGCTGCCCGAAAGGTCGAGTGGCTACAGAGTTGCGTGGCTGATCCGACGCCGACTGCTTCCAGCCCATATGGTCGGCGCATGAGCGCAAACGACGAAACCCTCCGCAGCGTCCGCGTCGGCCGTGTGACGACCGGCGAGTACATCGCAACCAATTCGAACGGCGTGACGATCAGCCTTGGTTCGGGCGATGAGGTCTTCTCCCCGGTCGAGCTGCTGCTGGCGGCGATCGGCGGCTGCACCGCCATCGACGCCGACGTCGCGACCAGCCGCCATGCCGAACCAGCCGGGTTCTCGGTCATCGTGACCGGCCACAAGATCCAGGACGATCTGGGCAGCCGGATGACCGACCTGGAGGTCACCTTCCGCGTCTCCTTCCCGGAGGGCGCGGAAGGCGACGCGGCCCGCGCGATCCTGCCGCGCGCGGTGCAGCTCTCGCACGACCGGTTGTGCACGGTCAGCCGGACGGTCGAGATCGGGACGCCGGTCAAGTCGATGGTCGCGCCCGAGGCGTAGGACCGATTCAGCGCCACAGGTCCGGCTGCCTTTCGGCCAGCGTGAGTTGATTCGCCGGACGGTGTTGGCGGCGCTGGAATGCAAGGGCCTGATTCGCCGCGAGACCGACCCGCGCGATACCAGGGCCAGGCGGGTCGCGGTCACCGAGAGCCGACACGCACTGGGCTGACAGGGCCTGAGCCGCCGCTGTCAGGTCATGTCAGGCCGATGTCAGCGCGGCCTGTCACCGTGAGCCCATGACACAGACAAGGGTTGCGGCGACATCGGTCGACGCCGCGGTGTCCACGCGGGGCTTGATCAAGCGTTTCGGCGACCAGGTGGCCGTCAACGCAGTGGACCTCGAAGTGCCGATGGGCACCGTGTTCGGGCTGCTCGGGCCGAACGGGGCGGGGAAGACCACCATCGTGCGGATGCTGGCCACGCTGCTGACCCCGGACGGCGGCTCGGCCTCGGTCGGCGGCTTCGACGTGGTGCGGCAGGCCCACTCGGTGCGCCGGGTAATCGGCCTGACCGGCCAGTACGCCTCGGTCGACGAGGCACTGAGCGGCCGGGAGAACCTGTACATGATCGGCCGGCTGCTGGACATGCCGGCGAAGGCGGCGCGGGTCCGCGCCGATCAGCTGCTGGAGACCTTCGGGCTGGCCGACTCGGCGAAGAAGGTGACGAAGAACTACTCCGGCGGCATGCGGCGGCGGCTGGATCTGGCCGCCTCGCTGGTCGGCACGCCGCAGGTGCTCTTCCTCGACGAGCCGACCACCGGGCTCGACCCGCAGCGCCGCAACGACCTGTGGGACATCGTGCGCGAGCTGGCCTGGAACGGGACCACCGTGCTGCTGACCACGCAGTACATGGAGGAGGCCGAGGCGCTGGCCCGGCAGATCGCGGTGATGGACCGCGGTCGGATCATCGCATCCGGATCGCCCGAAGAGCTCAAGCATCAGGTGTCCGGGCGGCGGCTGCGGCTGCGTCCGGCGGACGCCACGGATCTGCCGGTGCTTCAGGCCCTGATGGCCGAGGTGCTGGGCACCGCGCAGGAGGAGGGAGCGGACCAGGTGAGCGGCCCACTGGCCGAGGACGGCCAACTGAACCTGGTGCTGCGCGAGATCGCCGCCAAGGAGATCGCGCTGGCCGACGTCAGTACCTTTACCGCCTCGCTGGACGAGGTCTTCATCACGCTGACCGGCACGGGCACCGGGGGCGACGACGACGAGCACGGCGACGACGCCGGAAGGAATGAGGGTCGATGAGCGCGGTTGATGCGGGACTCGCGCGGCCGGGGGCGGCCAGAGCGGTCTCCGGCCGGGTGTCCTTCGCCGAATGGCTGCGGCACAGCGGCACGATGATCCGCCGGAATCTGCTGTCGATCAAGGCGGATCCCGAAGAGCTCATGGACGTGACGATCTTCCCGATCATCATGACCGTGTTGTTCACGTACGTATTCGGCGGCGCGATGAAGGGCAGCGTCCACGGGAACTATCTGGAGTTCCTGGTGCCCGGCATCCTGGCGCAGATGCTGACCTTCGGCACCATGTACACCGGGATCAAGCTGAGCAACGACTTCTCCAAAGGCGTGATCGACCGGTTCCGATCCCTGCCGATCGCCCGCTCCGCGGTGCTGAACGGGCACATCGTGGCCGCCTTGCTGCGGCTGCTGATCGCGGCGGTGATCACCACGGGGTCCGCGGCGGCGCTCGGATTCCGCGTGCACACCTCGCCGCTCGCCTTCCTGGCCGGGATCGGTGTGCTGATGACGCTGGGCCTGGCGATCTCGTGGGTGGCGGTGTACATCGGCTCGGTCGCGAAGACCCCGCAGGCGGTGCAGGGTGTGGGCCAGTTGGTGCTGTTCCCGATGATGTTCGCCTCCTCGATCTTCGCGCCGCCCGCAACCATGCCGGGGTGGCTGCAGGCCTTCGTGAAGATCAATCCACTGACGACCGCCGCGGACTCGGCTCGGGGGCTGATGATCGGCGGACCGGCGTTCCACGCGGTGTGGGTCACGATGCTCTGGTCGGCGGGACTGACGGTGCTGTTCGCGCCGCTCGCGGTGCGCGCGTACAAGCGGCGCAGCTAAGGGCGCGTCCTAAGCGGGGCGGGGTGCCTGGCCCGTGTGCGCTGAGCGGGGGCCTGACGCGGGGTCAGGCGGCAAGCAGTTCGGCCTGCTCGCGGGCCAGTTCGAGGGCCGCTTCGGGCGAAAGGGACCGGCCCTCGGCGAAGGCGCGCTCGTACTCCGCGGAGCCGAGCGCGCCACGCGCTGTCCGCTCCACCCGCGCGACATCGATGTGCCGGGCCGGGGGCAGTACCGCGGGCCGGATCGCGGTCGCCGCACCGAGCAGCACGGCGGAAAGACGTGGCTGTAGCGCGGCCTGCGCCGCGGCCGCCAGACCCTCGACGCAGGCGGCCACGTCGGGGCGGTCGTAGAAGAGTTTGGTCGCCGCGATCAGGCCGGCCCGCAGATGCCTGGCGGCCTCGCGCGGCCGGCCGCGGTCCGCCGCCAGCAGGCCGGAGCTGATCTCGTACTGGGCCCGGAACGGGCCGAGGTAGCCGCGCTCGGCGGTCGAGCGTCCCGCCGCCAGATGCGCCGCCGCCGCGTCGAACTCGCCGCGGCGGCGGGCGAATTCGGCCCGGCTGAGCATCAGGTAGGTGCGGATCTCCACGGACGCGGCGCGATCGATCAGCTCTTGCTCGGTCTGCGCGATGATCCGATCCGCCTGCTCCGGCTCGCCGAGGAACTCGTGCTCCCAGGCCATTTGCAGGCCGAGCATCCCCAGGTCGCCGGTCGCGCCGAGCTCCTGCGCCACTTGCGCCGCTTCGGCGTAAGTCTCCAGCGCCGCGCGGTGTTCGCCGCGCATGCTCTGCACATAGCCGAGCGCTTGTCCGCACTCCGCGACGCCCCAACGGTCGCCGGCGCTCCGGAACAGGTCGAGGGCCCGGCGGGTGCATTCCTCCGCCGCGGCGGTGTCGGCGTCGGCGAGCATGCGGGAGCGGAACATGAGGATCAGGCCGACGTCCCACGTCTTACCCGCGGCCTCGGCGGCCGACTGCACCGCGTCGAGCGTCTCTATGATCCGGTCCGACTGGAACATCGCGAGCAGCAGCTCGACCAGGCAGCCGACCGTGTGATACTCGCCGATCAGCTGGAAGATGGCGCGCGAGCGCTCCAGCAGCGCCTTGGTCTCCTCGGCCTCGATTCCGGTGTCGAGGCCGGCGATGGCGCGCAGCGCCACGATGACGGCGTAACCAGTGGAGGCGGTGTCCAGGGCGCTCTCGGCAAGTTCCGCGACCGCGACGTAAAGCTGCTGAGTGTCGCGGCGGCCACGCAGCATCCAGTACCAGCTCAAGTTGGTGCACATGCGCAGCGCGGTTTCAGCGTCCTGACGTTCCAGTGTCCAGTTCAGCGCCGCGCGCAGGTTGTCGTCCTCGGCGTCCAGCCGGGCGATCCAGCGCAGCTGGTCGGGTCCGCGCAGATTGGGTTCGGCGGCGGCGATCAGATCCGCGTAGTGGGCGGCGTGCCGATCGCGGGCGCTGTGTTCGCAGCCGGACTCGACGAGCCGATCGCGCGCGTATTCGCGGATCGTCTCCAGCAGCCGGTAGCGCATCGTCGCGCCGTCGAGGCGGTCGGCCACCACCAGCGACTTGCCGACCAGGCGGCCGAGCACGTCAAGCACCTCGACGCCGACGACCGCGTCCAGATCCTCCAGCGTCGCCCCGCCGACGAACACCGAGCAGGCCGCCAGCACCTCGCGCTCGGCGGCGTCGAGCAGGTCCCAGCTCCAGTCCACCACCGCGCGCAGCGTCTGCTGACGCGGCAGCGCCGTGCGGGCGCCGTTGGTCAGCAGCCGGAACCGGTTGTCGAGCCGATCGGCGACCTGACGCGGGGTCAGCAGATTGAAACGGGCCGCAGCCAGCTCCAGCGCGAGCGGGCTGCCGTCGAGCCGGCGGCAGATCTCCGCCAGCGCCTCGCCGTCCGGGCCGCCGGTGGCCAGGTCCGGGCGCACCGCGCGGCCGCGTTCGAGCAGCAGCTGCATCGCGGCGTATTCGCCGAGCCTGGACTGTTCGGCCTCGACCGGCGGCACCGGCAGCGGGTCGATCGGCAGGCGCACCTCGCCGGGCACGGCCAGCGGCTCGCGG
>DASUAR010000324.1:0-4893 GCA_035763685.1 Actinocrinis sp. | reverse complement strand
ACTCCTGCACCGTCTCGAAGTCCGAGAGGCCGTGCAGCGCCTGCAGGGTGATCGCGGCGGCCAGGATCTGCGGGGGCATCGAGGGCCGGCCGTTGGGCGAGGGGTACATGTCCGCGAACATCTCGGGCGGAAACAACGCCGCCCGGTGTTCTGCCAGGAATGCGAACACACTGCCCGCCGGACTCAACTGCCGGCAGGTCGCCCACACATCCGGCCCCACCAGCTCACCCATCCACTCACCCTGCATGTCAGCATTCTGCCCCGGCCGTGAAACAGCCGGGGCAGAACACGAAGATCTTCATCGGACTTCTAGGCCATAACGGCCGACTCTGAATCAAAGCATTGTCTTGAACGCGGTTCCGTAATCAGCTGAAACTTGCAACGCCGCCGACTGGCCTGTTCGACGCGCCATCGATGCTCGTCCGGCTCCGGTTCGCGCGGTGGCGATGTGTAATTTTCGCGATCTCGGCGCGCTGAGCGCGGCCGTCTCGGGCGCGCGCGGCCGAAGTGTTGACGCGTGGCGCACCGTCCGTACCTTGCGATCACGAAGAGGCGCGGCCTGCCGACCGGGGGCGCGTCCGAACACCGCTGCCGCCTGCGCGGTCCACGCCCTACCGAAAGGCCCACCTGATGTTGGTCAGATCACTGAGACGTCTGCGCCCGGCGCTCGCGGCCGCGCTCGGCCTCGCGCTGCTGACGGTGCCGGTCACCGCGGCCCGCCCGGCGCACGCCGCCACCACCCTCGGATCAGGGTATTGGCACACCAGCGGCCGGCAGCTGCTGGACTCGGCGAACCAGCCGGTGCGCATCGCGGGGGTCAACTGGTTCGGTTTCGAGACCTCGAACTATGTCGCGCACGGCCTGTGGAGCCGTGACTACAAGAGCATGATCGATCAGATGAAGTCGCTCGGCTACAACACCATCCGGCTGCCGTACAGCGACGACATCTTCAAGGGCACCCAGCCGCAAAGCATCAACTACTCCGGCGGCATGAACGCCGACCTGGTCGGGCTCGACTCGCTCGGCGTCATGGACAAGATCGTCAACTACGCCGGCGCGGTCGGCCTCAAGGTCATCCTGGACCGGCACCGTCCCGACGCCAGCGGCCAGACCGCGCTCTGGTACACCAGCGCGGTCCCCGAGTCGACCTGGATCGCCGACCTGAAGGCGCTGGCCCAGCGGTATCTGAACAACACCGCGGTCATCGGCATCGACCTGCACAACGAGCCGCACGACCCGGCGTGCTGGGGCTGCGGCGACACGACGATCGACTGGCGGCTCGCGGCCGAGCGCGGCGGCAACGCGGTGCTCTCGGTGAACCCGAACCTGCTGATCTTCGTCGAGGGCATCCAGACCTACAACGGCAGCGGCTACTGGTGGGGCGGCAACCTGCAGGGCGCCGGCCAGTACCCCGTGCAGCTGAACGTGGCCAACCGGGTCGTGTACTCCGCGCACGACTACGCCACCAGCGTCGCGCAGCAGTCCTGGTTCACCGACCCGAGCTTCCCGTCGAACATGGCCGGCATCTGGGACCAGAACTGGGGCTACCTGTTCAAGCAGAACATCGCCCCGGTGTGGGTCGGCGAGTTCGGCACCACCCTCGCCGCCACCGTCGACCAGACCTGGCTCAAGACCCTGGTCACCTACCTGCGGCCGACCAGCCAGTACGGCGCCGACAGCTTCCAGTGGACCTTCTGGAGCTGGAACCCCGACTCGGGCGACACCGGCGGCATCCTCAACGACGACTGGACCACGGTCAACACCACGAAGGACGCCTACCTCGCGAGCATCAAGGCACCCGGCTTCGGTGGTGGCAGCTCCTCGGGCGGCGACTACACGGCGCCGTCCATGCCGACCGGCCTTCAGGTGACCGGTGTTACCGCATCGAGTGTTTCGTTGTCGTGGTCTGCGTCTACGGACAACGTCGGCGTGGCTGGGTACAACGTCTACCGCGGTTCGACGCTTGTCGGCACGTCCAGCGGTACGACTTACACGGACGCGGGACTCACGTCGGGGGCCGCGTACACGTACTCGGTCGCTGCGTATGACGCGGCCGGCAACGTCTCGGCCCAATCGACTGCGGTCAGCGCGACCACGTCGAGCGCGTCCTCAGGCGGTAACTGCTTGGCGAGCATGCACATCGACACCAGTTGGACCGGCGGCTTCAACGCGACGGTGACCGTGACGAACACGAGCACCACGACCGCGACCAAGTCGTGGAAGGTCAGCTGGACCTGGCCCGGCGGCCAGACCGTCAACAGCATGTGGAACGCGGTCGCCGCCGCGTCGGGCAGTTCCGAGACCGCGACCAACGAGCCGTACAACGGCGCGATCGCGGCCTCCGGCTCGACCAGCTTCGGCCTCCAGGCCAGTGGCGGAACCGCGAACCCGGTGCTGACCTGCTCGGCGACCTGAGCGCGGCGCAGGAACGGCCGACTGTCGGCTAGCTGATTGACCGAAAGATGGCGGCGGGACCCGCGTGCCACCCGGCGCGCCGGTCCCGCCGCATCGCATTTATCAGGTACTTACGATCGATCCTGTCGGGGCAGCAGCACCTCACGCACGATGTACGCCAGCCCGGCGGACAGCGGAATCGCCAGCAACGCCCCGACGACGCCCAGCAACGCGGCCCCGATCAGCGCCGCTATCACCGCGATCATCGGCGGCACGTCCACCGAGCGCGCCATCACCCGCGGATAGATCACGAAGTTCTCGAACTGCTGGTAGATGATGAAGAAGATCCCGGCGACCACGGCCTTGACCGGGGAGTCGAACAGCACCACCAGCGTCACGATCAGCGCCCCGATCGTCGCGCCGACCAAGGGCACGAAGTCGGTCAGCGCGATCAGCAGCGCGAGCGGCAGCATGTACGGCACGTTCAGCACCGCCAGCATCAGGTACGACGCGAGGCCCGCGAGCGCCGCGACGGTCACCGCGCCCGACACGTAGCCGCCGACCCGCTCGAGTACGCCGTCGGCCAGCGCGCCGACCCGGGCGCGTCGAGAAGCCGGGATGAGCTGATAGGTCGACTGCTTGATCGTGGGCAGTGAGCCGAGGAAGTAGATCGTCATCACCAGCACGGTGAACGCTTTGAACACCGAGGAGATCAGGAACTCGCCGAAGCCGAGGATGCCGCCCGCGATCATCTTCGCGGTGTCCGCCTGCGCCAGCAGGTTCTGCAGCCGGCCGAGGACGTTGTACTTCGCGTCGAACCGGCGCACGGTGGCGTTCCGGCCGAGCTGTTCCAGGTGATGCGGCAGCGAGGCGATGAGGCTGGAGGTCTGCTGGGCCAGCGGCTGCGCGATCGCGGTGACGAAGCCGGCGAACAGCAGCAGGCAGGTGCCGGCGACGATGAGGACGGCCCAGCGGCGTTGCAGCCCGCGATCGGTCAGCCGCTCCACGAAGGGATTGAGGCCGACCGCGAGGAAAAGCGCGATGACGATCAGGACCAGCACGCCGGTGAGGGAGACCAGTGCCTGCGCGAGGTAGTAGGCCAGGATCAGGCCGAGACCGCCGACGAAGCCGACGTAGTAAGGGTGCGAGCGGCGCAGCGGGCGGCCGGGCCGTCGCGCAGCCTTCGGGGAATCCGCGGTCGTCGTGACGTCCTCGCCGAGCGCGGTCGCCGAGCCCGCCGGGGCGGCTGTCGAAGCGTCAGCGCTCGTCGCTTCGGCCACCTCGGACGCTTCGTCGACAGACATGTCCGCGATTCTGCCATCGCCCAGCCACTCGAGGCGCACACCGGCCGGGTGCCACCAGTTCCGGGGCCGCCGCCGCGCCGTCCCATGACCGGATGCCGGGTGCGCATCCGGCCACGGGACGAGTGAACGCCGCAGACGTAACCCTTCGTGCGCCATACGCGGCGCACGTGCCGCAGTGCCTGCTTAGGTGCCCAGGTACCGCGGCTGCTGCTTACCGACCCTGCGCCGGGACGGCCGACTCGTCGTCAGCCTTGTCACTGTCGAGGTTGAGCCCCGCCAGCGCGCCGCCGATCGCGCCGCCGCCGGTGAGCGTCGCCAGCATCTCGCGCACGTTGTGCAGCTGCGCGTTGATCGAGTCGCGGCGGTGGGTGAGGGCGGCCAGCTCGCGCTCCGACTCGGAGCGGATCCGGTCCGTCTTCGCCCGCGCGTCGGCCACGATGTCGTCGGCCTGGCGCTGCGCGGTCTCGATGGTCTGGCGGGCGCGGCGCTCGGCGTCGGTGCGCATCTTCTCCGCCTCGAGGCGGATCTGCTCGCTGCGGGTCTCCACCTCGGCCAGGTGCTTCTCCGCCTTGGCCTGACGGGCCGCCAGGTCCCGCTCGGACTGCTCGCGCCGCTTCGCCAGCTTGCTCTCGAAGTCGGCCGCCGCGGCCGCCGCCGTGGCCCGGATGTCCTCGTAGTGCGCCTCGGCCTCGGCCCGCTTGGCCGCCGCGTCCTTCGCGGCCTCCGCGCGGATCTGGTTGGCCTCGTCCTTGGCCCGCTCGTTCAGCCGCAGACCCTCGGCCTCAGCCTTCGCCCGGCACTCCTTGGCGTAGGACTCGGCGTCCGCGCGCACCTGTCCCGCGGCCTGCTCGGCCAGCTCGCGGTGCTGGTCGGCGGCGCGGCGGGCCTCCTCACGCAGGTCCTTGGCCTCTTCCTCGGCCAGCCGCAGGATCTTCTCCACCCGGGCGCCGAGACCGGCGTAAGAGGGCTCCGAGTCGCCCATCTGCGCCTGGATCGACTGGTTCTCCAGGTGCAGCTCCTCGATCCGCTTCTCCAGCGCGGTCACCCGGTGGGCGGCGCTGTCGCGCTCGGCGGTGAGCTTCGTGATCCGTTCGTTCGTCTGCGGGATGTCGTAACCCTTGCGAACGATCTCCAGACCGAGGGGCGATGTGGTCTCGCTCATCTTCTTCAATCTCCTGATGACCGTCGAGGTCGG
>DASUAR010000323.1:0-8340 GCA_035763685.1 Actinocrinis sp. | reverse complement strand
AGTCCGCGTAAACGTACGTCAACGTCGCCACGGCTTGGCGACCACAGGCGGTGCGCGAACAGCGACGGACAGGGCTCACATGCGCGAGTGTATTGCGGTGTTGCCCGGCGCTGCCAGACGCCACGCAAACCGGATCCGCCGCCGCTGTTCGCCAACGCTGTTCGCCGACGCGGACCCGGCCGCGGTCGAGCGCCGGTCAAGTTCGCGCCGCGGGTATCTGCCACTGCGCCCGGCGCGCGGGATACGCTCGATTCCGTGCAAAGTTCCGCGGAGCCGCGTTCGGGCCGGCCGCCGAGGCCGGGTCGCCGCCGGGGCAGGGATCGGCGTGGGCGCGGCCTGCGCGGTCCGCTGGCCCCGCCGGAGATCCCGCTCAGCCTGACCAGGGCAGAGCAGTTCGACGAGCTGGTACTCGACGCGGTGGAGCGGCTCGAGCGCCGGTGGCCGCAGCTGTCCGGAGTGGAGTTCGCGGTCGAGGAGGTGCCGCCGCCCGGAGCCGAGCTGTGGTCGGACGAGCCGGTGCCGCTCGGCCGAGTCGTACCGGCCGGGCCGGGTGAGCCGGCCCGGATCGTGGTCTACCGGCGACCGCTCGAGGTGCGCGCCCCGGTGCGCGCCGACCTCGGCCTGCTCGTGCACGACATCGTGGTGGAACAAGTCGCGGACCTGCTGGGGCTCGATCCGGAGATCATCGACCCGGAGTAGCCGCCCGGAACGAGCCGGGCGGCGTCGGGCGCGGTCCGATGATCAGGACTGGGGAACCACACCGGAGAGGTCGGCTTTGACGGCCGGGATCTGCACGGTCTCCAGTGCGGTCGCGATCGGTTGGATCGTGAGCATCCCGCCGTTGGTCATCACCCGCGCGGCGTAGATCGAGCTCGCGCCGCCCTGCGGAACGATCGAGACGGCGAACGACGTGGCGCCCTTGGGCGCCTGGAGGGTAACCGCCTTGGTGGTCTGTGCGGGGACGGTGACGGTCTGCGGCGCGGGCGCTGCGGTGGCGCTCTCGACGGTGACGACGACTTGCGCGCTCTGGGCGCCGTTGTTGGTCAGCTGGATGACCGAACCGGAGTTGTCGTCCGCGACCACGCCCTCGCCGGCCAGCGCCTGGACCGGGCTGAGATAGGCGGTGTCGGATCCGCCCTCGGCGGTGACCTTGATCGCGGCGAGGATCGGCACGTTGTTCGTGCTGTCGATCTGCAGCGCGCCGGCCTCGCCGGTGGCGGGGACCGTGGAGATGTCGACCGTCTTGACCTGTCCGGCGGTCAGGTGCGGCGGCTGGGTGACGGGCACGATCTTGGCGCCGCCGATCCAGCGCAGCGTGACGTCGGCGTCGGCGGTCGGCGAGAACAGGATCAGCTGCAGCTTCATCGCGGAGGCGGGCTTGGCGCTCGGCGCGGGTACGCCGGGCAGCATGAGGTGCGCGGACGGCTTCTGCGCCTGGATGAAGTCGCGGCCGGCCGCGCCGTCGGAGGCGAGCATGGCTCCGACGACCCGTCCCGCGGTGGCCACGACGTGGACCGCGAAGGGGCCGGTGCCGGTTGCGTTGAAGGTGCTGAGGTCGACCGGGTGGTCGTACTGGTTGTTCCCCGGCACCAGTAGGCCCTGGCCGGCGTCCGAAGCGCCGACGCCGAGCGGGCCGGTCGAGGTGTACACGGAGACGTTGGCCTGCGCGGCGATCTGGTCGGTGTTGAACAGGTTGACCTGCGAGGTGCCCTTGCTCGGGTCGGCTCCGAGATACCAGAAGTCGGTGTCGGGCGCCGTGCACGGGGTGGACGCGATGCCATGGGTACCAGGCGTGCCGCCGTTGGGAAGCGTCTCGGTGAGCGTGAAGCCCGGGGCGTACCCGCCGGTGGCCTGTCCGATGACCGGAGTGGACGGTTGGGTGAGGCTGGTTCCGTTGCCTGAAATGCCGGTCTTGGTCGCGAGCGCGCCGCTCTTGGTAAGGCTGGCGATCGGCGACTTACCGCCGAGCACGGTGACTGTGGCTTTGTCGCCGACCGTCGGGGTGAGACCGCCTGCCGCGTCGGACGGCGTGATCGCGTTCACGGTGACGTTGTTGCCGACGACCTCAGGGCAGGCGAGCGTCGCGTTACGCACAGCGGTCGACTTGGCAGCCGCGAGGGTCTGCGGCTTGGCGGCCGTGGGCTTGACGCCGTAGCCGTATGCGACGCCGACGCCGATAGCCACGAAGACCGCGATGGCGACCTGGAGGCGTCGCCCGGTGCCGGCACCCGCCTGCGCGGCGCGGCCGAGGGTCGCGCGGTTGAGGTTAGGCCGGGCGAGGTGCGCCTTGCCCAGTGCGTCACGGGCGGCCGAGGCGGGGCGCTCGGCGGCAGAGCGATCGGCGGCGGAGCGGGGCTCCCGGGTCGGGTTGTCGTCGCTCGTGCTCACCGGGTCCATCCGTCCTGCTCGCCGTGGCCGTAGCCATCGGGGTCGTACTCGTTCCCATACTGGTGCTGGGTGGTCTGGTGTTGGGCCTGGGCGGACTCATCTGCCTGCCGCGGCTCGGGCACGCCGTATTGGTACGGCGCGGGGTCTGCGTACTGGTCGCCGTATTGGCCGTACGCGCCCTGTTCGTAAGGAGCCTGTTCGTACGGTGCCTGCTCGTACTCCGCCTGGCCGTATTGAGCCTGGCCCGTGTGGCCGTACTCCGCCTGGCCGTATTGGGCCTGATCGTACTGAGCTTGCTGGTATTGACCGCTGTCGTACTCGCCTTGCGTGTGCTCGCTTTGGCCGTACTCGCTTCGGTTGTAGTCGCCTTGGCTGTACTGGCCTTGCGTGTGCTGGCCGCTGTCGTACCCGTAGCCCTCCTGATAGGGCTGCTGCTCGTAAGAACCCTGCTGCTGCTGGTAGGTGTAGGGCTCCTCGGCGTACGGATCCGCGTTGTTCATCGGGTACTGCTCGTACGAGGGCTCGGCGGCGACGGGGTACTGGCCGCTCTGGTATTCGGCTTCCTGGTACCCGGCCTCTCGGTAACCAGCCTCCTGGTAGCCGGTCTCTTGATAGCCAGATTGCTGATAAGCGGCTTCCTGGTACCCGGCGTCCTGATATTCGGCTGCCTGGTACTGCCCGACCGGCGCAGGAACGGGCTCGGGTTCCTGATACGGCTCGGGCTCCCGATACGGTTCCGGCTCCTGGTAGGGCGCGGGCTCCTGGTACGGTTCCCGCTCCTCGCGCCAGGCCCGCTGGGGCTCAGCTTCCGGCTCGGGCTCAGGCTCAAGCGGATCGGCGGGCCGAGAAGCGGCGTCGAGCTCCGCGGCCTCCTCGCCCTCGATCTCTTCATCGGGTCGGCGGCCGAACGGCAGAGCCATGATGGTCGCCGCGATCGCGGTGAATCCGCCGACGATCAGCCAGACCGTGTGTTTCATCGAGTGGTAGCCGATGGTGATCGTGCCGCCGTTCGCCGGCAGTTGCCACGTCTGGAGGCCGCCGACAGGCTGCGCGGTACCAAGCGTCTGACCGCCCATTGACGCTGACCAGCCGGGCAGCGCGTCCTCAGCGAGCACAAGCACGCGGCCGGATGTACCGGACGGAACGGTCACGGTCGCGCCGGTGTCCTGTGCACACACCATCGCGCTGCCCGTTGGAACCGGCGGCGTGTTACCGCACTGATACGCCACCGGTAGAGCGGCGCCGCTCTGGTCCCGGAGCATGACGCGGCCGATGTTGCCGTTGACCGACCACAGTCCGTACCCCTTGCCGCCGCCCTGGGCCGTCGAACGCTGTGTGAGACCGGCAACGCCACTCAACGCCTGGGTAACAGACGTCGGGGCGCTGGGAGTGACCATGATGTAGCCGACGTCCATGACGGCGAGTTGCTGCGCCGCGTCGCCGCCGTTGCCGGAGAGCAGCTGACCGACGATGCCGTCCAGTTTGTTCGTCTGGGTGGCTGACATGCGAATGTCCGCCGCTCCGAGGGTCGGCCCGCCGTCGCGCACGATGCTGTAGCCGACCACGCCGGGGGAGCCGCCGGTGAGCATCAGGGTGCGTGGACGCGCGGCGGTCTGCCCTTCCGCGGCGACGTAAGGCGGCAGGATCTGCGCCGAGACCCGCGACACCGGGTTGTCCGCGCCGCGCACCAGCCACCAGGCTCCGGCGGCGGCGGGGGCGAGCACGGCGGCGCTGGTGATCAGCACGGTCAGCGGCTGGCGCCAGCCGAACGCGGCGGTGGCGATGCGTTCCTTCGCGCCCTCGGCGCCGACCACGGTCGCGGTGATTAGGCCGAGGCCGAGCAGCGCGGTGGACATGCCGGGCCACGGGACGACGCTCTGGTTCGAACCGGGCGGGGTGACCTCGAGTCCCGCGATGACGACCGCGGAGCCGAAGCCGACCAGTGCCAGCGCCCACGCGGAGATCACGACGCGCCGCCGGGTACCACGCAGTAAGGCGGCGAGCGCGGCGAGCAGCAGCCCGACGCCGAACCAGGACGGATACGTGCCCGGGCCGCCGGGGTTGCCGAGCAGCAGGCCGATCGGTGTGGGCGCGGGACGCTCCAGGTTCACTCCCGGCAGCCCGGCCTCCAGGAAGAAGGAGGTGGGGTGCCGCAGCAGGGAGAGCGACCAGGGCACGAGCACGACCAGCGGCGTGCCGAGCACGATGCCCATCCGGATGATGGTCACCGCGATGTTGGAGCGGGTGCGCCAGGCGACGGTGAGCACCGCGAGCGCGCCGAAGACCAGCGCCAGAATCCAGGTGACCGGGGCGAAGGCGGTGCCGATGGTCAGCAGGAAGGCGCAGGTCCAGGCGGAGCGGGTGGAGCCGACGCGGCCCGGGCCGCCGATCGCCTGAGTCGCGGTGGTAGCCACCAGCGGCAGCACGGCGACGGCTACCGCGGTCCCGAGCCGTCCGGTCGCGATCGCGCCCGTGGCGACAGCCAGCAGCGCGTAGGCATAGCCGGCCCAGATCCGCAGCGGTGCCGAGGAGGTTATCCGGCGAAACGCGTAAGAGGCGCTCAGGCCGGCGAGCGGAACCGACCCGATCAGCAGCACCGAGACGGCCCAGGACGCCTTGCCGAACAGCAGGGTGGCCAGGACCGCCAGCAGTCCGAGATACGGCGGCGAGTAGGCGGTGGTGCCGAGGCCGACGCCGTGCCAGCCGGACAGATAGGCGGACCACAGATCGGCCGCCCCGGCCGGGGTCGGCAGCAGCGCGCCTCCAGAGAGGGTGCCGCCGACCAGGATGGCTCGGGCGGCGATCAACGCGATCAGGGTCAGGCCACCGCCCACCGCGATGATCGGGTTGCGCAGCAGCCGCTTGATCAGCGCGGCTGAGTCGGTCTCCAGCGCCTCGGCTTCCTCGGAGACCGGCCCGGTCTCCACCGAGCGGTGCCGGGAGTTGTCCTGGACCGAGTCGGCGCGCTCGCCGCGCAGCTGGGTCCAGATGTTGTCGAAGGCGGTGCGGGCCAATGCCCCGCGCGGTGGGAAGAACTGCTCGATCTGGTAGCCGCCCACGGTCCGCAGCTTGCGCCGCGCGGCGCGGCCGCGCAGGATCCGGTCGGGCCGGGCGGCGAAGGTAAGCAGGGCGAGCAGTTCGTCGGAGGCGGTACCGGGCTGCTTGGCGATCACGAAGCCGAGGGCGCGGAAGAAGGATCCGGCCATCAGCCGCAGCCAGAGCGCGGGCCAGAACCGGCTGTCCCGGTTGACCGCGACGGTGTACAGCGCGTGGTTGCGGTCAAGCAGGTGCGGGCGGTTGGGCCCGGCGCTGATCTTGCGCCGCTCGCGGGCGGCGGCCTCGGCGTGGTGGATGACCGCGTCGGGGGCGACGACGACCTTGTATCCGGCGCTGTTGACCCGCCAGCAGAAGTCCAGGTCGTCGCGGAAGACGGAGATGCCGCGGTCGAAGCCGCGCAGTTGGTCCCACACCTCGCGCTTGACCAGCATGCCGGCCGAGCTGACCGAGAGGACCGGGCGGATTTCGTCGTGCTGGCCCTGGTCGTGCTCGTTGCGCTCGAGGCCGGTCCAGCGGCGGCCGTTGGCCGCGACCGTCGCGCCGACCTCGAGCAGCTGCTTCTTGTCGTACCAGCCGCGGATCTTGGGGCCGAGTACGGCGGCGTCCGGTTCGTCCTCGGCGGTCAGCAGCAGCTGGCCGAGGGCGTCGGGGGCCGGGGCCGAGTCGTCGTGCAGCAGCCAGATCCATTCGACCGGCTGGTGCGGGCTGTCGTAGCCGAACTCGTCGTAGCCGACCGGCGGCGAGGACTTCAGGCCGAAGGCGACCGCCGCGCCGTAACCGGTGGAACGCTTGCGTTGGAGCACCTGGTCGGCGCCTAGGGCGTCTTCGAGCAGCTCGACGGAGTTGTCCCGGGACCCGGTGTCCACCGCGATGATCCGCTGGACCGGACGGCGCTGGTTGAGCAGCGCGTCGAGGACGGGGCCGAGCCAGCGCGCGCCGTCGTGGCTGACGAGCACGGCGGTCACGACATGGTGGCGCAAGGCCTCCAGCGGATTGGCGCCCGCCGCGCGCGGATCGGCGGCTCGCGGATCGGATCCGTGAGCCGAGGGACGCGCGGGTGGTGCGTACATTGTCATGCGAAACGACGACCCGGATCTCGACGGCAGGGGCGGTGTTGGTGCTGGGCCGTGCCGTACCGCCGCGCGGGTCTGTCGGACAGCGCGGGGCAGCGGCGCGGTTGACCCACCCTACGCGACGCGGAAGAGCGCCGGGGAGGTTGCCGGGAAGTCGTCCAGTTTTGTCCGGTTTTGAACCGGCGTAAGGGAATCCGGATCGTCGGGATCTCGACCCACAGCGGGCAGCGCCGCGCTGATTTAGAGGGTGCGGATGTCACGAACGACCGGCGTCGGGCGTGATGGACCGTCAGAGGTTGATCTGCGCGCCGTTAGATCTGCACGGCTTGGATCTGCGCGACTTGGATCAGGCGGTCTTGCGCTTGAGCTTGCGCCGCTCGCGCTCGGACAGGCCGCCCCAGATGCCGAAGCGCTCGTCGTGGGCCAGGGCGTACTCGAGGCATTCGGCCTTGACCTCGCAGACCAGGCAGACCCGCTTGGCCTCGCGGGTCGAGCCGCCCTTCTCCGGGAAGAAGGACTCGGGATCGGTCTGCGCGCACAGCGCCCGCTCCTGCCAGGTCAGCTCCTCCTCGAAGCCACCGAGCAGCGGGAAGACCTCGTCCATCGGTACGTCTCCCGTCTCTTGTTCCCGGCACGTGCGCGATCGACTTGAGATCACTGACCTCTCGTCAGGAACTCCGGGCGACCTGCTTGAAATTACACGCGCGTCATTCCCGGCCCGTCAAGCCGCGATCTGCTAGCGGCGGGTTGATTCACTCGTAGAGAGCAGCGTTCGACGATGCTCTTCGCCGGCATCGCGACCCACCCGACGTGCATCGCCTTCGACGGCCCGGAGCTGCGGATCCAGTCTCATGCGGGCGGGACTTCGCCCTTTCGGGCAGTCGTAATCACACGCGAGGGTGAATAGCCTCTCTTCGAACTTAGCGGCGCGCAGTTCCCAACACCCCGTCGATGTGCGGTAGCCTTTCCGCATCATGTCAGTGCGTGCCGGTATTTTCGCCAAGCGGGCGATTTCGGTCGGATTCTCCGCCGAGTCGCACCGTGTCGGCGGCGCGCTCTGTTGTTGTCGCTGTAGCTGTAGCTGACCCTCCGCCGCCCGGCCTGATCCGGGCAGCTCGCAGTCAGCATTCGCCGAGCCCGGCCTTTCTCCGCCCGGGTCTCCCCTTCCGTGATCACGGTCCGTGTCACCGCGGTTTATCCCAACCGGTGTCCACAGCGAAGACAGCACACAGGACAGGATTTCGCCCTCCATGCCTCTCACGGCCCTTCAGCCACAGCTCGCGCAGATCCCGCCGGATGTCGCGTCCGTGCTCAGTGATGCGCAGATCCATCCTGAACTGCTGCTGCGCGCGCCGAGTCAGCCGGTGCCGCCGACTGCCGCGACGTTGACCAGGGCCGCGTTGGCGTTCGCGAGTCTCGCGGCCACGGATGTCCGTGAGCACATCGAGCCGCTGCCTTTAGGCGCCCGGGGCATCATCCACTCCGTCGATAAGGGCGGCGTTCTGCACCTGACGCCGTCGAGCACGCCACGGGCGGTCAGCCTTGTGCGGGGCTCGCTTTCACAGCGCGGTTCACAGCGTCCGTCGCTGAAGCCGGGTGCGGTACGGCTGGTACCAGCCGGTCACGCGTTGACGCTCGCCGATCTCACCGGGGATGGCGCGTTGGCCGTCGAGGTGCTCGTCTAGGCGGTGTTGGGGAATGTATCAAGGCAACGATCCGGCCGCCGCTTTGTCGGGGATCGTGACGGCGAATCGCCACGCGCCGCCAGGCGCAGATGGTTCACTGCGCGACGAGCCTGGGCGTGCGGCCGGAGCGTCCTCAT